>NZ_LUKQ02000335.1 GCF_001647025.1 Endozoicomonas atrinae
TTCCTCGGCCAGCAGGGCTTTGGCCTGCTCAAAAGGCTGGCGGGTATCGCCGCCTCCGGCCTGCTCGTAGGTCTGCTGGTAGAGCTCCTGGAACCTCGGCAGGTCTTTCAGTTGCTCATAGCCCAGTCCCATGATCTGGCTTTTGGCGTCCTCGGCACCGGCACCGCCGATCATCAGGCCACCGGTTGCCCCGTAGCCAATGGCATGGCTGCCCTTGTCGATGGCGTTGGCGTAGCCCTGCACCTTCCGGGCATCGTTCAACCCTTTCACTGCTGTCGCCGCACCGGTCGCCTGAAGCCCTTTCATGCCCAGTGCCGACAACCCTTTACTGGCCACACCACCGGGTATCATGGACGGCGCCAGAGAGCCAAGCCCAGAGGCAAACTGGAGGCCAAAACCGGCAGCGGTACTGCCCTCGGTCAGTCCATAACCCCCGTCGCCTTTGCGCTCGATACCAAAACCCTGCATCGCCTCCACACTGGAAGGGGACATATTGTCGAGCTGTTCCTCGGATTTCTCCCGCAGCCAGTCACTGGCGGCATTATGACCATCGCCCCCCACCAGTCGGCTCGCACCGGATACCAGGTCAGCCGCACCGGCATAACCGCCATGCCAGAGGGCTTCCCACAGGTCACCGGCATAAGAGCTGTCCGGGTTGCCCCGTGGCCGGGTGCGCTGGTTAAACTGCGCATAAGCGTCCACGTAATGCTCATCGGGTACATGGGGCGCAATGTGCTGATGCCAGTACTCCTGTCGCTTATGCTCCCGTTCAGCGTCATCGGCCTGCTGCCAGGCAGGCGTCGCAATAAAGTCGTGCCAGTTCATAGGGTCATCCTTGAAAATATCGCTGCCCGCTGCCCGTAACAGCGGGAACGGCGCTTGATTTGTCTTTTGCGGGAAGCGGGAAGCGGGAGGCGGGAGGCGTTTTTTAACGATAATTGGGGTTGTTCTGGGGCAGGTACTTACGCCAGTCACCTGGCAACATACTGTTGCCACCGAAACCGTAACCCTGCCCCCGCTTGGGCTGTGCAGTGGCCGAGGGTGGTGGTGGCGGTGCGGCTTCTTGCTGGTTGTTGCCCAGCTTATTGTCGATGACATCCTGATAACCGGGGCCGCCACCTTGTGCGCCCCTCGGCCCAAACAGATTGAAGTCCGGGTTGTCGTTCTGATACTGCACAGGCCCATTGTCCATATAACCGGGGTTGCGGGGCTGATAAGGCTTCATCAACTGGTTGAGCTGGCTCTGTATCTCTTTGGGCAGCAGCTTGTTGCGGTCTTCGGCACTCAGTCCCGGTGTACTGGCCAGCTTCTGTTCTGCCAGGACAGCGGCCTGCTCCCGCAACTGTTCCATCAGCTTGCCCGGATCACTGGCTCCCTTATTCCCCGCGTCATAGGTCTGTTTCTTCTGACCGGCAAAGTTGTTCAGGTTGGAGAGGGAGCTAAGGTAGAACTGCTTCACCGGATTACCATCGTCACCGAGCAGGCTGACCAGCGGGTCTTCATTGCGGTCGCTGTGATTAAAGCGGATACCGCTGACGTTACTGGCCTTGATGCCGGGGTGCTGGTTGATAAAACCGATAGCATCCTCTGCATCCCGTGGGTCCTGCCCCTGATGGTATTTTTGCAGCATCCGGTTCAGTTTTCCGGCGTCCTGCGTCAGAGGGTTTTGCACCGTTTCCCTGCGCTCCATGGGCATTCCGTAACCGGCCTGACCGCCTTGCTGACTCTGCCTGACTCCCATGCCATTACCCGGCTGAATGCTCTGGGGCATCTGCCCGAACCCGTAGGGCTGACCATGAATGGCGGCCAATCGCTGCTGCCGGTCGTAGAACTGGTTCAGGTCGTTCTGGTCAATCTGCTGCTGGTTCATTACCTGCTGCTGTTGCTGACCATTGTACTCCTGCTGCTGCCTGCGCAGCTCACCAAGGCGCTGGTTGATGGCGTACTGTTCATCGGCGTAACCGGGCACTTTGGTGCCGTGGCCAATTGAATCAAACTTGTTCTGGTAAACCCTGCCGTCCGATCCGATGTACATGGTGATCCTCCCTGATCCTGTGGATTAATACTCATAATCAAACTTTTCGGAGTAATTCCAGTCGCCGTTGTTGGCGTAGGTCTGCACCAGACCGTTCTGCCACCGCTGCTGACCCTGGTTAAACGCCTGGTTCTGGGCTTGCAGTTTCATCTCGTCCTGCTTGAAGCCGTAGCCAAGGTCATACTGGCGGGCCGCTTCGTTCAACTGGTCGTACTTGATCTTGTTGTCCGTGTACATATCCGCCGCCAGCTTGTAGACACTGGCCGCACTGCTCAGGCCATCGGTGGCGGTCTTGCCAAGGTCAAGCCCCAGTTCCGCCACATCCAGGTTGCGGTTCCAGCTTTCCTCTCTGGCGGTGTCCCGCACCTGATTCTGGATGGCCGAGAGTCCCGCCGCCTTGTGCAGGGCATTGCTGGTACCAAACCCGGCAAACCGGGCTGAATTGGGATTTACGCCCATCCGGCGCATGTCCCGTTCGTACTCCGACTGTTGCAAGTCCGCATTGGCCTGATAGTCGCTGGTCGCCTCTCCCAACCGGCTCTCCAACTGGGCATCCGATACCGTGGCGTTGTCGCCCAGGTACTGGAAGTTAGGCTGGTAGTTGTCAAACACATCAAACAGCTTGTCGCCATAATCCTTCAGCTTGTCTGCAACATCGGTGGCCGCGTCGATATTGAGCTGGTAACGCTGCTCACTGTCGTCGTAGGCGTAGCGGGGGGTGATGTCTGGCATTTGTGGCTGAGCTTCGTTTCTTCTCCAAAAGTGGTTGCTGCCAGACCCCAGAGAGAAGGTATTGAAGCTTCCCATCTGATCCAGACTTTTCTGATAAGCACTGTTACCGGTCAGGCCGTAACTGTTGCCTGAGTCCGGTCTGCCTATACGGGTGTAGCCTTGTGATCGTGACATGCCCATGGTTATTCTCCTGTTTATTCGCCCGTTACCGTTTATTCGCCCGTGGCCGTTTATTCGCCGGTAGCGGTCCAGTGGATAACGGCGTCGGATACACTGACATCGGTGGCACCGAGGTCGTAAGCGGTGGTGTCCCAGTAGAAGTGGTTCAGGGGGGCATCACTCACTGGCTGTGCCCGCTGATAATAGATGGTGGCCGCAATGTCGCGGATATGAACATAAGCCAGGCTGGTAGGAACGTAGTTTGGCTCGTAAAAACTGCCAGCCTGTGACTGTCCGTCATATCCGGCCCTTTCTGCCCAGAGTTCCACTTCCGGGTAGATATTGCCGTCTTTGTGAACCACATCTTCCCAGCGCATGGAAATATCCGTAAACCGGGTGACTTCCCACTCTTTTGTGAAATAGTCATTGGACGTGGTTTTCTCGTAGGTGTTGTATTCGCCCCGATCATTGGAGAGTCGCACTCTGGCCCGTCCTTTTACCTTATCCTGCCCCCAGGCTTTGCTGTCATAGCGGTAGAGGTTCCTGACCTCAAGCCGTATATCCACCTTGGCGAAATACAAAATCCGGCTGATCTCCCACCCCGAACCGATGTTCGGGTCACCAATGGTGATGGTGTGCCGGAAAGTCTCCGCTGAACGGGTAGGACTGAGGGTTTTCTGGTAGGGGTTGGCGATTTTGTTCTCATCCCGGTAGTCGTAGGTAACGCTGCCACTGTTAAACGTGCCCTCACGGTCTTCCGCTAAAAAATACAACCCCACCTCATAGCGGCCCTGCGTCAGGGTCTGGCTCAGTTCGATGTCGTGGGTGGTGAACTGGTCGATGTCCACGGCCACCGTTTCCCCGTCGATCCACTCCCCCCATTGCTGCCGGTACCGGAGGGTCACGCTCACCTTACGGTTCTGCCAGGTACCACCGCTGCCGGTGGAACGCTGGCTGGCAACCCGCCCTTTCAGAATGACTTTTTTCACCTGGTCCACAGCGCCTCTGGTAAAGGTGGTGGTATTGCTGGCCCCCTGGTAAAGGGCGTTCCTGACCTCCGTCTTGCTGCCATCCGCCAGCAACAGACGGGCGTAGGGTTTGAACACCCACACCCCTTCAATGGCGCCGTGGGGTATGGGGGTTGAGTGGTACAGTTCCAGTCGCTGGGACTGGTCAGGGTAGTCGGCGTTATAAACGGTAATATCGCGGGGATAGAGGTTGATGGTGGGCTGGCTTTTGAAATAGGCGGGAATCACCACGGTCTGGTTATGCCTGCCGATGCCGCTTTCTGTGCGGCGCACCTCTTTATAACGAACATGGCCAGAGCTGGCGGTGTAGATATAGGACTCAATCCGCCCCTCTTTCAGCACCAGGTAATCATTGGTAGCAATACCACCACTGCCGGTGATCACCATCTGACCAAATCCATCGCTGCCGGTACTCAGCTCGATGGAACCCTGCCCCACCGTGAGCGCCGTGCCGTTTTGCAGTTCACCGGATTGAAGCTGACTGATATTTACCGGCCCGTTCACCGCCAGATAGCCGTTAAAAACCAGCACATACTCCGGTGACCCTTCCGTGCCGATATTGCGCACTGAAAACGGCTGCTCCGACAGCTCCGGGCTTTCCAGCATCAGGTCGGCCAGATTGATAATGGCCGTTCCCTGACCCGCCGTTCCAGCCAGTGCATTAAAGCCCCCAACCTGTCCGGCACTGTTGACGT
>NZ_LUKQ02000336.1 GCF_001647025.1 Endozoicomonas atrinae
CTCAGGACGCCATCGAGTTTATCAACCAGCACCCCGGCATCAAGGCCAGTAACGTCAGCGGTATCCGCTTCAATCACAGCGACCGCAATGAAGACCCGATGGTCAGCCTGCTCGGTGACGATGGCAATCCGGTGAAGCAGTTCTACCTAAGTTCCCTCTCCAACCTGAACAACTTTGCCGGTCAGAAGAAACAGACCTTTGACCCAGGCAATAAGGTCAATGATCCCGGCAAGTTGATCGAGCAACTACAGGAAGTCGCTGTCCAGCAGGCACAGGCTGATGTGGCAGGATTAAACCCCAAAGACCAGAAAGCCCAGCTACCGGAGGCGGTTCAGGATCACTACGGGCAACTGATGAAACAGTATGGCCCGCGCAATCCGGGCTATGTCACCACCGGGGAGGAAACCCCGAACCGGACATTGGGGTTTGATCTGTTTGGTCAGCAGCAACAGGCGAATGATCCGCTGGCGGCTTTGAAGCAGGCATTGGGGGGCGGGGATGTAATGACACCGCCACCACCCCCTCCGGTAACTCCCAATGCCGCTGTGCCGAAGCAGGGGCAGGGTTACGGCTATCCCGGTTACAACCCCCTGAACCGCACCCCCGGCACCTTCCGTCACTTCCATCCCTCTGTCGGACGATAACAGACCGCTTCCCGCTGCCCGCCTCCCGAAAAAGACACGCAAAGCACCTGCCTCGCCCCGCTTTTACGGGTAGCGGGCGGCAGGTAGCGTTTATTCAAGGACGATTCTATGAACTGGCACGATTACAGCTCGACCCCGATGTTTCAGCAGGGGGACGATCAGGAACAGGAACGGCTGCGGGAGCAGTATTGGCGGCATTACCTCAAGCCCCAGATACCGGAGGGCTACCATCGGGAAGCCCGTTCCCTGTTTGATCAGCATACCCGCCGCCGAGGCAACCCGGACAGCAGCTATGCCGGTGATTTGTGGGATGCCCTCTGGCATGGCGGTTATGCCGGTGCGGCTGACCTGGTATCCGGTGCGAGCCGACTGGTGGGCGGCGATGGTCATAATGCCGCCAGTGACTGGCTGCGGGAGAAATCCGAGGAACAGCTCGACAATATGTCCCCGTCCAGCATCGAGGCGATGCAGGGGTTCGGGATCGAGAAGAAAGGTGAAGGCCGGTTCGGGCTGACCGAGGGCAGTACCGCTGCCGGTTTTGGCCTCCAGTTTGCCTCCGGGGTTGGCTCTCTGGCACCGTCCATGATACCCGGTGGTGTGGCCAGTAAAGGGTTGTCGGCACTGGGCATGAAAGGGCTTCAGGCATCTGGCGCATCGGCAGCAGTGACAGGTCTGGAAGATGCCAGACGTGTGCAGGGGTTGGCGAATGTCATCGACAAGGGCAGTCATGCCGTGGGCTACGGAGCAACCGGTGGCCTGATGATTGGCGGGGCCGGTGCCGAAGACGCCAAAAGCCAGATCATGGGACTGGGCTATGAGCAACTGAAAGACCTGCCGAGGTTCCAGGAGCTCTACCAGCAGACCTACGAGCAGGCCGGAGGCGGCGATACCCGCCAGCCTTTTGAGCAGGCCAAAGCCCTGCTGGCCGAGGAAGCTGCACAGTCCGCCTTTGCCCCGGCTGCCGGGGTGGGGGCGCTCTCCATGGGTCTGGCGGGTCCGGCCATGGAGAACCTGATCCTGAAGAACGCCGGCACCCGTGGCCTGAATGCGGCCAAGGGGTTCCTGACCGAAGGGGCGCAGGAGTTCGGTGAAGGGGTTGGCCAGCAGATGGCGGCCAACTACGGCCAGCAGCAGGTGGGCAGAGAGGTAGGACTGACTGATGGGGCGTTGGAGCAGGGACTGTCCGGTGCCGTGGTCGGCGGTCCGGTGGGTGGACTGGTGGGCGCTGCCGGTCGAACCCGCAATATGGACGACATCAGGGAGAAGCAGCAGAGGCTCAACGACCTGATGAGTCAGCACCAGACCCTGCAAGACCAGATGCAGGAACCTCACGCCGATCAGACCATGCTGGCGGAGCAACTGCGGCAGAACTCGGTGGCCATTGCCGGACTGGAGAGCCAGCTCCATGAGTTGGGGGGAGCGCAGCCGCAGGAAGAACAACCGCAGACGCAGACTGAACCGGAGCTGACCATAGACCCGTCCCAGTGGCCACCGGGCTGGCAGGCTGGACCGGTGCAGCAGACGCCTCAGATTGGCAGCGACAACGCTATCTATGTGGACCCCGTTGGTCCAGCACAGCGAGGGGAAACCACCTTTACCGGCCCTGGCTTTGAGCAGCAAACCCGACAGCCAGACCCTGCACCGCAACAGAAGGCAAGCGAACCCCGGCAGCAGGCACTGCCTTACTACCCGCCTGCCGACTTTACCGGCAACCGGTACGGCACTGTGGATGCTGACCCGGAAGCCGCACAGCAGGACAGCCAGCAACGCCGACAGGATCAGATCGACAGGGCTGCAAACCAGCATCCTGGCTCAACCGAGTACACCGGCAACCCTGACCGTGATCTGACCAGCTACACCGAACGGATGAACGGCCTGAACCGGTTGTTCCGTTCGTTCAACTGGAAGAAAGGTGACGACAGCAAGAAACGCCGTGTCCGTAAGCTGATTGAAGACCAGCGCAGGCTGGAAATGAACGCCCGGAAAAGTGGACGAGGCTTTACCCCGACCTCCATGAAAGAGGCACTGGACAACCTGAAGGCGATGGTCGAAAGCGGGGACGGTATCCGCTTTGAACGGGAAGTGAAAGCCATCGAGGCGCGGCAGCAGCAGGAAGGGATGAGGCTGACCCCCATGGATGGGGGAAATCCCACCAAGCGCCTGGAGCGCGACTGGGGAACTGCGCAGGAGAAAGCAGGGGTTCCATCCGGGAAAAAACCGGTACTGGGCAAGGCCGACGAATCGGTGATGGCCGATGAGCGTGAAGTCAGCACCCAGTATGCCCTCTATGAGCAGTCCGACCTGATTGCCAGCCATAACGACACCGGCAGGATCAACCCGGACTATCCGGCAGAGCTGCAACCACGGGATCGGGCAAGGCAGGCCAGTGAAACCCAGATCAGGGGCATTGCCAGCAAGCTGAACCCGAAGAAGCTGGGCGCCAACCCACTGGCCAGCAGCGGTGCGCCAATCATTGGCAGTGACCGTGTGGTGGAAAGTGGTAATGGCCGTGTGTCAGCGATCCGAAAAGCCTACCGGAACCATCCTGAACGGTCAGCGGCTTACCGCCAGTACCTGAAGGACAACGCTAAAGCCTTTGGCCTGAAGCCGGGGGATGTGGACGGATTCAAAGAACCGGTACTGGTACGCCAGCGGCAGGGCAAGCTCGATACTGAAGATCGGGTGTCGTTTACCAAGGAGGCCAACAAGCCGGAAACCGCTACGATGTCTCCGGCAGAAAAAGCCAAACTGGACGCGGCTCGCATTACCCAGGAAGACCTGAGCCACTTTGATACCGATGGCACGGGCGATCTGCTGCACCGCAGCAACGACACCTTTCTTGCAAGGTTCGCTGACCGGCTGGGTGATGAGGCCGGAGAACTGAAGACCAAAGAGGGTAACTGGAATAAGCAGATGCGCGACCGTGTGGAGTCGGCCCTGTTTATGAAAGCCTATGACAATGAACGGCTCAACAGCCTGTTTGCCGAGGACGACAAGCCTGACCTGAAAAACCTGATCAAGTCACTAGCCATGGCGGCTCCCCACTTTGCCAGGGCTAAGGGTATTGATCCTGAGCTCGGTGGCTATGGCGTCATTGATTCCCTGGTGGAAGCCAGTCGCATATTGCAGGACTCCCGCAACCGTAACCAGTCAGTAGATGAGATTTTGGATCAGCACTCCCTGTTGGACAACTTCAGCCCGGAAACCGAACTGTTTGCCAAGTGGCTCGATGCCAACTTGCACAAGTCAAAGCAGGTTGGTCAGGCCCTGAGCGAGCTGGCCAATCAGATTGAGCAATACCTGCAAAAGCAATCACAAGCCGATGGAGATATGTTTGGTACCGCAGAGGCGACACTGGATGACTTGATTAATCAGACCAATAACCAACTGGAGAAAAACCATGGCGATAAATCCACACCGATCATCGACCCGAAGGCGCCCCCCAGGGAAGGGGGAAGTCCCACCAAGCGCCCGGAGCGCGACTGGGAGGCCCAACAAACCGGACCTGTTCAAACTGCTGAAGGCAGCAACCGAGGCGGTCAACCGGAAGAACGGACCGGAAGACCAACTGAGCCTGCCAGAGAAGCCCAAAGGGATGAAGTAGACGATCTGCTGGATGCCGTTGATGCGGGAGGCCGCCCCGACGACACGCTCGATAGTGATGAATGGACTGACGATGACTTTGCCGGGATTGAGGAAGACAAGGCTCAATACGACCCCCAGGATGGGGGAAGTGCCACCAAGCGCCGGGCACCCGAAGGGCATAGAAAGCGCGACAAGTACGCCCCCCAGGACGGGGGAAGTGCCACAAAGCGCCAGGAGCGCGACTGGTACAACAGCCGTAATGCGCCTCACTACTCGGTGCCTGGGATCAAGAGTCTGGGCGGTGCGGAACGGGCAGCCATCAAGCGGTATTTGGATGGCCGGTCTGACAAGCAGGGCATTGTCCAGCGGCTGAAGAAGC
>NZ_LUKQ02000337.1 GCF_001647025.1 Endozoicomonas atrinae
GAATCGGTGATCCGACATTCCAGCAACTCACCATTCCACCGTTTACTTCTGAGCAAGTGCATCATATTCATCCGACAACCCGGGTTGTTTATGTTCACTCTGGCCGTGGGTATTCCATCGTCGGGCAGTCTGAAAAGACTGATGAGGTTGAACTACTCCCCGGTATGGTCGTCGTACTCGATCCTATGTCACCGCACCACTTCAGGACTGAGGGCGAGTCTCTGACCGTTCTCCCGGTTCACGTCTTTTCAAGCACCCCGGCAAGCATGGAAAGCAATCACCCGATGTTCAATGGCACAAAGGAAGTGTGAGTTAAGGTGATTTCCAGAGTGGCCAGTTAAGGAAGCGGATTAAATGACTTTGATTTCCGATAACAGGTAGCATCGTCAATAAAATAACAGTCAGGAGTAATTAATAGCATTTAATACTAACCCAGCCAAACAAACCTACCGATCTTTATTTATTGATTTTTATAACCAACAATTAAATCAATTGATTCCATTGATAGCCTGACCGGGTGTTTATATGAAAAGCTTGTTAATAATTGGATTGGCATTTGGATTAGCCGCCTGCTCTGACTCACATGAAAAAGAAAAAGCGATTGATAGTGACAAAGATGTATTGCCTTCCTTCGAAAATTCAAGAAAAAAAACTGATTCAAATAAAAACAACTCACTTTCAATCACCAACAAAGAAAGAGAGGGCTCTGTTTCAGCTAAAAGTTTAAAGGTGCAGAATGCTCAACAAATGCCAGCTTCTGACAGTTCTAGAGCAGAGGTAGTATCCCAAAAACCGACAAAAATTGAGCCTTCGACTATCAGCGGAAACAGAGGCGTGGCAGAGTCCAGTAAACATAGTAACAAATCTACATCTTATAAACTGTCAAGTTTTGTCACCTCTGGCTCAGAGATAAACAACCTTTCATACAGCCAAGGCTCTTATACTGTCAATCAAAATGATACTCTAATGAAAATCGCTTTCGAAATATATGGTGATTATGAGCAATGGAGAACCATCAAAGATTCAAACTCCGACAAAATTGGCTCTGAAAACATCATCAAAGAGGGAATGATATTAACTTTCCCAGAACCAGCTGAGAAATTTATTCAAAACAAAAATGGCGATCCATACTTAATCAAACGAGGAGATACGTTAACATCTATTTCCAAAAATGCATACGGCACCAGCCGTCACTGGAAAGACATCTGGAAAAACAACAGGCCTTTAATTAAAGATCCAAACTTAATTTTTGCCGGATTTACAATATACATTCCTGCCATCACTGATTGACAGATATTGATATAAAAAGAACGGTTTAATGTATTTGCAAGAGTAGCCAGTTAAGGTGATTTCCAGAGCCGCTAGGTACAGGGCAAAAACATGACTACTCGCTGTATTATTAAAAAAATTAGTGTATATATCTGCTTAATAGCCTGCTAGCCGGATGAATATACTAAAAACAAGCATTCATTTTAACATCAACTGTCGTTAAGTTACATATTTCCATATGTATCAAATTTTCTTCAGCCTTCAATTCTCTAGGGCTTCAGCGATTTTAAGGCTCATGTTTTTGCCGTGCCGCTAGGTAAGGTGAAATCAAGATCGGCTAGGTAAGGTGATTTCAAGGTCATCAGGTAAGGTGTATTGGAGTCTGCGAGTCAGCGCCAGTATCAGGTTATTTTTTTGACGTTTTACCGTCTGTAATGCCAGCTTTGCCGCTGATTACCGATAAGCGGCAGGCGGCATTCAGGCCGCTCTGCGGGGCTTTTTCCTAATCGGCGGTTCTATAGCCTATACGGGAAAAACCGGCCTCAATCGGCCTCAACGGGCGCTCCTAGCGTATGGCCGTATAGCCTAGTAATGACGGGCGATAGCGGAAAGACGGTATAAAGCGGTAATTGAGTGAGGCGGCATTCAGGCCTGTCTAGGAGGCTTTTTCCTGAGAGGGCTACCAGTAGGGTCGGAGGGAAAAACCGGCGTTACGGGGCGTGAACGGCGGCAGTCTCGGGGCTTCTGATTCTGGCGGGTTGGTAGTAGGGAGGCACAAAAAAACAGGCTCTATAGCCTGCTGGTTTTGAGCAGGCTCGCTGGCCTGCTCGGTTCGGTGATTAGAGTTTAAAGACTGGCTCTTCTTTTTGCTCACCCTTATCGAATTTTTCAGCCAGATCAGTTACGGCATTTTTAAGTGCCTCTTTGATCTTATCAGCTTGCTCTACTGTGTACTCGTATTTTGACTTATCAGCCAGTTCGCCTACACGCTCGATTAATTTTAGCGCCTTTGGCATTCTCACATTTACAGTCTCTACAAATCGTTCTTCAGGAGACTTTTTAGATTTACTGTTGCGTTCCATTTTGTCCTTAGCCATGGTAGTACCCTCTTTTTTGTTGGTAGTCGTTTTCTTGCTGGTGGGTTTAGTAGTAGTCATGGTTGTTACTCCTTTGTTTATCATTATTCGTTGTTGTTATTTTAACTATGGGTTGTCTGTCGTGTATTTCAATAAATTTTTTTAGTCCCTGACCAGCGGCAAACTGGCTGATAAGCGAGAGTGAAAAAGCTCTATACCGTTTACGTGTATGCTCGCTTCGTCTATATAGCTCTCGGCTAATTCTAGCTCGTCCACGGCGCTTGGATTCTCGGCTATATATTCGGCTAGGTCTGCCAGCTTCTCGGATAATAGAGCTATACGTTTTGCCTGTATCATTGCTGAGCATGCTAGGTCGGCATTGTCGGTAACTGGCATAGTGCGTGTGTTCATGGTGGTAGCCTCGCTATTAAAACTTCATGCTCTTTTCGAGATTTTTGAGTTCGTCTGTCAGGGTTTTCAGTTTTTTGAGTTTCGGTATGGTGATGCTTACTTCGTCTACGCTCTCCATCCACTCTTCATCGTCGGTGTATTTTTTCATATCGCCCGCTACTTCAACGGTGAAAAATCGGGAGATAGTTTCCAGCCAAGAGACAGTAGACTTCAGGTCGTCTAATACAGGCTTCATTTCCTGCGCTCTTTTGATCTTGGTTTCGATTGATTCTTTTAATTGTTTAGTTGTTTTCATGGTACTGCCCTTGTTTTTCGTTATTGTTATTTTAACTATGGGTTACGTGTCGTGTATTTCAAATTATTTTTAATTTTCCCCCTTCCCTCTTTATATCGGTTTTTCTCTCTGTTTTCTGGTAGCTGAATCACCTGGTACTTACAAGATAAGTTTGATAAACGGTTATAGTCGCTTACTTTCGGGGTCCCTGGAGTTCTTTCTTCGTTGCGGGTTCTAGGTGGCGCGGTGTTTCGTTAGCGCCAGAACTCAAAAATGGGTATACATTTTTTTGAAAAGGCTGATTTTCACGATGAAAACAGGCTGAAAGCCTGTTCATTGGTATACAAAAGTGTTCATTCTTTCACTTGAGTGAAATGTCTGAATTCCAGCGCCTGACGCATGTTGTTATAGCGGCTTTCTGTAATTCAGAAACACTGAACCCATCTGCCATTTTGGAAGTTCTTTCAAGAATTGTATCTGTATCAGATTCAATATCAGCAACAGAATATTGATAGAAATGCAACTCATCTTGAAAACCGCACTTCTGATAGAATGTATAGGCTTCTTTTTCTGCACTTACAACATAGAAATGATCAAGATTTCGTTCTTTCGCAAATAGAGAGCCTGCATACAACATAAATGAGCCAATTCCTCTTCGCTGTGGATTTGATTCCAAGTCGTGTAGTGCAATGAAGTTTGATTCAGGCCGATAAAAGAAATGAGCAAATGATCTTGTTTCGTAATTGAGATTTACTTTAATATCAAGCATGTTATAGCTACTATCCAGCGAGTACAACTTCACCTCTTCATCGCTTGGCTTTCTAAGTTTGGAATAAAAGATAAGTTCATTTTCAAGATTGGGAGATTTTATCATTGCAGGAGTTCTTGTGGATATGGAAGTCCTAAGCAGCTGCTGACCTCTGCAAGAATCTAATTGATGGTTGTATAAAACCCCAAGCTTTCTAATTATATCTTTTTGTTCAACCGGCCTGCCTAGATATTGGGCTCTACTTCTGGAACACCATGGATTAGGTATTTCTGGATAACTACTGTTTAGATAATTAATTGGTTCCACTGAACAGCCTTTATAATTAATAACTCAGGATTCTTGAAGGTAAGAATATACATTTTTAATCAATAATCAATGGCGAGCATGACGGTTAAAACCCGAATTGTTTTGGACAAGTCCTCTGGATTCTCTGATCCATGTTCTAATTCACGGTCGTAATAATCGAATTTGACGAATATTTTTTCATTATCAAAATCCAGCGATAACCAGTCATGTTCACCGTATGGATCATTGTCTTCATGGAAGTTATCAAAGTTGGCAATAGCGGTTGCTAAACCAATCTTGTCTTTAATGGTATGAGTTAGATTGGCAGTCATCATTACAATATATAAACAGCCTTCGCTTTCTAGCTTTTCTTTTTCCTCTGGATCAATTAGCGAGCGCCGAACCCTGTCATTATAAATAGCTATAGATTTCATAATTAGTACCTCCGTATAGGTTAGCTATTGTTATGGTTCCGGGGCTTATATAGGTCATCAGCCGCCTACCCACT
>NZ_LUKQ02000338.1 GCF_001647025.1 Endozoicomonas atrinae
GCCAGGTGAGCACGTCGGCACCAACCACCCGAACTACACAACCGGCTCCGCAGAAAATTATCCGGCTCGAATATCCCGGCGGTGCGGTCAATGTCGGCATTGATTCAACGGATGAAACCAAACTGCTAGAAGCCCTGAAAAATGCAGGCATGAGGACGGTCTGATGCAACTGGACACCATTACCCTCCCGGACGATTTGCTCTGGATCAATGAGTTTGAATGGAACCCTGTTGAGCAGAATACAGAGCGGAGCCTGACCGGCGCTTTGCTGATTCAGGAAGGGCAACTAATCCATGGAAGGCCAATCGAGCTATCTGGAAGCGGCGAGGCCGGTTGGGTATCCCGGCTGACGGTCAAGAGCCTGTTTGCTCTCTCCAAAGCGGCCAATAAAACCATGACTCTAACGCTCCCGGATAGTCGCCAGTTCTCCGTTATCTTTGACCGGTCTAACGGTGCTCCCATAGAGGCACAGCAGGTTATGCCGTTCGCCTATCCAGATGATGACAACCAATACCTTCTTACCCTTCGATTACTGACAGTTGAAACTGTTTAAAAGGATTTAATATGGCCATAACGAATGATGACGTTAAGCTTTTTGAAAGTCAGCGCCTCACGGATGAGGAAGATGGTGGCGGTCGGGTGACTGGTAACGAGGTCATTGATGGCAACGTCAATAATCTCTTTCAGGATATTTCCCGGATCGACCGAACCATTGGTGATGTTGCCCTGCGAAAGGCGTTTATTGGGATCAGCACCGATAACAATGACATTTATCTCGGCAGTCATTTGATCCTGACCGAGCCTCCCAAGGATAAGAATGTCAGTGTTTTGCTGTTCAATACCGACAGTCAGACCGATGAGCGTTTGGATGCCAGAGACAGAATTGAGAGTTATGTGGTTCCCGGTATCAAAGCATCATGGGAACTGGTCGGCGATCAGCTGGAAGGTCAACGTGCCATTGTCGGCTATCAGCGTGAGGAATGGGCGGTCCCTGAAATCGGGGAGGTCTATAAGCTCACCACTCCCGATGGGCTAACGAGTCAGTTTATCCGTATTACTGCCGTTGACCATTCGGTGGTCACGTTTACCTATCACAACGGTTCAGAGTATGTGGACTTTAACCGGCGCAAGGTAGAAATGGAGATCAGTGCTCCACTGGTGACAACCTTTGTCGGAGCGCAGCCAGTTCCCGGAGAACCGGAGGAAGAAACCAGTACCATTTATGGCACACAGATAGCGGACACCAGCCGTTATTATGGCATTCAGCCATTGAGCGCCAATCTGACCGCAGGGGATCTCACCGTTAAGGCCGAAAGTGTTTATGCGCCACTGGTGCCGAGTGCCAAGGTAGAAAGCCCGTTGCTCGATCAATACGGTGGCTATACCGGCAAAACCATGGTGGCCACCGCTGACACTACCCGTTCGGTCAGCTGTCGTTTTGTACATATCACCGGCAACCAGAGCCGAACCTATGTGCAGAGAGGCGTATTACCGAAAACCCTCTCCCTGTCCCTCGATGGCGGCACCTTTGAAGATGACGGTGCGGGAAATCTGCTCCATAAAAGCGGGACCAATAATTACAGCAAGCTAACCGTAGATTATGACCTCGGGGAGATTAACGTCTGGCGAGCGAGCAGCTATACCACGGCTACTGCCAATGCGACCTATCAGCCAGCCGTGGCCATTACCGGGGCTGCGATCAGTGGAGCTATTCCAATCACCAACCAGAACCGGGGCTTTAACTACACCCTGAATATGGCGGAGGCCAAACCAAGGCCGGGAACCTTGGTGGTCAGCTATATCGCCTTGGGTAAATGGCAGGATATCCGGGATACCGGCGCAGGCCAGATGACCGGCTCGGGAACCGGAACCATTATCTTTGCAACGGGATCGGCTGCAATCACCCTCGATGCGCTGCCCGATCCTGACAGTGCTATCGTCTTCAGCTACGTGGCGCAGAATGATGATGAGGTGACGATCCGAACCGGCTCGGTGCCTGTGGATGATATGACCTTCCGGCATACCGTCGAAAAACCCGGCATCAAACCCGGCTCGATGACGGTGACGTACGTTTCCTCCGGTGAGAATAAAACCCTGACTGATCAGGCTAATGGTTTGCTGACAGGGGATGGTAATGGCGCTATTCACTACGCACCGGGGGAATTGAGCTTTAAGCTGGATTTCCTGCCGGACAGTGGCACCGAGATTCAACTGACCTATGAAGAAGGCACCAGTGCCGGTGGCGAGGTGATTGTCTCTGTGGATGGTCAGGGCGTAATGAGTGGCACCATTCCCGGTGCTCCACTGCTCCCAGGTTCTATACAGCTGCAATTTCTGGTCGAGCAGCTGTCCAACGTGCCGAGCGAAACCAGAAACGAGGATGACTGGACAACCTATGAAACCACCCGGAACGTGGCTAAACAGATTAGCGACGATACAACGGGTGGCTGGCGGGGTGTTACGGGAGCCATTGATTACCAGACCGGGGCATTCACCATTCTGGCGTTGGAGCAGTACTCCTATCCTGAATACGTCATCAAGCAGACGTTTAATGGTTACGTTCGAAAGCTGGACGTGACCAACACCTCCAAAATCCAAACCTTCAACGGCAGCACCATTACGGCCATTGCACAGGCGAGCAACCTCGCTCACGCACCGTACAACGAGAATATCACCTCACCAGAGCTGACCATTGATCTGTTGCCCTTGATGGACAATACCGTCCTGCTCCCCGGCAGCGTGATCTTTGAATGGAACGGTGAAACCTACTTTGACCGGGATGGTTCTCTCTATAAAAACCTGAGCACCGAAACCAATGCCGGGGTTCAGGTCGGCAGGATTGATTACAGCGGCGGCATGGCAACGCTGGCGAGCTATCCAGAGGGATCGGTCAGTACTGCAACCATTCAGGCAGCGGCCACCGTTGGCGTTGGCTTTAAGATTGATGCGGTCGCCTTCCGAACGCCCGGTGCTCCGATCCGTCAGGGCAGCTTGCAGCTAACAGCGGTGCGGGTGGATATCGGCGACATTATCACGGCAACGGCGGATTTTAATGGTGAGTTCAATACCGCAGAAGTGGTCGGAAAAATCGACGTAACCACAGGCTGGTGTGAACTTCAGTTTACCGATGGGACTGATCCTATTTACGTTATCCCGCAGAGTGTTCGTTATAACTGCGTGGTGGAAACCAGCCTGCCCCTCGATGCTGAATTGATCGGGCTCGATCCGGTTCGTCTCCCTCCTGATGGACGGGTCCCTATCTATCGAGCCGGGGATATTGTAGTCATCAGCCACACGGCAAGCACCGATGCCGCTACCCCCACCGCAGGCCAGGTGATCAACCTGGCTCGTGACCATCAGGCAGACATTGCGGTGGAAGACAGCAGCGGGGCTCTGCTGGCCAGCGATCAATACACCGTCGATAGAGAGGCGGGAACCGTTACCTTTGCCGATCCATTGAGCCTGATTGATGCTGGCGGTAACCCTCTCACTGCACCTTTCACCATTAAGGATCGGGTTGAGCATATGAGTGTTTTAAGTGACGTTCAGATCAACGGCGACCTCTCCATTATCTCCCCGGTGCCTTGGGATTTACCCGCCTCCGAAACTACGGTCAGCAGTGCAGTCGTCTATGGCGATCTTCAGGCGAGAGTGAAGAATTTCTTCAGCCAGAAGGTATGGGACAACGGCGACCCGAACTGGACTGATCACCGGGTTGGGGATCAGACCACGGCGCAATACAACACCATTAACTATCCGGTGGAAGTGACCAACAAGGGAGCCATCTATGGCAAGTGGGCGATCATTTTCACCAGTGGTTCAGCCTTTCAGGTGGTCGAGGAAAAGCTCGGTATTATTGAAACCAGCACAACGGCCTCCGACACGGCACCCATTAACCCGGAAACCGGCGTGCCTTTCTTCACTATCCAGGCTGATGGTTGGGGCAGCGGTTGGGCCGTCGGCAATGCGATCCGGTTCAATACCGATGGATGCCTTGCTCCAGTGTGGATATGCAGGACTGTCCTTTCAGGTCAGGGAACCGAAACCAACGACGATTTCACACTACAGATTCGGGGGGATGCTGACTGATGCCGGTTCAATACTACAGCTGGAACGATTCAGGTGCCCCGGAATTTAAATATTTAAGTGGCGGTTATGGCGCTTATAAAAACAGCATCATAGAAGTGCTCGATGCGATTTTAGTGACCGGATACGGCAGCAAACCGGGATTTGGCTGGACAAAGGCAATGACCTCGACGGTGCCGGACAGTAACCGCACCGTGTACAAAAATCATTCAGCCCATCAGGACGATATGTACCTGATCGTGGAGTCTGACGGTAATCAGCAGCAAGGCTTTAAGATGCAGATTGCCGATGTTGTGACTAGCCCGGAAAGTTACGTTGGATACAGCCAGATCGCTGCCGTGACACAAACCCACGGTGGTACACAACGCTGGCACGCCATCGGCGATGAACGCACGTTGATCTTTGTTTTTTACAGCGGTTATGTGGACACCCTCTCAGCCGGTTATTTCAACCGGTACGG
>NZ_LUKQ02000339.1 GCF_001647025.1 Endozoicomonas atrinae
ATCATCCTGAGTTTTAATCTGACTGGCTATTTGATCTACCAGTTTTTCGTTGATTTCAACGCTCATTGTTATTCTCCATTTTGGAGTATTAACGACAAGCGTTTACACAATTTAAATTACATTCCCGAGTATTGGGCACTATTATAGGCAGCAGCCAATCCTTCAAGAGCACACATATAACTTGCCTGATCCATAGCATGAGGCATCAATGCCCCCTGCATCTCCAAATAAGCATTAGCCTCAGAGCTAAGCATACTCGAAGACCCAGAAACAGCTTCAAATTTTTCAGACATGGATTCTAAGAAAGGAGGTTGCCAGCTGTGTCCTGCCTCTTCTTTATTTTTTTTAACATTCGGCTCACATTCAGGAAATTGATCTAATCCCAACGGAGCCTTTTGGTTACGAGTACCAAGTTTATGTGTACAAGCTATCTCATTAGTAACACCTGTAACGTCGTGACTTGAAGAGCACAATTCTCCTGTATCACTCTGCAAATGGCGCAAGTCTCCATGGCTACCTCCCCAGTCACATGATTCCAAGTCTGGCTCATCTGTACTCACTACTCTTAAATCGACAGGCACCTGCAAATCAGCGGCTTGCATGTCTGCTTCAAAGTAGCCTTCAGAGGGGCTCTTTCTCTTTAATCCACATCGACCAGAGGCAACGTCACTAACATATGGCGTAGCCTCGCCTGAAGAGAGATCAATCCGATAATATCGAGGTATCAAATAACGCTTCGGGTCACACTTAACGATAATAAAAGAATCACCATTTAAACATTGTCCAGTCTGTTCTGAATTGGCCATAATAGCCCTTTCGCGACCAACTAGAAGCTTCTCTTTACTGTCTAGTTCCAATCCCTCAGGGTTTTGCCTCTGCCTACATGAATGTCCCCCAAAGAGCATATCCCTCTTGGATATATGTTGCTGCCCACTCAGCTGAATTTCAGCAGGAGCAACAAAATCAACCCCGGTTACTTGCATTATTCAATACCCTGCAATCATATAATCAAAATACAGATAGCCTTCGATTAGAATTATCAGAAAAAATTCCGCAAACTCGATGGTTGACTCAAAAACATATCCCCCTAAACCATTCAACCATCTGGTACACTTTCATTGAATACGATTATTGAGTGTGTTTATGAGACTGACTTTCCTGGGAACTTCGGCAGGAATGCCCACCACCGAAAGAAATGTCACGGCACTGGCACTGGCCATTGATGATGCCAGACAGTGGTATCTGGTGGACTGCGGTGAAGGTACGCAACACCAGCTGCTTCGCTGTCGCTATACCCTCAACAATCTCAAAACCATCTTTATTACCCATGTGCATGGCGATCACATGTATGGCCTGCCCGGACTGATCACCTCCGCCAGTATGCAGGGACGACAGGCCCCACTGACAATCTGTGCACCTGATGGCGTCCAGCAGTTTGTTGAGGCTGCTTTACACTATGCCGATGTTTCAGGACTGCCATTCAGCATTGAGTTTATTCGTACAGACCAGCCAGCTTTTGAGTATCAGGATACCCAGGTGACTGTCACAGCTCACCCTCTCTCTCATCGTGTTCCAAGTTTTGCCTATCGTTTTGAGGAAAAAACATTCAGTACCCAGCTAAATATTCAAAAGCTGAATGCGCTGGGCATTCCCAGGGGAGAGCTCTGGGGTTTTTTACAGAAAGGACAGGCAATTACGCTTGAGGATGGCCGGCAGGTTCACCCAGAGCAGGTTCTACAACCTCCACCGACAAGCCGGATTGTTATCATTGCGGGCGATAACGATAAGCCAGAGTTATTGGTTGATGCACTTCAGGGCGCTCATTTATTGGTTCATGAAGCCACGCTAACCGATGCGGCTCTGCAGAAAGTCGGACCTGTCTGGATGCACAGCTCAGCCCGGATGGTTGCTGAAGCAGCTGAGGCCAGCGGTGTTCCCAATTTGATTCTTACCCACTTCAGTGGTCGTTACCAACTATCCTCCGAGGCAGAGCCCAACAGTATCCGTACGTTAAAAGCAGAAGCTGAAACGTACTATTCGGGTAATACTGGCCTTGCCAGCGATTTCAGTACCTGGACAGTAAACAGGGCCGGTCAACTGATTGAAGGTTAGTAGTAATTTGCCAGTCACCATATATGGATACTTGATAGTAACCGGAATCAACAGCAATGTATTAATAAGCAAGTAGAACCAACAATTAACCACGAGTTTCACTTAAAATTAATAATAAATAATTACAACCCATTGATCATGTTATTAAAGACAGGATTAAAAAATCAAGCAATGAAATAATAAAAACAAGCCTTATTGTCTATACTGTCGTTCTATTGAAAATATCAACAATTGAAAAAGCACTCTAAAATCCAATCAAGTGAAGGAATTAATGATGTACACTGCATTGGCTAATCCCACGCCAGAAGCCCGCTATCAGCAATATAAAAATCATGTACAAGAAACCCTCCACCAGGAATCCGTACAATTTAAAGAAAGATCTTTACAAATAAATGCCAAAGCAGAACCACTGACTAAGAGCCTTCAACAGCAGCTTAATACTTTTCGAGAAAATGGAGATGATTTAAATTCCAGACGAAGGATGCTGTTAGAGTGGTGTATACAAGAATTAGAAGGAGAGCCTTCTGACAGCACAAGTATTCATGCGGTACTAACAGAAGAGCCAAAGGGTAAAGTTGAGAGAGAAGACCAGAAAAAGCCAGGCTATATTGTAAACGCAGAAAACAACACACGAAATTTCTGCCATGAAGCCTTGGAAGAAATTAAAAAAGGAGAGGGGCTTTCATCAATCACCAGAAAAGCGCTTCTTAATCGTTGTATAGAAGAAATATATATGGGTGCACCTGAAAGTGAAAAGGTACATATGACGCTCCTAAGTCAGTCTCAATTCAAGACTGAAAGAAACTTAGAACAGGATTTTCAGGACCAGCTGGCATTTGTTCGTTCTGAGAGGAAGTCTCTGGATTCCGAGCAGTTGGCTTTAGCAGTCGAACCCATGACCACTGATATACAAGACAGGTTGGATTCCATTAAACATTTTACATCAGAACTGGTTGAACTGGAGCCAAGATATGTTCAAGTCATTGCCAAAATGCACATGTCATGGACCCCATTCAGTAAAAGAGAGGGAATGTAATTTAAATTGTGTAAACGCTTGTCGTTAATACTCCAAAATGGAGAATAACAATGAGCGTTTACACAATTTAAATTACATTCCCTCTCTTAGCCCTTTTTTATAGATCTTTGGTAAATAATGTGATTATTCATCAAACAGCATGAGACATGGTCATATCCAGCCTTTCCACAGTCAATCTATGGCAAGCATAGGGGGCGTTCTCAATTAGCCATGAGACCAGTTGATCACTGCTTATGTGGAATCAGCATATTGCGCAGTTAACGCCTTTATGCCCTGAGGGTATTGCCTGGCAAAAACCGTGGGTGGCTGGTCACATGTCTAATTGAGAACGCCCCCTAACTGGCTCTAAGAAAAATTGCCTCTGTGACAAACCTGGCAGAGGTAACCCCCACATACGCACAGTATCAGCCCTGTAAATCCATCAATGCACGAAAAGTTGACTGGCCTTATCAATCGATTATCGGCTAATCGTGATATACTCGCTCGCTTAATTCATAAAGAAGTTGATAATTAATGTCTGATATTTATAAAACCATGGAAGAACGGGTCAGCTACGGTATTGGTCGTCAGATGGGTGATCAGCTGGCCTCCAACCCAATCGCTGGATTATCAATTGATGCGGTACTGGCAGGTCTGGCTGATGCCCTGAACGGTGTAGAAAGCGCTGTTTCCCATGAAGACCTGCACGTTGCCTTTACTGAGATGCAAAAGCGTCTGCAGGCTGAAGAAGCTGAAAAGGCACGCGTTCTTTCTGCTGAAGGGGAGCAGTTTCTGGCAGAAAATGCCCAGCGCGAAGGCGTTCAGGTTACCGAGTCCGGCCTGCAGTTTGAAGTAATTACAGAAGGCAGTGGCGAAAAGCCAACCCGAGCCAGCACTGTAAGAACCCATTATCATGGCACACTGATTGACGGGACTGTATTCGACAGCTCAGTTCAACGTGGAGAACCAGCTGAATTTCCAGTATCTGGTGTTATTGCCGGCTGGACAGAAGCACTGCAGATGATGAACACAGGTTCCAAGTGGAAGCTGTTTGTTCCATATCACCTGGCATATGGTGAGCGTGGAGCGGGTGGAGCCATCGGCCCTTACACAACGCTAGTTTTTGAAGTTGAACTGCTGGACATTGTTTCCTGATCGATCAGAAATTTTCAGTCCCTTCCTTACTGACAGGGGCTGAAAATCTTTATGAATTCGTCGGTAACTACTATATAACGGTGCTTTATCGTAGTTTCTTACCTTTTTACTTCTATTACGCCATGTGCGACTTTTAGGTTTGCATAAGGAGACATGACTGAACCTGCTTTCTGCTATTAAAAGCAGTAAAAAGCAAAAAAGAAGGTTTCAGTCATGCCCGTTGAAGAGTTTATCACTACAG
>NZ_LUKQ02000034.1 GCF_001647025.1 Endozoicomonas atrinae
TGCATCGTGAAAGTTTTCAGGAAAATCGGGAGTTTTAGGCATGACATTAACGGGATGAACAACAGGCTATTTAAAGTATAAAGGCAATCGCAGAATTCGTGACATATTTTGAAAATGAAATTGGTATTATACTGACATTGCCTTTTAAAAAATATCAGTGATCTGTTGTTTTTCCATCTGGAGATAATCATCAATTCTTAATTTGTAGTTCAAAAGGGTGAGCTACAACGCGAAAATCACTCGTATAATCGCCCTCGAATCGTAATGGATAGTGAAGAATTGCCTGTTTCAGTTTTGCTCTGATATCGTTTTCTGGTACCAATAGAGCTATGATGCAAAGAGACAGTTACGCGAAAAACACAGAACACTGTCCTTTCAACCAGAAAAATAAATAACAAAAAAAGCGAGTTTCAGTATGTCTTCTGCACCCAACCCATCACAGGAAAGCATTGTCATTGTTTCCGCTGCCCGTACCCCAATGGGTGGATTTCAGGGTGACTTGTCGTCTACCACGGCGGTTGAACTGGGTACTATTGCTATCAAGTCAGCATTGGAGCGGGCAGGCGTTGCTCCCGAGAAAGTATCGGAAGTATTAATGGGTTGCGTGTTGCCAGCAGGTACCGGCCAGGGGCCAGCTCGTCAGTCTGCATTGAATGCAGGTATTCCCGTTCATGTACCTACAACCACTCTTAACAAGCTTTGTGGTTCCGGTATGAAAACTGTCATGCTGGGTGCGACGCAGTTAAAAACCGGTGAAGCCGATCTGGTGGTTGCCGGTGGTATGGAAAGTATGACCAATGCCCCTTACCTGCTGGATAAAGCCAGAGGGGGGATGCGTCTTGGACATGGGCAGGTAAAGGATCATATGTTTACTGATGGCCTGGAGGATGCCTACCGGGGGATGGCCATGGGTGTCTTTGCCCAGGAAACCGCAGATCGTTTTGGTCTGACTCGTGAGGCTATGGATGATTATGCCCTTGCTTCTCTGGAACGGGCCAATACAGCGATCAACTCTGGTGCTTTTGCTGAGGAAATTGTGCCTGTTGAAACCCGGAAAGGCCTGATCGAAATTGATGAACAGCCGGGTAAAGCCAGGCCGGAGAAAATCCGTCAGTTGCGTCCAGCCTTTACCAAAGACGGGACGGTCACGGCGGCAAATTCCAGCTCTATTTCCGATGGTGCGGCAGCTTTGGTGTTGATGAGAGAAGAAGATGCCAGAGCTCAGGGTTTACAGCCCATTGCAAGAATTCTTGGTTATCAGAGCCATGCCCAGAAGCCTGAAGAGTTTACCATTGCACCGGTAGACTGTATTCGTAAGCTGCTGGAGAAAATTGACTGGCAGGCCAGTGATGTAGACCTGTTTGAAGTGAATGAGGCGTTTGCCGTAGTAGCTATGATGGCTATTCGTGAGCTGGGTCTGGATCATGACAAGGTCAACATTAATGGTGGCGCCTGTGCCCTTGGTCATCCACTGGGTGCCAGTGGTGCAAGAATTCTGGTAACACTGCTCCATGCATTGAAGAAGACCGGTGGTAAAAAAGGTATTGCTTCACTCTGCATTGGTGGTGGTGAAGCGACTGCCATTGCTGTGGAAATGGTTTGATAAAGTGAAAGGGCTTTTTGGCCCTTTCTTTTTATATCGAATGAGCCTTCCGGTCATTTGCTGTCAATAAGAACAAGAGGCTGAAGTCGTGGATTACAACCTTTCTGAAGAGCAGATCGCTTTTCGTGATCTGGCCCGGCAATTTGCCGATGCCGAACTAGCCCCCCATGCAGCGCAATGGGATCTTGATTCTCATTTCCCGGTTGATGTGATCAAGGCGGCGGGTGACCTTGGGTTCTGTGCCCTGTATACCAATGAGTCTATGGGGGGGCTGGGGCTTTCCAGGCTGGATTCCCATATTGTTTTTGAGCAGCTGGCTATGGGATGTACGGCAACAACCGCCTACATCACCATTCATAATATGGTGACCTGGATGATCAGTGAATTTGCCACCGACCAGGTAAAAGCAGACTGGGGGGAAGGGCTGGTCAGTGGCAGTAAACTCTCATCCTATTGTCTTACCGAGCCTGGCGCTGGCAGTGATGCTGCATCGCTGAAAACCAGAGCCGTACTTGAGGG
Organism: Endozoicomonas atrinae; assembly: GCF_001647025.1. Taxonomy (GTDB): domain Bacteria; phylum Pseudomonadota; class Gammaproteobacteria; order Pseudomonadales; family Endozoicomonadaceae; genus Endozoicomonas; species Endozoicomonas atrinae. Next base: position 2,123 of record NZ_LUKQ02000034.1, read on the forward strand.
TGATGAGTACGTGCTCAATGGCTCGAAAATGTTCATTTCAGGAGCTGGCAGTACCGATCTGCTACTGGTCATGGCAAGAACCGGTGAAGACGGTCCAAAAGGTATTTCGGCCTTTGCTGTTCCCGCCAATCTGGAAGGTATCCAGTACGGTAAGAAAGAGGAAAAGATGGGCTGGAATGCCCAGCCAACCCGGCTGATTTCATTTGATAATGTTCGTATACCGGCAGACCACCTGCTGGGAGCGGAAGGTCAGGGCTTCTCTTTCGCGATGAAAGGGTTGGATGGTGGTCGGATCAATATCGCCACTTGCTCTATAGGTACAGCGCAGCAGGCGCTCAACACAGCACGTGCCTATATGAAAGAGCGTAAGCAGTTTGGTCGCGAACTGGCAGGTTTTCAGGCATTGCAGTTCAAACTGGCGGATATGAATACGGAGCTGGTGGCTGCCCGGCAGATGGTTCGGCTGGCGGCCTTCAAACTGGATCATCAGGATCCTGAAGCGACGGCCTACTGTGCCATGGCTAAACGTTTTGCTACGGATATCGGGTTCCAGGTATGTAATGAAGCGCTTCAGATTCATGGCGGTTATGGCTATATCAAGGAGTACCCTCTGGAGCGACATGTACGGGACAACCGGGTCCACCAGATCCTTGAGGGAACCAATGAAATTATGCGATTGATTGTCGCACGTCGTTTGCTCTCTGAGAGCATTTCACAAACTGGTATGGAGTTACAGTGATCATGTCTGAAGTGTTGCATCTCGCCTATGAAGGTCGTACCGCGATTCTTACACTGGATAATCCTCCGGCGAATACCTGGACTCCTGAAAGTCTTGATGAACTGGAACGGATTGTTCAAGAGTTGAACCGTAAATCCGATGTGATTGCCCTGGTTATCACCTCGGCTTCAAAGAAGTTTTTCAGTGCCGGTGCTGACTTGAAACGCTTTGATAACCTGACTCCCGATGAAGCCCGTCCATTTGCTGAAAGCTTTGGCAGGGCTTTTGAAGCTCTCAGTGACTTTACAGGGCTCAGTATTGCAGCGATCAACGGTTATGCCATGGGGGGAGGGCTGGAAGTGGCCTTGGCCTGTGACCTGCGTATTGCTGAAGAGGGAGCCATCATGGCTTTGCCGGAAGCCGCTGTAGGACTATTACCCTGTGCCGGCGGAACTCAGAACCTTACCCTGCTGGTAGGGGAGGCCTGGGCCAAGCGTATGATCCTCTGTGGAGAGAAAGTGGATGCTGAAAAAGCATTGAAAATTGGGCTTATAGAGGAAATGGTGGGCACAGGTGAAAGCTTTGAGCGGGCAAAAGCCCTGGCGAGTGATGCTGGCAGGCAGAGTCCTGACGCTCTGAGAGCGTGTAAAAAGCTGGTGCAGATGGGACGCTCTGGTTTCTCAAGGGAAGCACTGCCAACGGAAAGAGAGCTATTCCTTGAGTTGTTTAGTGGCAAGAATCAGCAGGAAGGTGTCAGCGCGTTTCTTGAGAAGCGTAAACCTGAGTGGTATTACGAGTAATTAAGCAATAGAGGCTCTTCCCGCAGAGCTTTTCATCAGACCGCATTGAGTCCGGCTGTTTTGAATAAGGATCATAATAATGACAAAAATTGCATTTATCGGCCTTGGCAATATGGGTGGTCCCATGGCTCAGAACCTGGTGAAAGCCGGGTATGATGTCTGTGGTTTTGATCTGGTTCCTGAGGCTCTCGATCAATTGGAGCAAGCCGGAGGCTCAAAGGCCGAGTCCGTTAAAGAGGCTGCAGAGAGTGCCAGTGTGGTGATCAGTATGTTACCCGCTGGCAAACATGTTGAATCACTCTACCTGGGAGGTGATGGTCTCTTTAAAGCCATTGATTGCAGTTGTCTGGTTATTGATTGCAGCACCATAGAGGCTGATGTGGCTAAAAAAGTCGGTCTGCAGGCAGAAGAGCAGGGTATCGGCTTTATTGATGCACCCGTATCAGGTGGTACAGCCGGTGCTGCAGCTGGAACACTGACGTTTATGGTGGGAGGCAATGCTGAGACCGTAGAGCAGGCCAGACCGTATCTTGAGGTAATGGGACAGAATATCTTCCATGCTGGTGGAGCCGGCGCGGGGCAGCTGGCAAAGATCTGCAACAATATGCTTCTGGCTATTCTTATGACAGGTACTTCGGAAGCACTTAAGCTGGGTATCGATAATGGTCTTGATCCAGCAGTACTCTCAGAAATCATGAATAAAAGCTCAGGCGGGAACTGGGTACTTGAAAAGTATAATCCGGTACCAGGTGTCATGCCTCAGACACCGGCCAGTAATGGTTATCAGGGTGGTTTTATGGTGGGGCTTATGGCCAAGGATCTCGGTTTGGCTCTGAATACCGCTGCCGGTAGCAGGACCGCAACCCCCATGGCTTCTCTTGCCGATAATCTGTACAGAATGCATTCAATTCGTTCGGGTAGCACACAGGACTTTTCAAGCATCATCCAGCTGTATGATCCAGCTGACTAGTTATTGGTGTGATCATTCTTGGTGATATTCTGTTGAATGATGGTGGCTATTGCTTTGTTTGTGTGTAAAGGCAACGATTTATTTGAATGCATGATCAATTATATTATTCAATAGATAGTTGCCGATCATCGTTTGATTTATTTTCCATCTGTTGATTTGGCTCAATGTTTTGCTCTGAAGTTGTTTTAATTTTGAACAGTTGTGTCAGATAACTGTTCTGTTTTTGTAAATCAGGTTATACAATTCCCGCGAATTATCTATAGTTCTGACCGGGTAACCGGTCGGCACCGATCATCCATCTGAGGTAACCTGTTCCCATGCAAATACTTATGAGCCTGGTAGGTATTGCCAGCCTTCTGGCACTTGCCTTTTTACTGTCCGATAATCGAAAAGCGATCAACCTGCGAACGGTAGGTGGTGCCTTTGCCATTCAGGCCGGACTGGGAGCATTGGTGCTTTATGTTCCCCTGGGTCAGGAAATTCTTGGTGGTGTCTCCAACGCGGTAAGTAATGTGATCAGTTACGCCAATCAGGGTATTGGTTTCCTGTTTGGTGATCTGGGTAACTTTAAGGTTGGCTTTATTTTTGCCATTAACGTACTGCCGATTATCATTTTCTTCTCATCCCTGGTTGCGGTTCTGTATTACCTGGGCATCATGCAGAAAGTCGTTACCTTCCTGGGTGGTGCACTGCAGAAATTACTTGGTACTAGTCGTACAGAGTCTCTGTCTGCAACAGCGAACATCTTCGTCGGTCAGACTGAGGCTCCACTGGTGGTCAGACCCTATATTGGCCGTATGACCAATTCTGAGCTGTTTGCCGTTATGGTGGGTGGTCTGGCTTCTGTTGCAGGCTCTGTTCTGGCTGGTTATGCAGGCATGGGTGTCGAGCTTAAGTATCTGATCGCAGCAAGCTTTATGGCGGCACCTGGTGGCCTTCTGATGGCTAAAATGATTAAGCCGGAAACGGATACACCGGATGATTCTGAGCTGGTTGATGAAGAAGGCAGCAACGAAAAGCCAGCCAATCTGATTGATGCAGCTGCTTCTGGTGCTTCTTCCGGTATGAAGCTGGCCGCTAACGTTGGTGCCATGCTGCTGGCCTTCATTGCATTGATCGCCATGATTAACGGTATCATGGGCTGGATTGGTGGATTCTTTGATTACCCTGATCTGAGTCTTGAAATCATTCTTGGTTATCTGTTCAGCCCTCTGGCATTCCTGATTGGTGTGCCAATGAATGAAATTGTGACTGCGGGTAGTTTCATTGGCCAGAAGCTGGTGGTAAACGAGTTCGTTGCCTACATGGATTTTGTGAATTACCTCAGCCCTGAAGCTGCTGCCGCTGCGGGTGTTGAAGTGCTGTCACAGCGTACTCAAATCATCATCACTTTCGCACTGTGTGGTTTTGCTAACCTGTCTTCCATTGCTATTCTCCTGGGTGGCCTGGGCGTTATGGCGCCTCACCGCCGTCAGGATATTGCCCGCATGGGTATCAAGGCGGTAGCCGCTGGTACTCTGTCTAATCTGATGAGTGCAACTATCGCTGGTCTGATGCTGGCACTGTAATACTCTTGTTCAGGCCATGGTCTAACCGTGGCCTGCTTTCCTTCCCATATTCTCCCTTCATCAGCTGAATCTAACGCTTTTAAAGAAATGGCCGAATCACATAGTGAATTAATTATGTGTTGAAGTATCTGTGTGTTTTGCTGGCATGGATATCTTTCTGAACCTTTCGAGAGTGTGCAAGGATGAACCTGACAACAAGGATTTTATGCTCCCGTAAAGACAAGAAGCTTTCGCAGCAGGCTCTGGCCGATTTGATCGGTGTGTCCAGAAGTGCGCTGGCCCAGTGGGAAACCAGCATGAGTAGTCCCAGTCTTGATAATCTCCGTAAAATGGCTGAAATCCTTGAGATATCTTTCGAGTGGCTGGCTACCGGGCGTGGTAATCAATACCTGACCACTTCTGATGAGGTAATCAGTGATTCTGAAGTGGATGGTGAAATTATCGGACAGTTACACCGAATGAACCTGATGAAGAAAAGAGCCATTCTCAATGTGATGAGAGCAATGGCATAGATAGCCTGACAATCCGTTCAGAAAAAAGCGCCTTACTGGCGCTTTTTCACTATTTACAGAATAGTTTCAGAAATGCAGTGATGGTGGATCTATTTGATCATTTCCCGGAACTTATTGCCCGGCTTGAATTGAGGCAGCTTGCAGGCGGGGATATGAATTTCTTCACCAGTCTGCGGATTACGCCCCTTTCTGGCCGCCCGGTCTGCTACTGAAAATGTGCCAAAACCAATAAGTTGAACGATATCGCCGCTTGCCAGTGTCTCCTGCGTGTTGTTGATAAAGGCATTGACAACCAGCTCGGCCTTGCTTCGGGGCAGGTTAGCTTGTTCAGCGACTTGCTCAACCAGTTCTTTCTTGTTCATATCCAGTCTCAGGGAATTACCAGTTATGTGGAAAGAAAATACCAGAAGGCGAATGATTCGCCTCTGGCTTCGCTCGGCTCAGGAAAAACCTGGGCAGGTGGTGAAACACAATCAGTCTGAAGTGTATCTCTTACTTGAAAAATCTGTGAAGGGAGAAAAACCTTGATAAGACAATATAGAAGTTTTTAGGCGCTTTATCCGGTTTCGTTACAGAAAGAGATGAATTTATTTTGAGATAGCTGCCAGCATGGGGGCTGGCAGCTATTATGTCGGCTTACTTGCCCAGTTCACGCTCCAGGGGGATCATGTGGTGTTTAGGCTGAAGTACCAGTATATCGGTCTTGACCTCAGAGATAAGCTGTTCAGCGGTATTGCCGATTGCAAGGGCGCTAATACCGGTTCTTGCGTGAGTTCCAAGAATCAGCAGTTTGGCATCGGTTTCTTTCAGTAGTGCGGGGATCATGGTCTCGGTTGGGCCCGGTTCAATATGGAAATAGTCTTCATTCAGATTGAACTCCCGGGCATATTCCTGACAATGCTTTTCGTAATAGTCCTTGTCAGTCCGTCCATCACCATGGTCCTGAATCGCCAGCATGGTGGTCGGGTAAGCAGTGGCCAGGTGCAGCTCTGATGAGAACTCATTGGCGATATCAGTTGCGTATTGCAGAATCGCCTGGTTAAGCACACTGTGATAATGGTCCCTTGGGTCGGCATTAATGGCAGCGAGGATTTTGCCTTGAGTCCAGTCGCTATTATCCTGAACCAGCAGGACAGGAACCCGGCAGCGACGTAGCAGACTCCAGTCTTCAGGTGTTGAAAATGCTTTCTGAATGGCAGTGATTAACTTGGCATCTTTAACAACAAGGTGACAACGTTCCATCTGACGCACATGAATAATGGTTTCTATAACGGAACCATTCCACGTTTCATGAAGATAGACCTCCTGACCCTCAGCCATTAATGGCTCAGCGAGTGCTTCCAGGCGAACCATTGACTCACCGTCCGCTTTGGGGTTTGGAGCAAGAATATGCAGGGCAGCGCCGGTTACCCGACAGATCTGGCTGGCCCGCTCAAGGGCAAGCTGCTGGTCCTTTCTGGTATCAACAACGGCCAGAACCTTGGTAATTCCACGCATAATTTTTCCTCTCTTGCTGGATATTCTGTTTGTTATAGTTCCATCATGCATGAGCGTAACTGATGTTTTTATGATTACGATCAATAAAATACTGTGCAGTTAGGAGTATGTGAATGTTATCTCATGAAAATTTACATTAACAAAAGAGATTTTGCGACATTGGTTGTTCCTTTTGGTGATTTGATCTGTGTCAATAAATTTATTGCTTGAAGTTTATACAATAACATCATCTTACATTTCCCGTGAATTAATAACAAAAAGGACAAGGAATGAAGATCAAATCCCTTTCTCTTGCAATTATCAGCGCAACTGCACTGCTGTCAGGTGCTGCCCAGGCTTATGAAACTGGCGACATTATTGTTCGCGGCGGTCTGGCCAGTGTGAACCCAGATGTGGATAGTGGAAACCTATATGCAGCAGGAGTAGAGCAGGCTGATTCAAAAGTAGATGTCAATAATGAGACTCAACTGGGTTTATCATTGACTTATATGATTCAGGATAATATCGGTATTGAATTGCTCGCAGCTACTCCGTTCTCTCATAAGTTACAGGGTAAAGGTGGGCTTTCAGCACTTGGTGAGTTTGCTGAAGTGAAGCACCTGCCACCAACGTTAAGTGTCCAATATTATCCAATGGATAACAGTTCTCTGTTTCAGCCATATGTTGGCTTGGGTTTGAACTATACAATCTTCTTTAGTGAAAAATTCATTAATGGTGCGGATTCTACCTTTAATAGTCTTGAACTTGACGACTCGCTTGGGCTAGCTGCTCAGGTTGGTTTTGATTATCAGGTTGCTGATAACTGGAGCCTTAATGCTGCCGTCTGGTACATGGATATTGACACTACAGGAACCTTTAAAGGACCTGCTGGGGATTACAAAATCGATGTGTCACTGGATCCCTGGGTCTATATGGCTGGTGTAGCCTATCGATTCTAATATGCAGAGCTATTGATGGAATCAAAACCGCTGTCAGTGATCTGGCAGCGGTTTTTTCTTACTGTTGTATCAGGCCTGAAGTGAGCATCAAGTGCGACGTAAAATGCTTTCTCAGCTCCATGGGCGCAGCAAGCTTTTCTGCCAGTTTAGCGAATGCAACCCGGCTGTCAGTTTTGTCAAACACAACATAGAAGCCCCGCATAAAGGCATCTCCGAAAATCCAGAAGTTCTGGTTTCCAGGCGCCAGTCCTGCAGTACACTGCTCCTGGCCCCACCAGTCTACCTGTTTGACGACGTAAAACTCGGGGGTAACGGTATATCTGATGTCATCAATAGTGAAAACAAGGTCGGGCTGTTCATGGAGATTTGAGCAGTCCGGATTAATAGTCAAGGCATTCTGGATGCTGGCAATATCATTGGCTGGCCCTACGATCAGTGAGGTGCCAGAGTCAACAATGGCTCTGCAGTGACCTTTATACTGACAGCTCAGAGGAATACTGTCGTTATTAACGGCAATGCTGTCAAAGGCAATGTTGTAGTAAAAGTCGACAGGGCCGCCTGTCTCAAGGGATTGCATGGAGTGCCAAGTGATGTCCCCCTGATAATAGTCTGGGTCCGGTTCACCGATAATCAGACGTCCTGCACCATTGGCTGGAGTGTTGGATAGATAGAAAGAGAAAATGGCTTTTGGAATCAGTCCCTGTGCTACTGCATTATCCATCCAGGGTGTGACTTGGTCACTGGCTATGGACTTGTAGGCAAGACCAAAGATGCCATCAAATGGGGAGTTCTGAAAGTTATCCGATAATTGACTGGCCAGGCCGACGCCCTGGTTGGTGACCGTGATGCCGCCAAATGTGACGGTGTCATAGCCAACGTAACCCTGCATGCTGCCGGTACCATACTGAATTGAGAGAGCCTGGTCATTGCTGGAAAATGTTCTGCTGAGGTTGGGGTTGAATTTTTCCTTACCTTCACAGCCCGGTGTGTTGCAGTTAATTTCCGGGGTCCAGATATTGCTTGAACCTGTATCCAGCACCCCCGTAAACTGCTGCTTTTGAGCTCCCATGGTGAAGGTGCCATAGTACTGGGTGTTCTGTTTGTCAGTCAGCGTGACTTCGCCTGCTTCCGGTGTCTGTGTTATCAGCTCGCTGCTTTGTACGCGTTGTTCCACAGTAGGTTCAAGCACCTGGATATACGTTCTTTTTCCTCCCGAAGCTGTCTGTTGGTCAAAAATTGAGTTTTTTGCTAGATCAGCATGGGTTCCTAATGCCAGAGACAGGAGTATTGGAGATATTGCTGCAATAAAAAAGCGGTTCATGTCGCCATCCAGAATAAAGGTAAAGATGGTGTGAGTGCCTGTTCAAGTTAGTCAATATCTGTCGTCTTCTCCAATAGGAGTTTTTATAATCCTGCCGGTGATATGTGTGATAGTATTCTCCGAAAAATTGATTGCTGTATTTATTGGTTTGGCTGCTTTATGGAAAAACTGTTTGAAAAAATGCTTTATTCTGCCCGCTGGCTTCTTGCTCCGATTTACCTTGGTCTGAGCTTGGTTCTAATCGCTTTGTTGATCGAGTTTTTTCAGAGTGTCACTTATCTTCTGCTCAATGTTTCCAGTATGAACGAGAATGAAGTGACTCTAAAGGTGCTGACTCTGGTTGATGTTGCTCTGGTTGGTGGTTTGATTGTGATGGTGATGTACGCGGGTTACGAAAACTTTGTCTCTAAAATTGACCTTGATGAGGGGGCTGAGAAGCTGAGCTGGTTAGGCAAAATGGATGCAGGATCCCTTAAGGCCAAAGTTGCAGCCTCTATTGTTGCCATATCATCTATACACCTGCTTAAAGTATTTATGAATGCGGTCAATGTTCCGAATGATAAGTTGATGTGGTCAGTGTTGATGCATCTTACATTCGTCGCTTCAGCTTTCATTATGGGGTTACTCGATATCATGCTGCACAGGAAAAAGAAAGGCGTTGATACCTCCCTTTAACACTCTCCTACCCATGAGTTGTTCGTGTTACCATGCTGGCTCAGCTAAGTGAGCCAGTTATGACCGATATTTCTCCCATTCTTGAATTCTTACCCTGTCCAACGCCTGAGGCATGGATTGAAGAAGCCCGAAAACCCGAAAACCTTGCTGTGATACTGGTGGATCATGCCAACAATGAGCTGAAGGCTGCTCAATCAGCGATGGCCATCATGAGTCGTTACCGGACCGGGAAATTTGGGCAAAACCGGGGTAGTAGTCACTCCAATGAAGAGAAAGTTGGCCTGCAGCTTAAAACCGAAGATCAGTTAAGCCTGCTGAATAAAATGTCCAGGCTGGCTCGTGAAGAGTTAAGGCATTATGAGCAGGTTCTGGCCATTATGGCACGTAGAGACATTCCTTATGTGCATCTGGGTGCCGGCCGCTATGCTGGTCAGTTAAGCACTGCAATCAGAACCTTTGAACCATTCAGACTGGTAGATACCCTGATTATGGGCGCTTTTATTGAAGCCCGCTCCTGTGAACGCTTTGCTGCGCTCTCTCCCTGGTTGGATGATGAACTGAAGAAGTTCTACCTGTCATTATTGAAGTCCGAAAGCCGACACTTTCAGGACTATCTGACATTGGCTGAGGCCATCAATGGGGCGTCCGTGGCTGATCGGGTGGCGATTTTTGCCGGGATTGAGCAGGATGCTATAGAGTCACCAGACCATCATTTTTGTTTTCATAGCGGGGTTCCTGCCTGAGAATATTTCAACCACGGAGCTCATAAGGCTCACGCAGGCAGGAAAAAGCTTTTCTTTGTGATCTTCGTGGTTCAACAAGGGGTTATTCGGGGATAGGGAACTGGTTCATGGATAGTCTCTGTTCATTTAGCTCTATTTCCCAGCCTTTGTCCGTCCAGTCGCCCAGTACATAACGCTTTCCGGTACCCTTTTTTAAAGCAACTTCATGAATGTCAGGTCGGTGGGTATGGCCATGGATCATGGTGTTGACCTGAAATTTCTCCATGACATCAATAACTGCAGATGGTGTGACATCCATAATATCCAGTGTTTTGCCAACTTTGGCCGCTTTACTGTTCTGCCGGATTTTCTGGCCCAGGTTCTTGCGATAGGAGAGGGGAGTCATTCGCAGTATGGTCATGACCAGAGGATTTCGGATGATTCTGCGATATCGCTGATATTGCTGATCCTGGGTGCAGAGCGAATCACCATGCATCAACAGGATTTTCTGGTCATTAATGTTGATCAGGGTCGGATCTTTCAGCCATTTTACACCCGTTTCCCGGAGGAATGATTTGCCAATGGCAAAATCACGGTTTCCTGGCATCAGGTAAACTGCCTTGCCAGTGTCTGTGTATCGTTTAAGCCGTCGGGCAATATCATGCTGAAAGTCATCCATGGCATCGTCACCCACCCAATACTCAAAAAAGTCACCCAGAATATAGAGAGCATCTGCTTGTGGTGCACGATCCGATAGATAATGGCAGAATGCCCGGGCAACAGCCGGGCATTCTGGTGTCAGGTGAAGGTCTGAAATAAACAGAACCTTCATCAGGCGCTTTCCACAGTCTCAAGAACTTCAGCAGACTCAATAACCACGTCTTCCACAGGAACATCCTGGTGGCCAGCACGGAAAGTGGTTTTAACACCTTTGATCTTGTTGACGATGTCCATGCCTTCAGTCACTTTACCAAATACGCAGTAGCCCCAGCCATCATTGGTTTTAGCGCTGTGGTTAAGGAAGTGATTGTCTTTGACATTGATAAAGAACTGCGCCGACGCAGAGTGTGGGTCCATGGTTCTGGCCATGGCTATAGTACCAGTTTCGTTCTTCAAGCCGTTGTCGGCCTCATTTTCAATAGGCATCTTGGTTGACTTTTGAGCCATGCCTGGCTCGAAGCCACCACCCTGAATCATAAAGCCATCAATAACACGGTGGAAAATGGTGCCATCAAAATGGCCGCTTTTGGCATACTCAAGGAAGTTGGCAACGGTTTTTGGTGCTTTTTCAGCATCCAGTTCCAGCTTGATATCACCGAAGTTTGTGTGTAATACAACCATCATAGGGGGCACCACTCTTGTTAAATAATGTCCATAAACTCTTGGAGAGTCAGGAAAACCACGGATTCTAGGTGTTTCTCGTACTAGTGTAAAACCTATTCGTCAAACCGGTTCCTTAATATTGGTATTAAATACTGTCTACTATTCCCTGTGGAATCGATCCGTCTGTAAATACCGAAATCCTGTCCAGTAAATTTTGTTGCGGGGTAATGAGTTATTTTCCCGGATTTGCAGATATGTTAGTCTCAGCCGATTATGGCGTAGGTGTATAAACCGTATTCGCCAGTAACCTCTCATAGATGCATCAGTGACAATGACTGCTACCGAAAAAGCCAGAAACTTTCTGGAACAGATTATTGAAAAAGACCTAGCAGAAGGCCGGGTCAGTCGTATTCATACCCGTTTTCCTCCAGAGCCGAATGGTTTTCTCCATGTTGGCCATGCCACCTCTATCTGTCTTAACTTTGGTCTGGCAGAAAAGTACCAGGGTGAATGTAATCTCCGTTTTGACGATACTAACCCGGAGAAAGAAGAGCAGGTCTATGTGGATGCCATTCAGGAAGATATCCGCTGGCTGGGCTTCCAATGGTCCGGTGAGGTTCGCTACGCATCCAGCTATTTTGACCAGTTTTATGGCTGGGCGCTGCACCTGATCCGTGAAGGCAAGGCCTATGTTGATCATCAGGACGCGGAATCCATGCGCATTAACCGGGGTGATTTCAATAAGCCGGGTGTTGAGAGCGCAGACAGAAACAAGTCTGTTGAAGAAAACCTGGCCGAGTTTGAAAAAATGCGTGCCGGTGAATATGAGGAGGGCAAAGCTTCCCTGCGGGCGAAAATCGATATGCAGAGCCCCAATATGAATATGCGGGACCCGGTTCTCTATCGAATTCGCAAGGTGCCTCACCATCAGACGGGGGACAAGTGGTGCATTTACCCCAGCTATGACTTTGCTCATGGTCAGGAAGATGCCATTGAGTATATTACCCATTCCATCTGTACCCTGGAGTTTCAGGATCACCGCCCTCTGTATGAGTGGTTTCTGGATAATCTGCCGGTACCTGCAAGGCCGCGACAGTATGAGTTTGCCCGAACCAACCTGAATTACACCGTGACTTCCAAGCGGAAGTTGAAGAAGCTGGTGGATGAAGGTGTGGTAGACGGCTGGGATGACCCGAGGATGCCAACCATCTCCGGTATGCGCCGTCGTGGCTATACCCCGAATTCCATTCGTCGCTTTTCTGAGATGGTGGGTGTGAGCCGTTCCGATGGTACCGCTGATGTATCCATGCTGGAACATGCCATTCGTGATGACCTGAATACGAACGCTGCCCGTGCCATGGCGGTACTTTCTCCACTCAAGCTGGTAATCCAGAACCTGCCGGAAGGCGAGGTGCAGGAGATGACGGCAGCGGCACATCCGAATCGTCCGGAGCTGGGGCAGAGAACGCTGCCGTTTACCCGGGAAATCTTTATTGATCAGGAAGACTTTACCGAAGACACCACGCTCTCCCGGAAGAAGTTCAAGCGCCTGGTGATTGGTGATTACGTTCGCCTGAGAAGTGCTTATGTCATCAAGGCAGATGAAGTGATCCGTGATGACAGCGGCAATATTGTTGAGGTACATGCCTCCTATGTTCCTGGGACTGTGGGTGAGGATCCACCGGAAGGTATTCGTCCTCGTGGTGTTATTCACTGGGTTTCGGCAACTCATGGCAAGCAGGCTGAATTGAGAATCTATGATCGCCTGTTCAGCCACCCGGCGCCGGATCGTGGTGAAGAAGATTTTCTGAGTCATGTGAATCCAGAATCTCTCAAGATAACACAGGCATGGGTCGAGCCATCGCTGGTGAATGCGGCACCAGAGCAGTCCTTCCAGTTTGAGCGGGAAGGGTACTTTGTTGCAGACCGCTGTGACCACTCAGCCGAACATCCAGTGTTTAACCTGACCATTGGCTTGAAAGATACCTGGGCAAATAAAGCCTGATTATATCTTTATTTGTAATAAGCTTCTTAAGCAGGCTGGCTCTCTATTTTGGGAGCCAGCCCGACAGCTGGCTTTATTGAGCAATTCTGTAAAAACAATTCAGAGCGTAAAGCTCCGCTCGCTTTAACAGTGAAAGTTAATATCTATCGAGTATTGGTAATACTTTCACAGTCAGAAAGGATACAGATAAAGTGCTGCAGATTTATAACAGCCTGACCCGTAAGAAAGAGCCGTTTACCCCGCTGGATGGAAACCACGTACGCATGTATGTCTGTGGTATGACGGTTTACGACTACTGTCATATTGGCCATGCGCGGACAGTGACGGCTTTCGATGTGGTGGCCCGTTATCTGCGTGCCCGTGGTTACGACCTGACTTATGTCCGCAATATCACGGATGTGGATGACAAGATTATTCGCCGGGCGGCAGAAAACGGTGAGGATTTTATGGCGCTGACCGGTCGTATGATCGCAGCCATGCAGGAAGATTTTCAGCGACTGGGTAACCTGCCGCCAGACCATGAACCAAAGGCAACCGAATTTGTGCCGGGCATGGTTGAAATGATCGAGCAGCTGATCGACAAAGGGTTTGCCTATGCCCCGGGTAATGGTGATGTTTATTACCGGGTTCACAAGTTTGCTGGTTACGGGAAGCTTTCCGGCAAGGTGCTTGAAGAGCTGGAAGCCGGTGCCCGAATTGAGGTGGAAGAGCAGAAAGAAGATCCGCTGGATTTCGTGCTGTGGAAAGCGGCCAAGCCAGGCGAACCCAGCTGGTCATCACCCTGGGGCGAAGGAAGACCCGGCTGGCATATTGAGTGCTCAGTGATGGGTAAATGCTGTCTGGGTGATACTTTTGATATTCATGGTGGTGGATCTGACCTCAAATTCCCCCACCATGAAAACGAAATTGCCCAGAGTGAAGCCTGTAACGATGCCAAGTTTGTCAATACCTGGATGCACTCGGGAGCCATCCGTATCGATAATGTGAAGATGTCCAAGAGCCTCGGCAACTTCTTTACCATCCGTGAAGTTCTGGATAAGTACGATGAGGAAGTGGTTCGCTACTTCATGATCTCCAGTCACTATCGGAGCCCGATTAATTACTCCGAAGATAGCCTGAAAGAAGCGGGTGTTCGCCTTGAGCGCTTGTACACTGCCTTGAAAGGTCTTGACCTGAATGGGGTGTCTGCACCAGAAGATCATGAGTTTGAGCAGCGGTTCTTCAAGGTCATGGACGATGACTTCAATACTGCAGAAGCACTTGCCGTATTGTTTGAGCTGGTGCGTCACCTCAACACCGTTCGCAGTCAGGATGAAGTGGCAGCACTTCCCTTGGCAGCACTGCTGGTCAAACTGGGCGGCATTCTGGGTATTCTGCAGCGGGATCCGGAAGCATTTCTGAAGTCAGGTGCGGATGTTGATGAAGCCATGATTGAAACCATGATTCAGCAACGGAACGACGCCAAAAAGAATCGTGACTTCGCTGAAGCAGACCGTATCCGTGATGAGCTTGCTGCCCAGGGAATTATCCTTCAGGACAGCAGGGAAGGGACGACCTGGCGGATTGAGCGTTAACGAAGTGTTTTGTGGCCAGCAGCTTATTGCTGTTGGCTCTCATTTGGTAGAAAAGAAACCTCGCTTGAGCGCAGCATTATCCGATGTATTGTTAAGTCTCTCATAAATACTTCAGACCCTAACGCTAAAACATAGTTTTTTAATCTATCCTCATTGAGCTCATTTACTTGTGCCTGCAGCTTAGTGTACTGGTCTTTCAGTTCATGTACTGGAATGTTTTTGAATTGTTCATCAGGTAGTCTGAAGAGGAAGCGTGTACTGATACCACTTGCTTCATCATAATGGCGGGCGATGCCTCCTTGGTGTTGATTAAAAAATAAGATAATGTCTGCTGTTACCGGGTGTGTGAAAAGCGATTGAATGTGGGTTAGTATTTGTTGAGTTTCAGGTGTTATTTTTCTATTGGCTTCATCAATTAAGGCAGTAGCCTGTAAGCAGATCGGAATATCTCTTGCACCCTTTGCCTTCTGAAAAAGTAGGTTGTTTAAAGTTCCTTCAGAGGTTTGTTGAACATATTCAACTAGTTTGCTCTGGTTTAATGTTAAATTTCCTTCTACCCTCATGTTCATCATCTGTTCTTTGGTTAATGCTTTAAATGCTTCGGGAAAAGTGATTCTGAATTTAGCAGGAAGATGGCCAATCTGACCGCTGCCCACACCTGCTGATTGATAGGGTGTGACAAAGTGAATATCCCCATAAATACGTTTGTTTTGAAAATGCTGTAAGCATTGCATTACTTCAGAACATTGCCGGGTCTGAATAGGTAAGTCATAGGATTGCTGATTTTGAAAGTCTGGAGTTTGTAGAAATGGAGCATGCTTTTGCTTTTGTGTTTGAGTGGTTCTTTGTTGGTTGGAGTGAATCTCATCTGAGCTGCTAACGTATTCCTCAAGCAGAACTCCGCTGTCATTTTTTTTAGCTCTTCCTGAGCCCTCAAATGTTTCATTTGTTCTATTGGGTGCTGATGTATTTGAAGTCTGTGCAATGCCTTGTTGAGGGGGGAGGTTTTTAGCTGTAACAGGTAGTTGATAATTACTATCGAGGCATCTTCTTTTTACTTGCTCAGGATTATGTGATGAGGATCTGGTGGGTGGAATGTAGGGATCACTGACGGCTGATGAACTGGGTGTATACATAGGATTTTGAGGTGTTTTGGAAGACGCAGATGTAGATACTGTATTTAGGAGTGACTGTGGTTGCACAGTCGCAATGGTTGCACTGTTAAGACCAGTGTGGCTGTGGCTATACGCGTAAGTATACATCTGTCCCTGATGGTTTAGAAAGTATATGGGCTGAAATGGCTGTAAGAGTTGCGCATCCCGTCCCTGCCAGTTAGGAGCCCCTGCGGGTGAGGTTTGAGGGAGAGGGTAAGGAAATTGAGGTTGATTTGGTAGGCTGTATTGGCCAAATCCCGGCGGAGCGGGGATTGGTGGGTATGGACTGTTGTTCATTGTAAGTCACTGTGCCTGTTTAAAACAGCCTGATAGCTGTATAGATTAGTGGGATGTCTTATCTGCTCTTATTTATTGATGATAAGCCGTTTTTATAGGATTTCATTTGATTAAATTTTTATTACATTTTTTAAATCGGTTGTTAATAATAGGTACATTTATTGATTATTATTTCTGGTTTTTTTGAGTGTAACCTATAATAGGTTGTTGATTGTTTTTTTGAGGTGTTTTTTGATTCAGCAAATGCAATGTTTTTCGATATTACTCATCACTCTTTATCTGTAAGTATTTATATATAAATATGTGGTTTTTTCATTTTGTTTTTGTTGTGAAATTGGTAGTGCTCGCAACTTAGGTGATCTTTACGAATTTATGCTTCATTCATTTTCAGCTAAGTGTTTAAAAGTATAATATCGTGTGAAAATAACCTTATTTCTCCTTTTCTTTTAGTGTCTTGATTCTGGAAGCTTTCTGAACCCAGTGACTCAACATAACCGGATAACTCCGTATCGCTCATAGAGTGACTTATAGTAGCCTCTAAGCAGCTAAAAGTATCCCTGAGTGTGGGGGTTGGTATTGATGAATACTCTGGAGGTGTCTTGAACATAAAATAGGTAAGATATCCAGATGCTGGATCTGTGTGGCAAGCTATTCCGCCAACATGTTTGTGATCAAAGAATACTATGTTTGCATTGACTCTTTGGCCGTTCATGGTTTTCAGATGATCCCTTATTTTTGATATTTCTTGGTTTGGCTCCTGTGACTCATTGGCATCAGTTGGAACTGTTGACTGAGTAGTTGATGTTAATTCCGCGTTATCGCACTTCAAAAAAATAGGAATACTACTGATTGGCTGCTTTTGCTGGTCTTTGTCACAAAAACAGCCTAAAGGTTGACTGTATAAGTATTGGCTGATTTTTTGTGTTGATGGAAAAGAAAGTTTTCCCTGTATTATAAATGAGCTGCGGTCTGTGGTTGTAAATGGTGATGAGAAGTGCAGACCTACTTTTAGATTAAATCTTCCTAGCTGAATATTTCCTGTACCGTAGTTCTGATTTCTTGCAATACCATCAACCTTTGCCGTTACTGTTTTTCCACAGTTGCTAGTGATGAGTCCCATAATCTCCATAACTTCAACTTCTTTAAATGGTGTTGTCACTAATGGCGTTTGGGAATAAGACTGCAAAATAGTAAGTGGGATAGTCTGTTGAGGCGTGCTGTATGGGGGCAGGCTAGTCAGGGTGGGGCAAGGGGCGATAGCGGCTGGATAAAAAGTTGGTTGAGTAAAGTATGACTCTGTCCCTTGCGTGGGAAATAAAAAAGGAACCGGTGGGTATGTTGATGCAGTGAAATTGGGGTAAGTTTCAGTTTGTGTTGGTAGCGCTAATGTCGTCAGTGGTGTCGTAACTTGAAGTGAGGACAGGTCATAAGCTGCTTGAGGAGGGTTTGTAGGCGCATTGGTAATATTAACTTGTCGTGTAGAAGGTTGCCCAGGTAGTGTTAGCTCTCTGTGTCGCCACGTTGTTGCTGATTTTAACTGTGATTGGTTATTTCCCGCTAGCTGGACAGAAGTTCTGGTATGCTCACCAGGTTGAAGTGCAGTAGTATGCATCTTTGAAGGCCGCTCCCTAATATAAATGCATTATTGAATTTTATGCCTTATGTGACCCTTGCTGTATTTGCGGGGAAAGTTTTTTCTAAATAAATTAATAGCAGGATTTTTCTCGTTGTCACTGTTATTCATATTGCATGTCAATAAATAAAAACTTGTAATGATGAATATGAATTTACACAAGATGTATGATTCCAATTACTGAATACGTCAAACTTTTGTTGTTAGATATAGCCTGTCAAACAG
Organism: Endozoicomonas atrinae; assembly: GCF_001647025.1. Lineage (GTDB taxonomy): Bacteria > Pseudomonadota > Gammaproteobacteria > Pseudomonadales > Endozoicomonadaceae > Endozoicomonas > Endozoicomonas atrinae. Next base: position 20,055 of record NZ_LUKQ02000034.1, read on the forward strand.
CCATGTTTCTGACTGTTGGTTTATTTTATAAAGGGTTGCTGGCCGGTTGCTTCCGTAACGCTTTTTTCCTGTATCTTCAAGAAGGTCGCAATTAAGGAACCTGTTGCGGATCGAGCGCATGGGCGGGGCTTTGTCGAGAACAACAGAAAAGACATTCTGAATATCCGATAAAGTGAATTCGGCAGGAAGCAGATAAACGGGCAGGGCGCTGTACTGCAATTTATTCCTCAATCTATCCAGTGCTTCCATGACCAGCTGACTGTGGTCATAGGCCAGAGGTGTGGCAGGCTGGCCATTCACAATATCAACCCACACGCCTCCAGCTTGTAATGACTGCTCATTACCTGGGTGAAGCAATACATAGTAAACGACGGTTAATGACCAGCCTCTAGAGTCGCGCTTGTTGTCACCAATAGTAATAACCTGTTCAAAATAAGTGGCAGGGTTCGCAGTAAGCCTGTTCAGCTGCCGTTTTGCGGTATCTTCCAGACAGTGATCACTCTCAGGCTCAATTCTTCCTGCCGGGAGCTGGGGGTATTTGTTTTCTGGTAACTGATGAGCAAGTACCTGAAGGCTGTTCTTTTCGCTGAGTTGAAACGCGACAAGATCGACAGAGATAAGTGCCGTGTTCAGGCTCATTGGAAATCCTTATTGAAAATGCTTTTGTTGACAGGTTAGAGAACATAATTCACTATGTTAGTGAACTAGATTCCTTTTGTCACGGTGAAAATAATGTACTCCATTGGGTCGAGGGAGGCCGTCGCCGCTTTTGATGTGGATGCCCAGAAGTGTTTCACCCCGCTTTGCCGGGATGAATTGCCGGTTCCGGAAGGTCACCAGATTGCTGAGGAGCTGAATCATCAGGCTCAGCTGGCTGGTGTTCGAGTGGGCTCCAAGGATGCTCATCCGGCCAATGCGGTATGGGTGGCTACGGAAGAACACCCCCAGTTGACGCCGGTAACTGGCCATAAAAATGTTGACCTTCGCTGGAATCGACATGCGGTACCAGGGACAACAGGTTTTGAGCTGGTGGATGGGCTGCCTGATGTTACGGGTTATGATTATTTTGTCTGGAAAGGGGTAGAGACTGACATTCACCCTTATGGTGCCTGTTTCCATGATCTTGAAGAGAGACTGAGTACGGGGGTTATTGAATTTTTAAAGAATAAAGGCGTTACCACCGTATTGGTCGGTGGCCTGGCGTTTGATTTCTGTGTGAAAACCACCGCTCTACAGCTGCAACAAGCGGGTTTTCAGGTGTATGTCAATCGTGCAGCTACTCGTGGCCTGGCAGAATCATCGGTTGCAGATGCCGTGGTTGAGATGGAAGCTGCCGGTATTATTCTGATAGAAAGTTCCAGTGACCTGACCATTGCTGATGCTGTCAGTGATGTCTGTGCTATCTGAAGGAAAGGTGTATGGATAGCCCGATCATTCCCACTCTTCTCGATACCGATCTGTATAAATACACCATGCAGCAATCGATGGTGCATCGCTACCCAGATGCCTGGGCTCGCATGGAGTTTCATTGCCGGAATGACAGCCCGTTAGCGGTCTCTAAAAAGCAGCTGAAAAGGCAGTGCGAATTTCTGGGTGACCTTCGCCTGGGTTCAGAGGAGCTTGAGTGGCTGTTGACTCTGCCATTTATCGCTGAGGATTTCATTGACTACCTTGAGCGTTTCAGGCTTGAGCCTGGTGCGGTGAAGATTGAGCAGAGCCAGGGGCAATTGTCGTTAGTTATCGAAGGGTTGTGGAGTGAAATTACTCACTTCGAAATTTTTCTGCTGGCAATTATCAGTGAGCTTCATGGTCACAGCTTTTACGGTCATGGGGAGCAGGATGATGTTATTGCTCAAGGCCAGCATCGCCTTGATGAGAAGCTGGATCAGCTTCCTGACAATAGTGGATTTACACTGGTCGACTTTGGTACACGTCGGCGGTTTTCCAGGGACTGGCATTACCATGTGGTGGAGAGCCTGAAGCATCGGTTGCCGGATAACTTTATGGGTACCAGCAACCTGAATCTGGCAAGAACGATTGGGTTGCAACCGGTAGGAACCATGGCGCATGAATGGCTGCAGTCCCATCAGGTTTTAGGCAAGAGTCTGCGGAGCAGTCAGAAAGATGCCTTAAAGGTCTGGCTTGAGGAATACAAAGGTCAGCTTGGTATCGCACTCACTGACACGATCAGTATGGAAGCCTTTCTGAAGGACTTTGACGTTGAGCTGGCCAGGGCCTATCAGGGGATGCGGCATGACTCCGGTGACCCTTTTGTATGGGGAGAGCTGGCAATTGATCATTATCGCCGATTGGGTATTGATCCACGCACCAAAAGCCTGGTGTTCAGTGACAAGCTCAACTTCGATAAAGCGTTGGCCATTCATCAGTGGTTTGCCGGTAAAATCAATGTCAGCTTCGGAATTGGTACCTATCTCACCAATGATATGGGCTTTAAGGCACCTAATATTGTCCTGAAATTAACGGAGCTGAATGGGGCGCCAGTTGCCAAGCTTTCAGACAGTCCGGGCAAGACACTGTGCCGTGATGAGGACTATATTGAGCTGTTGAAAAAAACGTTTGGTTATCAACTCAGTGCTGCCTGATGTCCGGTTAATCGGGTTTGATTTTTCATTTTTACCTCTGTATGTTTCCACCCACCCGGGGGAGTAGTCTCTCTGAGCTGATTGTTCAGAGGTTGTCGTCAACATAATTGGGCCTCATTGCTCATGGCGACAACGACACAAGTCCATTATTTGGACGTGTCTGGCAAGACCTGTGGTATAGCTGATCCTCGTGGCGGGAGATTGGCTGTGCCACTGTGTTTTACTCCCGCCTGGACTTGTTATGGAAACCCTTTTCCTTTCCTCATTTGTTGTTTTTCTCGCCGAAATTGGTGACAAAACGCAGCTGCTTTCTCTGATGCTGGCGCTCCGGTTTCGTGCTCCCTGGTTGATCTCTCTGGCTATTTTGCTGGCCACTCTGTTGAATCATGCTGTTGCCGCCTGGTTTGGCAGTTGGGTAGTAGGCTGGGTCTCTCCTGATATTCTTCAATATCTTATTGCTGTTTCCTTTTTTGCTGTTGCTGCATGGACCCTGATACCTGATAAGCTGGATGACAATGATGGCTCAATGAATGGCTATGGTGTTTTTCTGACGACGCTGGTTCTGTTTTTTGTGGCTGAAATTGGCGACAAGACTCAGGTGGCGACAGTGCTTCTGGCTGCGGAGTATTCGGCAACCAGCATGGTGATTCTTGGTACAACACTTGGCATGCTGCTGGCCAATATTCCTGTGGTTTTCTTTGGTGAGAAGCTGGCAGAAAGATTGCCGCTGCAATGGATTCGCCGTGGCGCTGCGCTGTTATTTGCCGTGTTGGGCACTATGGCTCTTTTGAATTAGGAGGTGTTACCAGCTGCCAATCCTGCAATATGGTGACATCCGGGATCATAATGATTTTTTATTCAGTATTAACCAAATCCGGTACTGAACAAAATGTAAGTCAGATGCACGCTGGCAGTTGACGTCAGGTCGGGTTTTATGGAGAATGCGCTGCATCGGGACGCGATGTCCTGGTCTCTATGGTGGACCTTGCCGGTCCCCCCGCAATAATCAGCTACGAACCCCGCCAGGCCCGGAAGGGAGCAACGGTAGTAGTGACATTATGTGCCGGGGTGTGGCTGGCAGGGTTCGCCTCCATTATTTTCGGGTTCTCCGCATTTTTCCTTCCAAGTTCAGTTCAACCACTTCCTGATCGTGCAATTTTAAGGCTTCTTGGTTAGCATAGGTACTCTTTAATTGTGAAAAGCCGCTCAAGGCTGTTCTAATTCTGACATCAGGTATTGACGCTACTCAATGAGCTATCAGGTTCTTGCACGCAAATGGCGACCCCGTTCTTTTAAAGAGCTGGTAGGGCAGTCTCATGTTCTTCAGGCACTGGTTAATGCCCTGGATCAGGATCGTCTTCACCATGCTTACCTGTTTACCGGTACACGGGGTGTCGGTAAGACCACCATTGCCCGTATTTTTGCCAAGTGCCTGAATTGTGAACAGGGTGTCAGCTCAATCCCCTGTGGCCAGTGTTCGGCCTGTAAAGAGATTGATGATGGTCGGTTTGTTGACCTGATTGAAGTGGATGCGGCCTCCAGAACCAAGGTGGAGGATACCCGGGAGCTGCTGGATAATGTTCAGTATGCGCCAACCCGCGGGCGTTATAAGGTGTATCTGATTGATGAGGTACACATGCTCTCGGCTCATAGTTTCAATGCATTATTGAAAACGCTGGAAGAACCTCCTCCCCATGTGAAATTCCTGCTGGCAACCACCGATCCTCAGAAACTGCCAGTGACGATCTTGTCACGCTGCCTTCAGTTCAGTCTGAAGAATATGACGCCGGAACGGATTGTCGGTCATCTGGAAAATATCCTCGGCCAGGAACAGATTCCCTGTGAAGTAGCGGCCCTGTGGCAGCTGGCTCGTGCTGCAGATGGCAGTATGCGTGATGCCCTGAGTCTGACGGATCAGGCCATTGCCTTTGGTAATGGTCGGGTCAGCGAGGCCGAAGTAGGCGCCATGCTGGGTACCATAGACCAGGGGCAGGTGATGAAAATGGTGATGGCGCTGTCGACGGCCAATGCGGCCCATATCCTGGGTTCTGTTTCGTCTCTGGCGGAGCATTCGCCGGATTACCTGGCGGTACTTGATGACATGCTGTCCCTGTTACACCGGGTGGCTATTGCCCAGGCTGTGCCGGATGCCGTTGATAACAGTCAGGGAGATCGCGAGCAGGTTATTGAACTGGCCTCGTCAATGACGGCAGAAGATGTTCAGCTTTATTACCAGATTGGTCTTGTGGGCAAGAAAGATCTGCCCCTTGCGCCAGATCCTCGTGGTGGCTTTGAAATGGCCCTGCTGCGTATGCTGGCATTCAGACCCGATGGTGCGCCAGCGGGTGGCAGGCCTCTTAATATTTCCAGTGCAAAACACGATGTGGCGACGGTTACTGAACTGCCGGCAAATAATGCTGCTTCTACATCGTCTGAACGCACGTCATTCTCTGAAGGCCATGCATCTTACAACAGCACCTCTAATGAGGAAGGTGCCTCTGATCCGGAGCCTGAGCCTGCTGCTCAACAAGTCGATGCTCCTGTTGTCGTTCACGAAGCGGATGTGGCAGAAGTGCTGTCACCTCGGGCCAGTGAAAAAACGGATACTTTTGAACCTCCAGCGGTTACTGAAGAGCAGCCGAAGCCCTTACCTGAAAAAGTAGCTCCTCAGGCAGTAGCTCCTCAGGCTGTGGTTGCTGAAGATGCGCCACCGATTCTGGAGGCTGTTCCATTGTCAGCTTATGATCAGGCTGCCTTAGAGCCGCCGGTATATGAGGATCAAGCTTATAATGCCGGCCCTTCACTGGATGATATGCAGGTGCACTGGACTTCCGGAGCCGATCATCAGGAAACTGTAAGTGCTGAGAGTGCCCTGGCTGATCAGTCTCTGAATCTTCAGGTGGCTGCTGAGTCGCTAAGTGTTCCACCAGAAGCACCGGTCAGAGCAGTAGTGGAGTTGCCTGCAAAAGAAGACCGGGTGGCATTCACGCAAATGGATGCTGTGAGCTGGATTCAGGTTTTTCGCGGCCTTCCCCTTGGAGGGGTGACCGGGACCATTGGTTCCCACTGCGAGTTTGTTGAGAGTGAACAGGGTATTGTTCAGTTACGTCTTGATGAGGAGCGTAGCACGCTCTACAACGATACTCATCGACAGCGCATTGAAAAGGCGCTGTGTGATTATTTTGAGCAGTCCGTTAAACTGTCAATTGACACTGGTCGTATTGTTCATGAAACTCCTTCAGCCTGGCGTGAGCGAAAAATCGCTGAACGTCTTCAGGAAGCGAGAGAGAGTATTTATTCAGATGCCAGGGTGCAGGGGCTGGTTGAAACCTTTTCTGCCATGGTGCTGGATGACTCGATTCAGCCAGTAGGTAATATCATCAAGTAAAAAGCCTGGGCAGAATTACCGGTGAGTTCTGGTGGTTCTTCTCTGGTGTTTTTTGTGCAGAGGTCAATATGTTTAAAGGTGGCATGGGCAATCTGATGAAGCAGGCCCAGAAAATGCAGGAAGATATGCAGAAACTCCAGGAGGAGTTGGCCAATGCAGAAGTAACTGGCGAAGCCGGTGCCGGCCTGGTTAAGGTGATCATGACCGGTCGTCATGATGTTCGTAAAGTAGAGATTGATCCAAGTCTGTTTGAAGAAGATAAGGAGATGCTGGAAGATCTGCTGGCCGCTGCTGTAAATGATGCAGTTCGTAAGGTGGAAGAGAACAGCAAGGAAAAGATGGGAGAGCTTACCTCAGGACTTGGCCTTCCAGCCGGTATGAAATTACCATTCTAAACTCCTTGCGCCCGACACTCTTAATTATGGTGTATAGAAATAATGGGTGCCGGGCAGGTTTGTCATTTTTATTCAGGTTTCGTTTATGTTCAGCCCCATGATCAGGGAATTGATGGAGTCTTTGCGCTCTCTGCCAGGAGTGGGGCCGCGTTCGGCTCAGCGAATGGCATTGCACCTGCTGGAAAGGGATCGTGATGGGGCCGTGCGCCTGTCTGCTGCTCTCAAGCAGGCTGCCGAAGGGGTAGGGCGATGCCGGCATTGTCGTACGCTCACTGAAGAACCTGTCTGTCAGATCTGTGCCAATTCTGGTAGAGATGAAAAGCTTTTATGTATTGTCGAGAACCCTTCGGACGTTATGGCTTTTGAGCAGGCAGGTGGTTTCTCGGGACGATATTTTGTGTTGATGGGACATTTGTCGCCTATTGATGGTATCGGGCCAGAAGATATTGGTATTGAACATTTGCTGAAAACGGTGACAGAAAATCAGGTTGACGAAGTGATTCTTGCCACCAATCCTACCGTTGAAGGAGAGGCTACGGCTCACTATATTGCTGAAGAGCTGAAATTTCTCGGTGTGACGGCTACTCGCATTGCCCATGGAGTTCCCCTGGGAGGGGAGCTCGAGTTTGTGGATGGTGGCACCCTGGCTCATGCACTGGCAGGCCGCAAAAAGGTTGAAATCTGAGCGGAGATTCATGAGTGATGTCACAACCTCCCTATTTTCTTGGATTGCCCATGTGGAGCAACCGGGACTGGTTGGGAGGCTTATTTCCCCGGAATACCTCCAGTAAGGACTTTCTGAGTCATTACAGTAATGCTTTTAATACGGTCGAGGGGAATACCACCTTTTATGCATTACCCAGTCAAGAAACCGTTGCAGGCTGGAAATCTCAATTGAACCCCGGTTTCCGTTTCTGTTTCAAATTGCCTAAAGAAGTCACTCATACCGGGCAGTTATACAATAGTGATGTGCTTGAACAGTTTTTTGAGCGACTCGATGTGTTGAAGGACTCCCTTGGTCCTTTTATGATACAGCTGCCAGCTTCATTTGGCCCTTCCAGATTTACTGAACTCGAACGTTTTTTACGGTCATTGCCAGAACATTATTGTTATGCTGTTGAGGTTCGTCATCCCGCTTTTTTTGCCAAAGGTAATGAAGAGCGCTATCTCAATCGGTTACTAATGGAGCTGGCTGTTGATCGTGTCTGTTTTGATAGTCGATCTCTCTTCAGTAGGCCTGCGCGAAATGAAGCAGAGCGTGATGCTCAAGCTAAAAAGCCCCGTCTTCCGGTTCATGCGATTGCTACCGGACAGCGTCCATTAATACGTTTTATTGGTCTGGGGGATATGGCCTGTGATGAGCAGTATCTTGTGCCCTGGAAACATAAGCTGAGGGAGTGGGTATCAGAAGGAAAACAGCCTTACTTTTTTATGCATAGCCCAAGTAATCGCGAGGTTCCTTTCCTGGCTGAGTCGTTTCATGACAGCTTTCAGGACTTACCCGAATGGTATCCATTAAATATTGATAGCCAGACTGATCAGTTGGATATTTTCTAATTATGGGAATTTGGGTGTAAGAAGATAGGCAGTTAAATCTAAAAGATAGGTGTGTTTGATCTGGTCGGAGCGAGAGGATTTGAACCTCCGACCCCCACAACCCCATTGTGGTGCGCTACCAGGCTGCGCTACGCTCCGACTCTCCTGAAGAGTCGATGCGACGTCTCTTCCGAATGACTCGTATGTTACCTGAAAGCCGATGTTTTGCAAGTTCTTGATGTTACAAGGCTCTTTTTCCCAGACTTGAAAACTGGCGAGTAGCTGCTCTGCATACGGTTATGTTTGAACTAAAGTGCATGTTAATAAATTTCTAGACTTCTTTTGTCGTTTATACGGTCCGTATTATTTCTTAAGCCTGCCATGTATTCATAGACTTGCCATCAAGCAAGATTTTTCTGGTTGTGTAATAACCTGTTTTGCATGGAACTTTATCGGTTTTCAGGGGACGAAAAGACGTGGCTATTGTAATTTAGCTGGAAAAGCCCCATCTTAGAGACTATGGCCAGTTTTACAGATGCTTGAGACTGTATTTCAGGTGTTTTCTGCTGTGGGCTGACCATGTATTAAGCACGTAATAGATCGTGTCCTGAATACCTGCCAGGTTTTCAATTTTCTATTTTTTAGTCAGTCAACAGGCTGGCAGATGGCAGGCTTTATTGATATTGAACATATAGGGGCTGAGCTATGGATAATAAAGATACCCTGCAACCATCAGAGCACTATGAGCTGCCGTTGTTGCCCCTCCGTGATGTGGTGGTCTATCCGCATATGGTGATCCCACTGTTTGTTGGTCGGGAAAAATCCATCCAGGCACTGGACCTGGCAATGTCAGGCGATAAGAGAATTCTGCTGGTAGCTCAGAAAAGTGCGCAGACCGATGACCCTCAGGTGGAAGATCTGTTTTCTGTGGGCACTGTTGCCAGTATTCTGCAATTGCTGAAGTTACCAGACGGAACGGTAAAAGTTCTGGTTGAAGGTGAGACTAGAGTAACGATTGACTCGATCTATGAAGATGATGGGCTGGTTAAGGCGCAAGTTCATGAGCAGCTGTCAGAGCAGATCAGTGACCGGGAAGGTGAGCTGCTGGTTCGTTCTGTGATGTCTCAGTTTGAGCAGTACGTTCAGCTAAGTAAAAAAGTACCAAATGAGGTGCTCAGTTCATTATCCGGTATCAAGGATCCCGCCAAGCTGGTGGATACCATCAGTGCACACATGCCAATGAAGATCGAAGACAAGCAAAAGATGCTTGAGATCGATGACCTGGGAGACCGGTTGGAGTATCTGATTGGTATTATGCAGGGTGAGATGGATTTTCTGCAGGTAGAAAAGAAAATCCGTGGTCGCGTTAAAAAGCAGATGGAACGCAGCCAGCGAGAGTATTACCTGAATGAGCAGATGAAGGCCATTCAGAAAGAATTGGGGGATATGGATGATGCTCCTAACGAGTTGGAAGAGCTGAAGGCGAAAATTGATCAGGCGGGTATGACCCAGGAAGCCAGGGAAAAGACGCTGGCTGAGCTGGCCAAGCTGAAAATGATGTCACCGATGTCTGCAGAAGCTACGGTGGTCAGGGGATACATTGACTGGATGCTCAGTGTTCCCTGGAAAAAACGCAGTAAAGTTCGCCATGACATGAAGCGCGCCCAGGATATTCTTGAGGCTGATCACTATGGCCTGGAAGAAGTTAAGGAACGCATTCTGGAATACCTCGCGGTGCAGAAGCGTGTACGTAAACTGAAAGGCCCCGTTCTCTGTCTGGTAGGACCTCCCGGCGTTGGTAAAACGTCACTGGGCGAGTCACTGGCTAGAGCAACGAATCGCAAGTTTGTCCGCATGGCACTTGGTGGTGTTCGCGATGAAGCGGAGATTCGCGGTCATCGTCGGACTTACATTGGCTCAATGCCGGGTAAGCTGATTCAGAAGATGGCGAAGGTTGAAGTGAAAAACCCGCTGATCCTGCTGGATGAGATCGACAAAATGGGCTCTGATATGCGTGGCGATCCGGCTTCTGCATTGCTTGAGGTGCTGGATCCTGAGCAGAACAACTCATTCAATGATCACTATCTGGAAGTGGATTATGATCTTTCGGATGTCATGTTTGTCTGTACATCCAACTCAATGGATATTCCCGGGCCTTTACTGGATCGTATGGAAGTGATCCGTATTCCGGGTTATACCGAGGATGAGAAACTCAATATTGCCAAGCGATATCTGATACCCAAGCAAATCAAGCACAGTGGGCTTCGTAAGGGGGAGCTTTCCTTTGACGACGATACGGTGAGGGACATCATTCGCTACTATACAAAAGAAGCGGGTGTTCGTGGGCTTGAGCGGGAAATTGCCAAGGTCTGTCGCCGGGCGGTAAAACAGGAAGCACTGTCAGAAAAGGACCGTAAGAATGCGGTTACCACGGAAGTGCTTGAAGACTTTCTCGGGGTGCGCAAGTTCACCTATGGGCGGGCTGAAGAGCAGGATCAGATCGGACAGGTGACCGGCCTTGCCTGGACATCGGTTGGTGGCGAGTTGCTGACCATTGAGTCAGTAGCGGTTCCTGGTAAGGGGCAGATTATCAAAACCGGCTCTCTTGGGGATGTAATGCAGGAGTCGATTCAGGCAGCACTGACGGTGGTTCGTTCCCGTGCAGCAGCAATGGGGATTGAGCCTGATTTCCATCAGAAGAACGATCTGCACATTCACGTTCCTGAAGGCGCGACGCCAAAAGATGGTCCCAGTGCAGGCATTGGTATGTGTACTGCCCTGGTGTCCATTTTGACAGGGATTCCGGTTCGCGCTGATGTTGCCATGACCGGTGAAATTACCCTCAGGGGACAGGTTCTTGCCATTGGAGGCCTGAAAGAGAAACTTCTGGCAGCGCATCGTGGTGGTATCAAGAAGGTCCTGATCCCTGAAGAGAATCGCCGCGATCTCAAGGAGATTCCAGACAATATCAAGGATGATCTGGAGATTATTCCTGTTCAGTGGATTGATGAAGTTCTGGAAGTGGCTCTGTCATATATGCCTGAAGCCCTGCCAGAAAAAGCACTGGAAGTGGCCGATTCTGAACAGAAAACCGGCAAGAAAAATGATGAGCGTGTCAATACTCACTGATCATTGAATATGAATGGCCGCTCTTTATTGGGCGGTCGTTCAGTAATGGCGGGGCTTTCCGGTTGATTCTTCAGTTGACATGACTGTCGGACGATTGGTATAAATTGCCGCTACTTCGGATCAGGAGTTAGGTCGAAGCCATAGCGTAAGGGTTGTCAGTTCAAGTGCTAGACAACTTCTATGCTGGTGCGGATAAAAGTAGACTTCTTTTACCGGGATGACCGAACAGGTTAAGGCTGTACCGGTGATTTGCTTTCGTATGACCCTCCAGACAGGAAACGCAGGAATTACTCTGCTTCCCCGATTTGATTAGCCTTCAGGACTGCTGTCTCTTATTCAGTAATCCCGGGGGTGAGCGGGTTACTCGCCAGACTTCTTGAATATAGTCAGACAATTTGCTTGACGGCAGATTATCAGACTTCATACTGCCTCGGTGTTATCGTTCGCGTTGAGTGTTCGATATGACTGTTTTTCATTGGCAAAATGAATTCTGGTGATTATTTTCAGTAGTCATGGGTCAAATTGGCTGGTTGGCAGGCTATTAAGCACGAAGGTGCCTGTATGATGCTTGTTTTTCACATGAAAATGCAGCAGCATATCGGTCGCACCTGATTGGGTAGATGACAGAAGACCGGCAAATTACTCAGTTGCCAGCACGCTTTCTGTGTCTATCCTCTGTTAATGATTGAAACGCATCCTACTTAGAAGGGGAATAGAGTGAACAAGTCCGAGCTTATTGATGCTATCGCTGCATCTGCAGATATTTCTAAGGCTGCCGCTGGTCGAGCCCTGGACGCCGTGATTAACTCTGTCACTGGTGCACTGAAAGATGGTGAGCAGGTTGTTCTGGTAGGTTTTGGCACATTTTCTGTGAAAGAGCGTGCCGCTCGTACCGGTCGTAACCCACAGACTGGTGAGCCGATTGAAATCGCCGCTGCCAGAATCCCAAGCTTCAAAGCTGGTAAGGCTCTTAAGGATGCCGTGAACTGATCTGGTACGGTTCACTGTTATAGTGCTTTAATCGGTTCTATTTCATCAGGTGGACAAGGCAGGGTTCCACATGAATTATTCCAGGGGAGCTGTCTGCCGGTTCACCAGAAAGCGCATCCGATGATGCGCTTTTTTTTTAAAACCCGGTCTTCATCACCGGGGGTGAAGAACAAGGGGTTTTCTCTGCTGTCTCAGCGGCCCTGGTACCTGAGGTTTTTATGCTGCAATCGATGAGGGACAAAGCGAAGAGTTGGGTGACATTTGTTGTCGTCGGCATCATCGCTTTTATGATGGCCATCACTGGCCTGGAAACGCTTGCGCCCAATCCCAACAACCCAGAAGTGGCGTCAGTAAATGGTAAGGATATAACTCGGGCAGAGTTGGCTCAGGCTGTAGATCAGCAGAGGCGGGTGTTAATTCAGCAAATGGGCGGACAGTTTGACCCCTCCATGCTGGACGACCAGTTATTACAAAGCTCAGTTCTTGAGGCTCTGATCGATCGTCAGCTGCTGCTTCAGAATGCTGAAGATCAGAAAATGGGTATTGGCAGCGCGCAGATTGATAAACTGATTGTGTCCATGCCGCAGTTTCAGCAAAACGGTCGCTTTGATGCGGACCGTTTCCAAATGATGGTTCGCAGTTATGGTATGACACCTTTGCAGTTCCGCGATGCCATTCGTGAAGAAACGCTCTTACTTCAATTGCGCGCAGGGGTTGCAAATACCGAATTTGTTACTACAGAAGAACTCAAACGTCTGCAGAGTCTGGAAGGTCAGACTCGAGACCTCGCCTGGATAGTGCTGCCTGCGGAACAGGTTCGTAAAGCAATCATGCCTTCTGATGAAGAGATTACGAATTACTACGAGTCGAATTCGAATCAGTTTATGACGCCTGAGCAGGTTGTTGTTAACTATGTGGTTCTGAATAAGGGCGATATTGCAAAAGGTATCGAAGTCTCTGATGACGATATTGAAGCTGAATACCAGTACCGTATCGAGCAGTTAAAGCAACAGTCTGGCAATAATGCCCATGTTTCGGTCATTCTGATCCAAACTGGTGAAGATCGGACCCTTGATGAAGCAAAAGTCCGGGCAAATGACGTTGTCTCCAAACTGCAGGCTGGAACCAGTTTTGCAGAGTTAGCCAAGTCCTATTCCGATGACCCGATGACCGCTGAGAACGGTGGTGATCTGGGCGCTGTGGAGCCTGGGTTCTTTGGAGATGATTTTGACAATACCGTCGCTGGTTTGGATGTTGGTCAGGTTTCTGACCCCATTGAAACTGACTTTGGCATTCAGATCCTGAAAGTGACTTCCCGTGATGAAGCGGATGTGCCATCGCTGAATGAGATGCGTGCAGATCTTGAAGTGGCGCTTAAGCAGAATGAAGTTGACTCAGTGTTCATTGAGCAGTCCAGACAGCTTGCGGATATCAGCTTTGAGGCTTCTGACCTGGCTCAGCCTGCCGAGCAGCTGGGGCTGACGGTAATGACCAGTGAGCTATTTGGTCGAAATGGTGCTGAATCGGGTATTGCGGCTGATTCTCGAGTATCTGCAGCAGCCTTCAGTGATGATGTATTGAATCTTGGTGCTAATAGTGAGCTGATAGAGGTTACACCTGAACAGGCGGTTGTTGTCAGAGTGAAGGAGCACAAGAAACCCGAGCTTATTCCTCTGGCTGATGTGAAAGAGTCTATTGTTGCTACCCTGAAGAACAATCGTGCACAGGAACAGCTGGCCAGCCGTGCTGAAAAAATCGTAACTGCTTTGCAGTCTGGAACAGCGCTGAAGGTGTTAGCTGACGAACAGAAGCTGGATGTGGTTGAGAGTCCTAAAACCAGCAGGAACATGCCAGGCGTACCTGCTCAGCTCCTGCAGGATGCGTTTAAAATGCCTCACCCCGGAAACAGTGTCTCCTATCGTTCAGTCAGTCTGGCAAATGGTGATTATGCTGTCATTGGCCTGAGCGCTATCTATCCTGGTGAAGCTGTCGCTAATCCTGAGCAGCTAAAAGGGTTGGGTCAGTTTATAGCAGCCAGTAATGGACGTGTTATCTTTGATGAGTATCTTGCCAGCCTGAAGGAGAGAGGTAAGGTAAAAATCCTTCTCGATAATGAATAATTAATTGAGCTTGGTTTTAACTCTCAAGAGGCCACCGACAGGTGGCCTTTTCTTTTGAAGGAGTGAAATACAGTCCTGATTGTTTTGCTTGTTATCAGGGATGAAAAAGCCATAGCCTCTATGGTAATTTTTCGGCAAGTAAGTCAACAAGCATTCGTATTTTTGGGGACAGTTGCCGGTTATGAGGGTAAAGGGCCCAGATTCCTTCTTCTGGCTCGGAATACTGCTCAAGTAAAACCGCAAGTGCTCCAGAGTTGACGGCATAGTCAACATAATATCCGGGTAATTGAATGACTCCCATCCCCTGTTTTGCGGCCTGAGTCAATGAGTATCCACTGATGCATTGCAGGTTTCCGCTGACTTTGACTAGTCGATGTCGGTTATTTTCCATAAACCGCCAGTACGGTGTGTTGCCGACCAGACAATTGTGCTGGCCAAGTTCAGAGAGCGTGTGGGGGACGCCAAAACGGGCAATATAGCCGGGAGAGGCACATACATACTGTGTTCGTGTTGATAACTGCCTTGCCATCATTGATGAGTCGGGTAAATGTCCTAACCGGATGGCCAGGTCGTACCCGCCATGAACCAGATCAACTATCTGGTTGGTCAGGTCGCAGATGACTTCCACCTGCGGATGGACTTTCATATAGTCAAGTACAATGGGCATAACGAACTGCTCACCATAAGCCACCGGAGCCGTCATCCTGATCAATCCCTGTGGTGTTTCCTGCCGATTGGATATAGCCCTTTCCGCATCTTCAAGATTGTTGAGAATCTGTCGGCAGTGCTGATAGAAAATTCCTCCTTCTTCGGTCATTGATACTTTCCGGGTGGTACGGTAGAAAAGCTTTGTCTTCAGTCTTGCTTCCAGTTGATTGATCTGTCGACTGACCTGAGCCGTAGAGATACTCAGGCGTTTTCCTGCCGTTTTGAAACTGCTGGTTTCAGCTACGGTTACAAATTCGGTAATACCTTCCAGTAACGACATTATTGCACTCAGGTAAAAATCATTTTCAATTTGGGTGGATTATCGGTGTCTCGAGAATAAATACAATGTTCAGGAAATGTATTTGCCCATGGCCACCTCAATTTTGGTTGTCCGAAGTGGTCTACGAATGAGCGGTGTTGAGGAATATCGATGTCAGATCAATTTATTAAATCAAAAGCAGCCATTGCCTGGGGGGCAGGCCAACCTCTGTCAATCGAAGAAGTCGATGTGATGTTACCCAAAGCGGGTGAGGTTCTGGTTCGTATCGTTGCCACGGGTGTCTGCCACACTGATGCATTTACCTTGTCGGGTGATGATCCAGAGGGTGTATTCCCTGCCATACTGGGACATGAGGGTGGGGGCATTGTAGAGCAAGTGGGTGCCGGTGTGACCAGTGTGGCAGTCGGTGATCATGTTATTCCGCTTTATACGCCGGAGTGTGGGGAGTGCAAGTTCTGTCGCTCAGGCAAAACAAATCTGTGCCAGAAAATCCGTGAGACACAGGGCAAAGGTTTGATGCCGGATGGCACTACACGTTTTTATAAGGATGGGCAGCCAATTTATCACTATATGGGCTGTTCAACGTTCTCTGAATACACGGTGCTACCAGAGATTTCACTGGCAAAAGTAAGCCGTGATGCACCGCTGGAAGAAGTCTGTCTTCTTGGCTGCGGGGTTACTACTGGAATGGGCGCAGTATTAAAGACCGCAAAAGTTCAGCCAGGGGACACAGTTGCGGTCTTTGGTCTTGGCGGTATTGGTCTATCGGCTATCATTGGTGCCAAAATGGCCGGTGCCGGAAGGATCATTGGTGTTGATATTAATGAGAGTAAATTTGAGCTTGCCAGAAAGCTGGGCGCGACTGACTGTGTCAACCCGAAGTTGTTTGATCAGCCGGTTCAGGACGTCATTGTAGAAATGACCGATGGTGGTGTTGACTTCTCATTTGAGTGTATCGGTAATGTGAATGTCATGCGATCTGCACTGGAATGCTGTCACAAAGGCTGGGGGGAGTCGGTAATCATTGGTGTGGCTGGTGCTGGTCAGGAAATATCCACCCGTCCATTCCAGCTGGTTACCGGACGTGTATGGCGTGGATCAGCATTTGGAGGGGTTAAGGGGCGCTCTGAACTGCCGGGCATTGTTGAGCAATATCTGGCTGGTGATTTCAGGCTTGACGATTTTATCACCCATACCATGGCATTAGAGGAGATCAATACAGCGTTTGATCTGATGCACAAAGGGGAAAGTATTCGTTCTGTGATTCATTACCAGCAATAATTCCACCAACCTTTATTTTCTGTTTACCTAGTGGGTGTTACCAACTGGCCACTCAACCAGTTGGTCATACAAGCACTCAGGCAAGGCGAACGGCGCAGGACATGGTGATTCCCTGTTCAAGTCGTTCAACACGGCATGAGTACTTGTATGACCAACCCGAAGGGCCACCCATTATTTGCACCATACAGCGTTGCTCACTGCTCATGTGGAGTACCACACTACGCAGCTCGCGCCTTGTCTGGCGCAAATAATGGGTGGCTGGTTGTATGTACAGTTGGTAACACCCCCCTAGGCCTTGCTGTTTTTCAGTAAGGCCTGACCTGACTGAGCAAGTTCTATGTCTCTGGAGAATATCAGCAACAATAAGTTGTTTGGTGGCTGGCATAAGCAGTATACCCACGACTCACAAGCCCTTAATTGCAAAATGCGTTTTGCCATCTATCTGCCTCCTCAAAGCCAGAATAAAGCGGTTCCCGTTCTGTACTGGTTGTCTGGACTGACCTGTACGGATGAGAACTTCATGCAGAAGTCAGGAGCCCAACGTATAGCTTCAGAGTTAGGAATTGCCATTGTTGCACCAGATACCAGTCCCAGGGGAGATCATGTTCCGGATGATCCTGAATATGCGTATGATTTTGGGCATGGTGCCGGCTTTTATGTGAATGCTACGCAGCAGCCATGGAGTCAATACTATCGAATGTATGATTATACCAATTGAATTTTCTAACTACTGTATAACTGCCCAATCACGGGAGCACAGACTGAACAGTCGACCAGCTTCGCTGCAAAGGTTATTCCAAGCTTCACAGCAACAATCTACAATATTTTCATAACCTGAAAATGCTTTGTTTGATAAGTCATGCTCCCGCATCCACTCCCATAGCCTTTCTGAGCTGTTTAACTCCGGTGCGAATGGT
>NZ_LUKQ02000340.1 GCF_001647025.1 Endozoicomonas atrinae
GGTTACTGTCCGGCACCGTCGAGGTCATTGCCTTTGTCCAGCCAAATCCCGGTTTACTGCCGTATCCGGTCACCAAAATCGCATCGAGCACTTCAATGATGGAATTTTTATAAGCGCCATAACCGCCACTTAAATATTTAAATTCCGGGGCACCTGAATCGTTCCAGCTGTAGTATTGAACCGGCATCAGTCAGCATCCCCCCGAATCTGCAGTGTGAAATCGTCGTTGGTTTCTGTTCCCTGACCTGAAAGGACAGTCCTGCAAATCCAGACCGGCGCAAGGCATCCATCGGTATTGAAGCGAATAGCGTTACCCGTAGCCCAACCACTGCCCCAGCCATCGGCTTTCAAGGTGAAATAAGGCACACCGGCTTCCGGGTTAAGTGGCGCTGCATCAGCAATGGTGTTGCCGGTTGCGATGATCCCGAGCTTTTCTTCAACAATCTGGAATGCTGAACCGCTGGTAAAGATGATCGCCCACTTGCCATAGATTGCTCCCTTGTTGGTTGTTTCCACCGGATAGTTGATGGTGTTGTATTGGGCGGTGGTCTGATCCCCTTCCCGATGATCCGTCCAGTTTGGATCGCCGTTGTCCCACACCTTCTGGCTGAAAAAGTTTTTTACTCTCGCCTGAAGGTCGCCATAGACGACTGCGCTGCTTACTGTGGTTTCGGTCGCGGGTAAATCCCAAGGCACCGGGGAGATAATGGAGAGGTCGCCGTTGATCTGAACGTCACTTAACACACTCATGTGCTCAACCCGATCCTTAATAGTGAAAGGTGCAGTCAGGGGATTACTGCCAGCATCAATCAGGCTCAACGGATCGGCAAAGGTCACGGTTCCCGTCTCTCTATCGACGGTGTATTGATCGCTGGCCAGCAGAGCCCCGCTGCTGTCTTCCACCACGTTTTCTGCCTGATGGTCACGAGCCAGGTTGATCACCTGACCGGCCGTTGGTGTACCTGCATCGGTGCTTGCCGTGTGGCTGATGACTACAATATCCCCGGCTCGATAGATAGGGACCCGTCCATCAGGAGGGAGACGAACCGGATCGAGCCCGATCAATTCAGCATCGAGGGGCAGGCTGGTTTCCACCACGCAGTTATAACGAACACTCTGCGGGATAACGTAAATAGGATCAGTGCCATCGGTAAACTGAAGCTCACACCAGCCTGTGGTTACGTCGATTTTTCCGACCACTTCTGCGGTATTGAACTCACCATTAAAATCCGCCGTTGCCGTGATAATGTCCCCGTTATCCACCCGAACCGCTGTCAGCTGCAAGCTGCCCTGACGGATCGGAGCACCGGGAGTACGGAAGGCGACCGCATCAATCTTAAAGCCAACGCCAACGGTGGCCGCTGCCTGAATGGTGGCGGTGCTGACCGATCCCTCTGGATAGCTCGCCAGTGTCGCCATGCCACCGCTGTAATCAACCCTGCCGACCTGAACCCCGGCATTGGTTTCGGTGCTCAGGTTTTTATAGAGAGAACCGTCCCGGTCAAAGTAGGTTTCACCGTTCCATTCAAAGATCACGCTGCCGGGGAGCAGGACGGTATTGTCCATCAAGGGCAGCAGATCAATGGTCAGTTCTGGCGAGGTAATGTTCTCGTTATACGGTGCATGAGCAAGGTTGCTCGCCTGTGCAATGGCCGTAATGGTGCTGCCATTGAAGGTTTGAGTTTTGGAGGTGTTGGTCACGTCCAGCTTTCGAACGTAACCATTAAACGTCTGCTTGATGACGTATTCAGGATAGGTGTACTGCTCCAACGCCAGAATGGTGAATGCCCCGGTCTGGTAATCAATGGCTCCCGTAACACCCCGCCAGCCACCCGTTGTATCGTCGCTAATCTGCTTGGCCACGTTCCGGGTGGTTTCATAGGTAGTCCAGTCATCCTCGTTTCTGGTTTCGCTCGGCACGTTGGACAGCTGCTCGACCAGAAATTGCAGCTGGATAGAACCTGGGAGCAAGGGCGCACCGGGAATGGTGCCACTCATTACGCCCTGACCATCCACCGAGACAATCACCTCGCCACCGGCACTGGTGCCTTCTTCATAGGTCAGTTGAATCTCGGTGCCGCTGTCGGGCAGAAAATCCAGCTTAAAGCTCAGTTCACCGGGGGCGTAGTGAATAGCTCCGTTACCGTCACCAGTGAGAAGCCCATTGGCCTGATCGATCAGGGTTTTATTCTCACCGGAGGAAACATACGTCACCGTCATCGAGCCGGGTTTAATGCCGGGTTTCTCTACGGTATGGCGAAAGGTCATATCATCCACAGGCACCGAGCCGGTTCGGATGATCACCTCATCATCATTCTGCGCCACATAGCTAAAGACTATGGCACTGTCTGGATCGGGCAGCGCATCAAGGGTGATCGCCGCCGATCCCGTTGCAAAGATGATGGTGCCGGTTCCCGATCCGGTCATCTGGCCTGCGCCGGTATCCCGGATATCCTGCCATTTACCCAAGGCGATATAGCTGACCACCAGTGTTCCCGGCCTTGGTTTGGCCTCGGCCATATTCAGGGTGTAGTTAAAGCCCCGGTTCTGGTTGGTGATCGGGATAGCCCCACTGATCGCAGCCCCGGTAATCGCCACGGCAGGCTGATAAGTGGCATTGGCGGTGGCCGTGGTATAGCTGCTCGCTCGCCAGACGTTAATCTCCCCGAGGTCATAGTCCACGGTCAATTTACTGAAATTATTGGTCCCGCTTTTATGGAGCAGATGACCCGCACCGTCATCTTCAAAGGTGCCGCCATCCAGTGACAGGGAAAGGGTTTTCGGTAATACGCCACGCTGGACATAGGTTCGGCTCTGATTGCCGGTTATATGCACAAAACGGCAGCTGACCGAACGGGTAGTGCCAGCGGTGGCCACCATCGTTTTGCCGGTATAGCCACCGTATTGATCGAGCAACGGGCTTTCGACCTTGGCACTCGGCACCAGTGGCGCATAAACGCTCTCGGCCTTAACCGTTAAGTCGCCAGCGGTAATGTTGGCACTTAATGGCTGAATACCATAATAACGAGAGGTATCAGCTATCTGTGTCCCATAAATGGTGCTGGTTTCTTCCTCCGGTTCTCCGGGGACCGGCTGCGCTCCGGTAAAGGTGGTTATCAGTGGTGCACTGATCTCCATTTCTACCTTACGCCGGTTAAAATCGACGTACTCTGAACCGTTGTGATAGGTAAACGTGACCACCGAATGGTCAACGGCAGTAATACGGATAAACTGACTCGTTAGCCCATCGGGAGTGGTGAGCTTATAGACCTCCCCGATTTCAGGGACCGCCCATTCCTCACGCTGATAGCCGACAATGGCACGCTGGCCTTCCAGCTGATCGCCGACCAGTTCCCACGAGGCCTTAATGCCGGGAACCACATAGCTCTCTATCCTGTCTCTGGCATCGAGGCGCTCATCGGTCTGACTGTCGGTATTGAACAGTAAGACACTGACATTCTGATCCTTGGGAGGCTCGGTCAGAATAAGATGACTGCCGAGATAAATGTCATTGTTATCGGTGCTGATTCCAATAAACGCCTTTCGCAGGGCAACATCACCAATGGTTCGGTCGATCCGGGAAATATCCTGAAAGAGATTATTGACGTTGCCATCAATGACCTCGTTGCCTGTCACCCGACCGCCACCGTCTTCCTCATCCGTGAGGCGCTGGCTTTCGAAGAGTTTTACGTCACTATTAGTAATAGCCATAGCAAATCCTTATGCTTCGTTGACATAAATAAATGGAGAATGAGTTGTAAAAGGGAGGAACTTTTATAAGAAGGCGTGGTCTTAAGCTGTAATTCAATAATTCAATAATTCAATGGATCAAAGCAATCAATTTCCCTCATACCAGTGCTTATTTTTATAGAGTTGATTCCAGCTCACCAGGTTTAATAGAACAAGGGCAATTTGATGTCGCCTGTCAGCAGCAGTCTAATTTTCAAGACATGCCAGTTCAGGCGGTAGACTCTTTTCCTTATCTCAATAACCAATCAGGAATATTCCAAAATGGACCTGAGCTGTTTAACCCATTTAATCAATATCTTGCATGTTCTTCATCAGTGATTAATTATGATTTACCTGACTTTACGTCTGAAGAACTAGATATGTATTTAGGTCCAAATGAAACATCATCAGATGAGTTAAGCTATACGGAACTGAATGCACAGACCGATATATCCTCCCCCCTTCAAGGTGAACCCTGTGGAGAAACATGTGTTAATTTTTCTCAGTCATCATCGCGTCCAGTTGCTATAATTAGTCCGTTAAATACAGGCATTAAGCAGCAAGTTACAAATGCAACTGCTGAAATTGAAAGACATGAATCAATTGGCATTAGTGAATCCCTGGCCATCACGCCCGGAGAGGCTTACAAGAGGGCTTACAAGAGGGCTTACCGGGCTGAAATGTCTTTATCAGGTGATCAAGATAAGGCAAAGAAAGCTGGTCAAGCCGCAAGAAATCGTGCTAAAGAATCTTCTGCTTCCGGCTCTGGTGAGTTGTCC
>NZ_LUKQ02000341.1 GCF_001647025.1 Endozoicomonas atrinae
GGGCATTACGGGTAGTTCTGAATGAGTTCCGCCGACGTATTCAGCAAATTCAGCACAATCAATTGGTGTTCCAGTTCTGTCGACCGATCTGGAATCGCTGGTTGGAGATGGCCGTACTCAGCGGGGCAATCCATGCGCCCCGATTTCACAAAAACAAAGCCGATTATCGTCGGGTGAAATGGATTGCTCAGGGCTGGCCCTATATGCATCCAGTTCAGGATATGCAGGCCCAGAATTTGGCAGTGCGCAGTGGCTTCAAATCTCGTTCAGAAGTGGTGTCTGAACAGGGTTATGACAGCGAACAAATTGATGACGAAATCGCTGCTGACAATCGGCGGGCCGATGAGCTGACCCTTCAGTACGACAGCGATGGCAGGCAGTCTTCGAAGGATCCTTCAACTACTGACAAGGACGAAAACAAGGATGAGCAAGAAACCCCTGAATAATAAGCCGTGGTACACGTTAAAGAATCAGGCTAACCAAAATCAGCCAGCAGAGTTGCTGATTTATGATGTGATTGGTGATTGGGCAGGACTTTCCGCACGACAACTGGTTCATGACCTGAAGGATCTGGATGTCAGTGAGATTACGGTTCGCATCAACAGCCCCGGTGGTTCCGTGTTTGATGGCATTGCCATCTACAACGCCCTGCGTCATCACAAGGCACATATCCATGTAAGGATTGAAGGGCTGGCCGCCAGTATTGCCAGCGTCATTGCCATGGCGGGCGACACC
This sequence comes from Endozoicomonas atrinae, assembly GCF_001647025.1. Classification (GTDB taxonomy): domain Bacteria; phylum Pseudomonadota; class Gammaproteobacteria; order Pseudomonadales; family Endozoicomonadaceae; genus Endozoicomonas; species Endozoicomonas atrinae. The sequence continues at coordinate 736 of NZ_LUKQ02000341.1, forward strand.
ATCCATATGGCGGCCAATGCCCTGATGATGATTCATAACCCGTTTGGTTGGGTCGGCGGTGATGCCGAAGAGCTGCGCAAAGTGGCGGATATGCTGGACAAAACCACGGAGGTGATTGCCCAGACTTATGCGGCCAACTGTGGGCTGCAGGTCAGTGAAATCATCAACCTGATGAATGAGGAAACCTGGTTTACGGCCAGTGAAGCGGAAGGGCATGGTCTGGTGGATGTGGTGGAAGAAGCGGTGCAGCTGGCAGCGCACTTTGATCTCAGTGTCTTTAACCATGTGCCTAAGCCATTACTTCCTCCGTTCATTCCACCTTCTGAGCCGGAAGATGAAAATACGTCGGCTCATGCATTGGTGGTGATGTCATTGTGTAATAAAGCCGGTTATCCGGAAATGGCGGAAGACTTTATCCGCACTCATCAGGGGATCGAAGACGTTCAACGTCGTCTTGCTGAGTGTGAAACCATTAAATCTCTGTGTGCTGCTGCCCAGACTACTGAGCGTGCCGCTGGCTTCATCCAGTCAGGCAAATCGGCAGAGCAGGTTAGAACGGCGTTATTTGATCTGCTGACAAAGGAGGATTGCGTATTGGATAACACGTTAACTCCAAATCAGCAGAGTCAAACGATTAAGCCCCTTGTTGATACCCATGCTGTTTACCGGAAAAGAAACAGCGCAATGTTTCCAGTGTCAGCTTGACGTTATGGGCTTTGAAAGAAATCGAGTAGGTCCAACTGAAACTGAAATTCAGATGACCTCTCTTTTAACGAGGGTCCCAGATGCTTTCGTTGATGACCACACATCCAGCAGGAACAGGTGCAAGGCGTATCAACGACATGCCCCAGAGCTGAGTTATCCAGATTTCCCTGCCAATAGTGCTTTCTGTTTTTCTTTAAACGGTTACGGTGATGCCTACGTATGGAACGCTGGTAGTTTTTCAAAATCGTTATCCCGATAAGATTGCTCTCTTCGGGTAGCCTCTCCTTCAAGAGACCACCCACGTAGCAAATGGGATAACAGGTAGTGATCATTCATGATCATGGATACAACCCAGTTGTGTTTGAACAGGAATATATCACAAACACATGCCTCATTAGATAGCTTGTTGCTTTACCTGATAAACAACCCTCAAAGGAACTGAAACCATGCCTGTCATGACAGAGCCGGTGCACACTGGCGAATTTATCGTGTCCGAAGGAAACAACAGCATCAGCAGGGAGAAGGTTGAACTGGCGGCGAATCTGACGCTGCTGCCCGGCACGGTGTTGGGCAAAAACACGGCCACTGCAGTTTATGGACCATTGGACCCAGCAGCAGATACTGGATTGCAGATGGCCGCCGGTGTGCTCTGGGATCATGTCACTACCGATGCAACCGGTGGGGAAGCGGTCATCATCGCCCGACTGGCAGAGGTGCATCAGGACCTGTTGGTCTGGCCGGATGGCATCACTGCAGAGCAACAAGTCACGGCCACCGAAGAGCTGGCTTCACTGGATATTATTTTACGACAGGGAGAGCGCCCATGAGCCTGCTGGATATTTTCAATGACGATGCCTTCAGTCTGACCAGCCTGACGGCCACGCTGAACGATCTGCCCTATAAGCCAGGACGTATTGGTGAGCTTGGACTGTTTACCGAAAGTGGCATCAATACCACCACCGCCATGGTGGAGTCCCGTAACGGGGAATTGATTCTGTTGCCTACCTCGGAGCGCGGAGCGCCAGCGCCTCAAGCCAAGGGTGGTAAGCGGAAGGTGCGCAGTTTTGTCATCCCTCATATCCCTTACGACTCCACCATTGTGGCGGATGAAGTACGGAATGTTCGGGCTTTTGGCTCCGAGAGTTCTCTGGAAGGGGTAAGGACGGTGGTGAATCAGCGGCTATCAGAGATGAATGCCAACCATGAGGTGACTCTGGAGCATTTGCGGCTGGGCGCCATCAAAGGTCAGATTCTCGATGCCGATGGTAGCTCAGTCATTTATGACCTGTTCCAGGAGTTTGGTGTCAGCCAACAGGCGCATACCTTCAAGTTCAGCGATGCAGCCACTGACGTGCGCATTCAATGTGTGAAGCTGCGCCGGAAAGTGGATCAGGCTCTGGGTGCTCAACCCTATTCAGGGCTAAGGGCATTCTGCGGTGCTGACTTTTATGACGCCCTGGTTGGCCACGACTATGTCAAAGATGCCTACCACCGTTACCAGGACAGTGCCTTACTGCGCAATGACCCCAAATCCGGGTTCCGCTTCGGCGACATTGATTGGGAAGAGTATCGGGGTCAAGTCGGTGATATTCCCTTTATCAAATCTGATGAGGCTTATGTCATCCCGGAAGGCACTGGCATCTTCCGTACCTGGTTCGCTCCGGCAGATTTTATCGAAACAGTGAACACCATCGGTTTGCCCCGTTATGCCAAGCAGAAGATTCTGGACTTTGATAAAGGCGTTCAGCTGCATACTCAGTCCAACCCGCTGCCCATCTGCCTGAAGCCCCGGGCGGTGATCCAATGCAAGATGAACTGAGTGAACTGAACCGGCAGGTGCTGACTACCTTTGGTCAACCGGTGATGGTCTTTCGGGGAGCATCTCTTTTCTCAGAAACCCGGGGCATCATCTCCAAATCGCTGGTGCCTGCCGGTCAGTATGAAGCGGTTTTGCAAACGGTCACGTCCATTACGTTGCCAGCGAGCCTCAAATTGCAGCGTGGAGATGAAGTCCAGTCAGCAGATCAGCAATGGATGGTTGATCGGAAACTGAAAGACGATGGTCAGCTGACCTGGTGGGGGCTCCATGAAGCTTGATTTGGATCTGGACAGCACCGTTGATGAACTCATTGAACAGTTCGATCATGCGCCAAAGAAAGTCAGCAAAGCGATTGCTCGATCACTACGCAAGCTCTCCCGGTTTGCCGAACGGCGAATATTGCGGGAGTTGGCCAGACAGCAGAGTATCTCTCAAAAAGTGCTGAAATCCCTGGGGCGGGTGAGAGTATCTCTGTATCAGCCCGGTGATCGGGCAGGGCAGAATTACAGCTTGATTATCTGGATTGGTGCTCTCGATATTCCGGCCCATTATCTGAGCAAACCTGTACAGACCAAGAGAGGCGTTAGAACCGGTCGTCGTTTTTGGGAAGGTGCCTTTTTGATGCGCCCCGTCAACGCCACTCACTCCATGGTGTTTGAGCGGAAAGACACCTGGCAGCATAAATTCCAGCGTTCCAAAAAATCGGGTCGTATGATGTGGATGGGATTGCCGTTGGAAAAGAAAGAAATCTCAATCTGGAGCTCGGCCAGTACAGTATTACAACAGCTGGAACCGGTTTTACTCGACCGGTTCACTACCTTGATGGAACAGGAACTGAACTATGCCTTCAACATCGAGTCCTGAAGCCAGAATTGTTGAAGCGCTGGTTTATCGCCTGACGGAAGTCACTCCTACCGTTTTATTGGGTTTCACTGCCCTGGGTCTGGATGAGGAACTACCCAAGCCTGCCATTCTGGTTCAGTTGGAATCACTCCAGGAGCAGGAGCGGCAGGGTAGTCGGGTCAAGATGCAGATGAGTTTGAATATCAGCGTTGTCATCAAAACGAATGAAGAAAGCACCTATGTCCTGATGGATCTGACCCGCTCAATCAGAGCGATATTCACCACGGGGGAGCGGTTGGTACCGGAGGCCCGTAACACCCAGTTCAGTGAAACCCAGTTTGATATCGCCCCCAATCATGGCCAACTCTCCTTTGCAGATATCCAGCTGACCATTGACGTCAT
>NZ_LUKQ02000342.1 GCF_001647025.1 Endozoicomonas atrinae
AGAGTCAGCTTAGTAAAATATTTAACTTTCTGGAACTATCAGACTTGCAGACCACCCCAAAAAGCTATACTTAACGACAGGTCATTTTGGACTGGTGTTTTGAGGACTTTTTACGCCGGTGATGACAGTATGCCGCTAACTGAAATTATTTGGTGCTGATGTGATAGGTATAATGTTCTAACCGTCTTAAAATCAGCTTACAGACAGAGGGGGGAAATTATGCTGGGGACAGAAGGGATATTTCCATTGAAGGATTAGGAAAAAAGTTGATGGTGGCAATTTTATATGGTGGCAAAGTATGGCGGCATAAGGTTTAGAGATTGATAAAAATCCTTTTAAATCAATCTCTTTACAATGCTTAGCTTTTCTGTAACAAAGAGATATCAGCTACATGGAGGAAAAGGCTGCGTAATTGCTTAAGCAGTGCGTAGCGATTCAGGCGGACTGCTTCCTCTTCTGCATTAACAAGTACCTGGTCAAAGAACAGGTCAACAGGTTCTTTCAGTGCTGCGAGGCTTTCCATTGCGAGTGCGTAGCGACCTTCTTCCAGAGCAGGAGCAATTTCCTGTTTCTTGGCAAACACAACTTTCGCAAGCTCAACTTCCGCAGCTTCACTGAGAAGCGTCTCATCCAGCGTATCAGGAATAACAATGTCTCCGGCTTTAGCCAGAATATTGGATACACGTTTGTTGGCGGAAGCTAGTGCATCCGCTTCATCCATGGCATTAAAGCGGGTAATTGCCTTTATCCGAAGATCAAAGTCCAGTGGTCGGGTAGGGCGTAATGCCTTAACGGAGTTGATGATCTCAATAGCAATTCCTTCTTCTTGGTAAGCGGCATCAAAACGCTCCAGCATGTAGTTGACTACTGTCGTATTAAGATTGTCCAGTGCTGGCAGAGAAACACCTTGTTCCTGATAGCCCTGAATCGCCTGATCAATCAGTGCTTCCAGATCAAGGTTGAGCTTCTTCTCAACAATGATTCGGAGTACACCAATGCTGGCACGACGAAGAGCGAAAGGGTCTTTGCTGCCAGTAGGAAGCTGGTTGATACCAAAAATACCGGTAATCGTGTCCACTTTATCGGCAATGGCAACGGCACAGCCAATCAGCGTTGATGGCAGCTGGTCACCAGCAAAGCGGGGCATATACTGTTCATACAGTGTCTTGCTGACTTCAGGATTTTCACCGTCGTTGTCGGCATAGTACTGACCCATGATGCCTTGAAGCTCTGGAAACTCCAGAACCATTTCAGAAACCAGGTCAGACTTACACAGTTGACCAGCACGTTCTGCAAGCTTTGCATCACCACCTTCAGTCTGTGAAATGTAAGACGCAAGTCGTGCAATACGTTCAGTTTTTGCAAAGACTGAGCCCAGTTGAGCCTGGAATACAATAGGCTTCAGTTTTTTACGACGATCGTCCTGAGTCTGCTTGCGGTCAGTGTCATAGAAGAACTTGGCATCGGCAAGACGCGGACGAATGACTTTCTCATTACCTTCGACAACATGACGAGGCTCGGAACTTTCAATATTTGCCACTGTAATAAAGTGAGGAAGAAGTTTCCCTTCACTGTTTTCCACGTGGAAATATTTCTGATGCCCCTTCATGGAAGAGATCAGTGCTTCGGATGGAACGGAAAGGAATTCATCATCAAAGCGCCCGGAAAGGGCAACTGGCCATTCGTTGAGAGCGGTTACTTCATCCAGAAGATCAGGGTCAATCACCGAGTGCCCATTAATCGTGGTTGCAACTTGCTCAACCTGCTCACGGATGATTTCACGACGGGTATCAAAGTTAGCAATGACTTTGCCCTGCTCACGAAGAACTTGCGCATAATCAGCAGGATTGTTGATCGCGATTTCCTGATTCGCGTGGAAGCGGTGACCACGGGTTGTATTACCGGCTTTCAGGCCAAGGATTTCACAATCAATAATACTGTTGCCCTGCAGCATCAGCAGCCAGTGAACTGGGCGGACAAATTCGGTACGACTGGCACCCCAGCGCATGCGCTTTGGAATGGGCAGACTATTCAGAGACTGGGTAATGATTTCCGGCAGTAACGCGTTGGTTGTTTCACCCTGCTTAACAGAACGATAGACCAGCCATGCTCCTTTAGGTGTCTCTTCCTGTTCCAGGTCTTCAAAATTAACACCGTTGGAACGGGCAAAACCAAGCGCTGCTTTGCTTGGGTTACCTTCGGCATCATAAGCGGCTTTAACTGCAGGGCCTTTGCGCTCAAGTTTCTGATCAGGCTGAGCAGTATCCAGACCTTTGATCAACAGAGCCAGACGGCGTGGAGCAGCAAACGACTCATAGCCGGTAAAAGTGATCTGGGCTTTTTCAAGACCAGAAATAATTCCCTGGGTAAACGCCTCAGACAGACTCTTTAATGCTTTGGGTGGCAGCTCTTCTGTTCCCAGCTCAATCAGGAAGTCTTCTTTATGCGCTTTATTACTGGATGTGCTCATTATTTTTCCTCCTGCGTGCTTTCTTTCGCAAGCTGAGCCAGAACTTCATTACGAATGCTTTCATCGGCAAGAGGGAAGCCAAGCTCACGACGCTTATCAAAGTAAGCTTTGGCTACTGCTCTGGCCAGAGTTCTGACGCGCAGGATAAAACGCTGGCGTTCAGTCACAGAAATTGCATGACGGGCATCCAGCAGGTTAAAGGTGTGAGAAGCTTTCAGAACGTATTCATAAGCTGGCAGTGGCAGACCGATGTCAACCAGCTTCTGGGATTCACGCTCATAGAAGTCAAAGTGTTTGAACAGTTCTTCAGTGTCAGCATGCTCGAAGTTGAACGTGGACATTTCAACTTCCTGCTGATGGAAAACATCACCGTAAGTGACCGGGCCTTGTGGGCCAACAGTCCAGACCAGGTCATAAACGTTATCCACCCCCTGAATATACATGGCCAGGCGCTCAAGACCGTAGGTAATCTCTCCAGTTACGGGGTAACACTCAATGCCGCCGACCTGCTGGAAATAGGTAAACTGGGTGACTTCCATACCATTCATCCAGACTTCCCAGCCAAGACCCCAGGCACCCAGTGTGGGTGACTCCCAGTTGTCTTCGACAAAGCGAATATCATGAACCAGTGGGTCAATCCCCAGCTGACGGAGAGAGTCCAGGTACAGCTCCTGAATATTATCAGGCGATGGCTTCATCACGACCTGGAATTGGTAATAATGCTGCAGACGGTTTGGGTTTTCGCCGTAGCGGCCATCGGTAGGGCGACGGCTGGGCTGAACATAGGCTGAGTTCCAGTTTTCCGGGCCGATGGCTCGAAGAAAAGTGGCTGGATGGAAAGTACCGGCACCCACTTCCATATCCAGTGGCTGCATGATGACGCAGCCCTGCTGGGCCCAGAATTGTTGAAGGGCGAGGATCAGCCCCTGGAATGTATTGATATCTGGCGTGCTCTGGGAAGTCACTTTTCTACCTCTTAGAGGCTCAAATGCAAACTGGTCATTTTTTGAGCATTGAGCTTTATGTTGCGAGCAATTATCGATGACCAGTTTATACCAATCGAACTTTCTAACTTCCTATTGCGCAGAAGGTTTGATCCTTAATCATATGTTGGCGATCGTCACTATAGCGAAAGCTATGGCTCCTCACGCCGGCCTGTTTTAAGGAGCAAACCTTCATGCTCATAACGGAAGTTAGAAAGCACAATGGGTATTATTCATCTGGCACAGGTTTCCCTGTGAGTGACCACTCGCAGGGTTCGATTGTAAAAATAGAGAGGGATTATACCGGTTTGTGCGATTAAGTTTAAGCTGTGGATAAGTTGTGAAAAACGTGGGTAAACCCTTTGGAATAAGGTGTCAGGTTAATTCTATCTTCCAATAGATAGCCAACTATACTTCCAGTTCCACCTGAACTGGAGATTCTTCTCCATGGTTATTCTTGATCTTGCCTCCAGTTATGGGCTTCTTTTATGGCATATGTTGTGGCCCATAACCTTTGGGCTGGCACTGTCTGCCCTGGTGAGAAGCTATATTCCAACGAACACTATTGTTCGCCGACTGGGAAGTAATCATCTGGAAAGCGCCAGTCTTTCAGTGACGCTCGGCGCCGTTTCCTCTGTCTGTAATTACGCCACTATTGGTATGGGGCATACCCTGAGGGAAAAAGGTGCCAGCTGGTCAAATACCCTTGCCTTTATGATTTCCAGCACCAATGTAGGAATTTCAATGTTGATCGCTGTTTATGGGTTTCTTGGCATACTGTTTCTGGAAATCATGGTAGTGACGGCGTTTGCTTTCATTATTCTTGCCTATTTCATCGCAATCGCTTTGAAGATGCCTGAACCGTGCGTAAATGGCAGTGGAAGCAGTGGGGAGAGTCGTCATAGCAATGCATGGGAGAAAGCTGTCATCACCGGCGTAAAAAGTCCTCAAAACACCAGTCCAAAATGACCTGTCGTTAAGTATAGCTTTTTGGGGTGGTCTGCAAGTCTGATAGTTCCAGAAAGTTAAATATTTTACTAAGCTGACTCT
>NZ_LUKQ02000343.1 GCF_001647025.1 Endozoicomonas atrinae
GAAAATCAACATCATTAAAACCTTCGGGTAGCTGTGGTCGACGAGACATCTGTTCTAGATAATGCATGGTAATGATGCCTAAGCATAGTTGGCGGCAGCTTAAGGATTTAGAAAATGCGATTGGTATTATACCCCATAACAGCCGTCACAAATTGAATAGAATGTTCAGGCCAGACTCATGGGTGACATGAGCGCATGGAGATTTTGTTCTTAATGCCGGGTGCGTTGAAAATTCATTCAAAAAGTCAACACACTCTCACTGGTGGAGGGTATCCAAACCAGGCAGTAATTTCCTTTCAGACCAGACCGCCGGGTAGGCAGAATGGACTGATACTCCAGAGAAGACGCAGGGCGAAAGCCCTGAAACAGGTTGTGCAGCCGAATGCGGCAGCGCCCGTACATCTCCATCGGGCATACGTCGACATATACATAAGCTTATGCCGACTCGTTTCGGAAAATAACTATACAGTCAGGAAAAAAAAATAAAAAGCCTTGATTCGGAAACTACTTACGAATCAAGGCTTTATTCATGCAGAATTGAAGAATATTTATGCAGCAGAAATAGCAACAGGCTTGAACCAGTTACGACAGAATTGCATATATATTCCGTATGGACGCCCCATGATCAACATCGCACCCACCTGCCCTGCGCAGGCAACCAGCAACTGCTCCATGCTGGCACCGGTCGACAATACCAGTGATGCATACAGTGGAATCTGGAACGAAAGGTACGCCAGGGCATCAAGAAGCGTCATCTGAATAAAGCCATTACCCATAAAGCTGCCTCGGCGAATCAGCCAGTCACGATACAACCCATAAGCTCTGGCCGTTAACAGGTTAACGGGAATACTCATCAGACGGGATTGCAGCGATTGTTCAAAAGTCAGCCCTGCCAGCAGCTCAACACTCATACCAACCACAATGCCAAAGGTAATCATGGCAAAGGTATCCGCTAACATATCCCGATTGAGAACCATCTCCCTCGCTCCTGAAACAAAAAGCCCTGACGGGGCAAATAAAAGAGCAAAAAAATCTCTGCACCGATGCTGCAAAGCAGGAACCGGTAAATTCTTTTGAAGTTAAATTGAGCCCACCAGTCTGTTCAGGAAAAGGTTCTGAAGACCTTTCCGCAGGTAAAATCTGAGGTCTGACTGGATAACTGATGAGCAGAAAACTGAATAAAAACAGCAGCATTTTCGTGATAAAAAATATCGCTAGATATAGCAAAATACAATAGCTTATAAATCCATATTTAGAACAGTTACAGGCTATAACTTCAGCATAATTACTATAAACAGAAATAGTCACTAGAAATAAAAACCATGATAACAAGTGATCTACTATTGAAATCATTTGTCACTGGTAAAGCCCCGTTGATGGAGCTCTGCCCCCTTTGTGAAACAGGACAATCCTATGAGCTGAGTACAACAGGCTCCCAGGCATATAACGTTTTTCTGAACCAGACTGAACACCCAGATCTGCCTCAGAATAAAACTTAAGCAGCTCTTAACAGTGACCAATGTCAATTCACTGTTCACCCGACATCATTATTATTGAACATGGATAAAAAGGCCTTTCCTATGCAAGAACATATTATTCATTCACTCAATGAACTGAGAGAAAAGCAGCCGCTGGTTCACAACATCACCAACGATGTGGTCACCAACACAACGGCCAATGCTCTTCTGGCCATTGGTGCATCCCCGATCATGGCCCACGCCATTGAAGAAGTTGCAGACATGGTAGGCATTACCAGCAGTCTGGTGATCAACAGTGGAACGCTGACCAGCTCCAGTCTGAAAAGCATGATGCTGGCAACAGAAACCGCATATCAACTCGGTAAACCCTGGATTCTCGACCCGGTAGGTGCAGGTGCAACCGCCTTCAGACTGACCAGTAATAAACAGCTGCTTGAAAACAAGCCATCGGTAGTACGGGGCAACGCCTCCGAGATAAAAGCCCTGTTTACTGGCGCCAATGAGGGGAAAGGAGTCGACAGCAGCAGTAGCAGTGAGTCCACTCTGCACTTTATTCAGGAAAAGGCCCGTGAACATCAGCTGATCATTGCCGTCACCGGTGCTACCGATTATGTCACCGATGGCTACGAAGTTTACAAAATCAATAATGGTCATCCTATGATGGCAAAAGTAACCGGCACCGGCTGTACGGCAACCGCCATCATTGGCGCCTTTCTTGCCATCTGCGATACACCACTGACGGCGGCCGTATCAGGCCTTACCTGTCTTGGCATTGCTGGCGAACTGGCCAGCATGGATTGCCCGGGTCCTGGTTCTCTGCAACTGCGCTTGCTGGATGAGCTATTCCGCCTTGATCAGGCCTCCATTCAAAAATTCGAAAAAGTGAGCAATATGAGAAGGAGCTGTCATTGAGTCTGCTGCCATCTTTTAGACTTCCTCTTCCAGGTATTAATGATCGGGAGAGATTCAAAAAGCCAGGTATTGAGTTACTTGGACTGCCGGTAAAGCTGTTGCCAGCCACCTTGGTCAACAAGCCACTGGCCAGAGCCATCAACCACATCTTCCATACGCCAATAGAAGAAGGCGATTTTGACTTTCTGGAAGATCGCTGCCTGAAAATTCACATTACCGACATAGACGTCAGCTTCTATATCAGTTTTGATGGCAGTCAGCTGATCGCTACCAGTCCACAACGCTTTGATGTTCAAATGCATGATGTTGAATTTCAGGGTGACAGCAAAGCCTTCCTGAAGCTGGCCAGCCGACAGGAAGACCCGGACACTCTGTTCTTCCAGCGCAGCCTGATGATTGAGGGTGATACTGAACTGGGGCTTGGGGTAAAAAACCTGCTGGATAGCCTTGAGCTAGAGCAGCTGCCGATTCCTGTGCAGAAGCTGGCCTGGCTTGGGCAACAGCTACAGAAAAAGATGCCTTTAGCCAATCCGCATTAAATAATACATATGACGTTTAGCCGCTCATCAAACCTTGCTAATTAACGGGTGAGCGGTTATCAATCTTCTGCCCCACCAGCACATCAACTCCTTATAAAAGAAAGTTCTTAAAAATTACACGACGTTCGCTAGAAAAACCTTAACACCACTTCTAAGATTGCTCACATCCACTGAGATGACATAAGACACTGGGCAGGTTCTGAAACAAGCTGCCCACTCCCAACAGTTAGTCCATTTTACGCTTTGCCACACAATGCGTATTGCTGTTCTGGTTGGCCTCCGCCATCACCAGCGGTTTCTTTCGTTTATTTAAAGTCTGAAACCTGTGACAGCCATAAAGAGGATGGGCGGTAGCGTGGTGTTAATCATTGAAGCTCGCAAAACCAAACTCACTATATTTATGCAAAAAAAATCGTGATCCGATAACCAAGTCAGTCCTGCCAAGACTGTTGTAAATTTTCTTTCAGAATGGAACAAGCATTTCTTCAAGCAGCTCTCGCCTTTGCTCTTTCATTTTCTTTAATCAAAATCCTGATACCTCTATCCAGAAGAATCGGGTTAGTAGATAAGCCAAATGGAAGAAAGCTTCATGACGATGCTGTGCCGTTAATTGGGGGGCTGGTGATTTACCTGACCCTGTTATCTATGGGGCTAATTTTCCTTGTAAACACGGTGGCGGTCACCGCGTATTTCGTTTCTGCCGGTCTGCTAACCGTTGTGGGTATGCTGGACGACTGGTTTGGCCTCACTGTAAGAGCTCGAGTGCTCTGCTCATTCATTGCCACCGGCATTATGATGTACTGGAGTGGGCTAATCTTTACCAACCTAGGCAACCTGGTGGGCATGGGGGACATTACCATGCCATTATTGGTTGCTATTCCTTTTACCCTGATCGCATGCTTTGGGATCATCAATGCACTGAATATGATCGATGGCCTGGACGGATTGAGCTCAGGAATTACAATTATTGCCCTTGCTTCCATCCTGATCTCGATGGAATTTCATAGCCGCCTGCGAGATGTCATTATCATAATGACGGCAGCCATTCTGGCCTTCCAATCCTTTAACCTTCAGCTCATCAGCCGGGAACAAAAAATATTCATGGGTGATGCCGGTACCATGATGATCGGGTTCACCCTGATTATGATGATCTGCTACTGCAGCAATGCTACAGCAACCTGCGGCCCACGGCTTGAACCGGTCACCGGGCTGTTTTTTTTAGGACTGCCATTAATCGATATGGTCTCTACCGTACTCCGGCGCATTAAAAAGGGTAACTGCCCATTCAAGCCTGATCGAACCCATGCACACCATGTCCTTTTATGTGCAGGTTTCAGCCCGAGGCAGACGCTGATTATTCTGCTGATCATCGCTGCACTGATTAATGGCATCGGGATTCTGCTGAATTACCTGGCTATGCCTGCCTGGCTGCAGTTTGCTGTCATCACCGGCGTAAAAAGTCCTCAAAACACCAGTCCAAAATGACCTGTCGTTAAGTATAGCTTTTTGGGGTGGTCTGCAAGTCTGATAGTTCCAGAAAGTTAAATATTTTACTAAGCTGACTCT
>NZ_LUKQ02000344.1 GCF_001647025.1 Endozoicomonas atrinae
GTGGAAACGTTTGTTCAATGGCTACCCTCGGATGAAAAGAAAAATATTCTGAAACTTTTTTGCCGAGTATTTGCAAGTTTTGGTTTGCCCTCAGGAGAAAAACTGACCGAAAATGAGAAAACACTTCTCCAATGTCTTAATCAGCATGGTTGTACCACTGAACATGGAGACGACAACAGTGATGAAGATGATGATCTTTTAGAATCAAGTCAAATGAAAGCACTGGCTCTGTTCTTCTCTGGGCCCGCAAAATGGCGCATGAAAATTGCCGAATTCCAACAATATCTGGCTGCCCATAAGAGTCCTCGAAATGAAAGAGTGGCTGTTTGTACTGCGCTGAAATCCTTGCTGCCGATATTGGCTATCCATGGAGGTTCTGGCATCCGGCTCTGGATTGAAATGCATTCTAAAAATCCACGCGATAAAGAGGCGCTCACTGCGGCATTATCCATTCCTGCACCACTGACTCTGACGAAATTTGCACTAACGCAGCTCCCTGAACCTGAGTGGCAGGAATACCTTGAGCTGTGCAGAAACCTTAAGCCTGCCCCAACCCTGGCGCAATGGAATGCATTAAAACCACTCCGCCAACAGCTTGGCGAGCGATTTGAGTACACGCTGTCGAAACGCATAATGCTGGAGATTCTCTGGCAACAATCAGAAGATAACCGCTCAAAATACGCGGATAAGATGGATGAGCTATTCAAAACCTTGCCCTCCATCTCACAGTGGCGCGAGTTACATCGGGTGCTTGGACAACACAAAATGCAGCAATTCCTGGATGCCTGTCTTGACTACCAGGCTAAACCTAAAACCGTTCCGGTTTTAGCGACTCAGCAACGGTTGTTGGAAGGAATGCTGCTGACAAACCATAACCTACCTGAACACGGGAAAATACCGGATCTCTGTTTTTCAAACCGAGTGTCAACTAATGATAAAAGTGGGGTGATTGTCGATGGTGATCACTTAGTGTCGGGTCAGACACGCCTGTGGCGCTTTATCACGGCCATGTTAATTGAGCTTGAACAAACAGCATATCAATTCAAGAATCAAAGGCTAACCGTTTTACCGGCCGATGGCGAACCGGTTGTACTCCAAAATCCAGAGTTTACCCTCAGAGATACCGGCTTTGTTATAAAGAACTGGACATTGCAACAGTTAACCGCCTTTTTCAAGGCAACCGAGTTCACGGAACAATGCTATAAAAAGCCTCAGGAGAAGCGCGATCTCTGTGCGATCAGGCTTGAGGCTAAATTAGCTCAAATGAAAGCACGAACCAAAGAGCCCGAGAAAGCTGAGCCTAAAAAAATACCAGTTCTGCTGCCACCTTCTGTGATTATCAATATCATCAAATACAACAAACCATTAAAGCCTGTGGTGTGGTCATCTCTGGAACACTATGCCAGCAAGGGCCTGCTAGCCACCAGTTTATGTAAGGCGCTCAGCCCGGTTATCCGAAATGATAATGATGATGTTGTTCCTGAGCTCGTTAAAAATGCAGTGGCTGCAAAGTTGGTACAGATTGAGGCAACAAAAACACCAGTAGTAACAGCCGCCCCTCAGCAACGACCTCTGGCAAGCACGCCAACTCAAGGGAATCAGGTTTCCAACAGTAGCATTCAAGGGCCGCTATCTACCTTTGACGCGGCAATGGAAGCGCTGGATCGTTTTAAGGTATTGGGAAACGCAGAACTTGAACTGCTGGAACCCCACCGAAGCCAAATGACTTATATTGAATTAAGCACTGCTATCAGCAAAATGAGCTACGCAGTGGATTCAGACACACGGAAAGAATGGAATGAAGCCAGCGAGAAAATGAGAAGAGACCCACTTGGGCTTGATGAAATATTGGAAGCTGATTTTGATTTATTGGCGACAGATTCACAACCGGGCAACAACCCTGACTGGCTTGAAGAACTTCTACAATAGAGAGTTGAGCTATCAATTGGCAAAGGATAAGCCAGCAACCATTTACACAAGCATTTTAAGGATAAAATGGCAATATACGCAGGTTAAATTGGCGCTTACTCTCGACCTGGCAAATTCTGGTTTCTTCATATATTCATTTAATTTCATCTTCTTCTCATCCAGAGGCTATTGAGTGTCCCCCAGAAGGTGTCGATACTGAACAGGATGAAGGGTTTATATCCCTGACTTCAGAAGAAAAGGCAATACCGCTTAGCAGTCTCTCTCCCGAAGAATGTCTGACATTAGTCAAAAAAGTATCAGACAGAGATGGCAAAACAGTGCTTCTAACGGCTGCTACCAGAAAGTCTCTGGTAACGATGGAAAGCCAGTATCGTAAAAAGCAATACTCAGAAATGCAAAACACCTATAAACTGTTTTTAACATTATGCACAGCATGTGCTTCCGATGATATTTTTGTTGGCTTTGAAGGTTTCCATGAAAGATATATAAAATTTATATCATCCCAACTTCTAGAGAAGGAAGCAGAAGACAAAAAAACTGAAAACAAGCAGTCTACTGAAGAACCCGGCCAAGAAGATAGGTTACCTGTTTTTCCACTAAAATACTTACCTCAACAGGATTCTGCAGAGTTTTTAGCATCACTTTTAAAATTAGTTCTCCCAAGAGAACAGCTGAATAAATGTGCATTTCGGTTATTAACCGAACGGCTGGTTATGAGGGGTCCAGATATATTAAGGATAACCGATGACCCACGAACAACTCCGGCAAATACCCCTGAACTCTCACCAATAAAAGATACCGTCAATCCTGATACTTTGATTTATTCAGTCCCAGTTTCGCTCGAGCAAACTGAAAGAGGTAATTTCTCAATTCAAATGATTCTCGATGATGCGCTTTCATTAAAAAGTATTTCTGAAGGTGTACACCAAAAAATAACACTGGACCCGAATAATTTCAGACATGCAATACGCAACTTCCCAAGCTCGCTATCCAGAGCAAAAGAAACTGGAATGGGTGACCAACTTTGGGATGTCCTTCAGGAAAGACAGGTACTATTAGTGGAAGATGCTCCAGAAGTGATAACAATACAGCCAAAAATGGTTCACGAATTATGTGACCGGGCAAAAATCGCAGAAAAATTAGCTCATGATGACACGGAGGAATTTCAGTTAACTTTTAGAAAATGTAGTCCTGATGCTGAGCACCCTCCAGAAGAAATTACTCAAAAGTACAGGATTGTGGCAAAAGTGTTCTATGTGGAGGAAGGAGAAGCAAGAACACGTCACTATCGATGCTTGATAAATGGAAAAGATCGATTACCAGAAAGTGATGAACACAAAGTGGTCGATAGCGTCGTTATGGACGATAAAAACGTATTCATTGCCCCTCCAAATCATGAACATCTAATCCAGCTCGGTATTCTCTGCATGTTTACTGCTGAAAAAATCCCCTCTTCCACACCCCGTATGGAAAAGGCTTATGCTTTTACGCCAATAAAAATGGACAATCACAACATATAGGAACCAGAAATTGACTCAGATCAATAGAGTTATCAGGCAATCGTCCACTTAGACGATGATGACCAGCGACTCCTCACTAGACAATCGCAACATGAGGATTTTGCAAGCCTTCTGCCCTGACGATGTTCGATGCTTATAAAGGCTTGGGAAAATCGTTTTGAAAGTGGCAGATCGCAAGAGCATGCAGCGAGGAGAACAATAATATGAGCAAGTTGCACCTGATTGAGACGAACCCGGTACCTGACCGTTACGCCCGTGGCTGGCACTGCCTTGGAAAGCTGGAAAACTACAAGGATGGCAAAGCCCATACGATTGAAGCATTTGGTACCAAGCTGGTCGCCTTTCAGGGAGAAGATGGCAATGTTCATATACTGGATGCCTACTGCCCACATATGGGCGCTGATCTGAGCAAAGGCTGTATTGAGGGCAACTCCATTCGCTGTCCATTCCACGACTGGCGCTGGAACTCAGAAGGCGTTTGTGATGATATTCCTTACGCCAAGCGTATTCCGCCCAAGGCTCGTATCAAGTCCTGGCCAGCCTGCGAAGAGAACAACCTGCTGTATGTCTGGAATGATCCGGAAGGTAACCCTCCCATTGAAGAACAGACGATTCCCCGCATCGAGGCCTGCTTTGATGAAGAGTGGTCTGACTGGGAGATTGCCGAGATGCATATCGGCACAAACTGCCGCGAGCTCGTTGACAATGTCGCTGACAAAGCCCACTTTGGCCCGGTTCATGGTGCCCCTATCAAACTGTTCTCCAATGTATTCGAAGGCCATGCCGCCGAACAGACCATGATTGGTAAGAGTGAGCGCCTTGCTGAGGAAGGTGAACTGAAGACAGTAGCCACCTACTACGGCCCTTCTTATCAGATTACCGATATGTCGGGTGAAATGAACGGCATGCCCATGTCATCACCGGCGTAAAAAGTCCTCAAAACACCAGTCCAAAATGACCTGTCGTTAAGTATAGCTTTTTGGGGTGGTCTGCAAGTCTGATAGTTCCAGAAAGTTAAATATTTTACTAAGCTGACTC
>NZ_LUKQ02000345.1 GCF_001647025.1 Endozoicomonas atrinae
TCGTGAGATGACGCTGACCGAAGCCGCGTTTGTGCTGAAAATCAACCGGCGCTACCTGGCCCGTAAACTCAAGGCATGGCAGACGGCCTGTGACCCGCAGCGAGCGTGACTATCTGCAGGTGGTGGCACAACTGGGCTGCATTGCCTGCCGGATTAATGGTCTGTCGGGTGTCCCGGCGGAAGTGCATCATCAACGACAGGGGACGGGCATGGGACGCAGGGCCAGCCACTTTGACACCATGCCGTTGTGCCCTGGGCATCACCGGTTTTACGACGATGCCATTCATGTGAACGCCAGCCGCTTTGTCCAGCGATATGGGCAGGAGGAAGAACTGGTGCGACAGACCCGAAGTGATGTGGAATTATACCGGCAGAGTTTTGTCGGTTAGCGGATTGGAGAGAATGAACATGCATCCACCCAAGGGGGCCAGTGGCTTTTGGATGGGCACCTATTACAAGCTGGATAAGCACAACCGGCTCTATTATACCAATTCCATTTTCTAACTCTGTGCCGGGCTCCCATTTCACAAAGGATAGAGGTGATTCATCTCATAATTTGAAAAAGGAATTGGTATTACTGGGACGGTGAGTGGCGCAGTAGCAGTCGCAGTACCGAGGAGTTTGTGAAGCAGATGTCAGCCAAAAATTGCCGTTTCAACTTTCAGAACGATTAGCGGGGATGAGGGTGAACGATCACAATGAATCGTCAGGAAGTGAGCCTATCCCCGGTAAGTGAGTCAACAGGAGGACGGATATGTATCGGGCACTGGAGCAGGCACTGCTGCGCATCTTCGGGACGCCGGAGTTGATGATGAGTTCCGTCAGCTGGCATCGGGATATCAATTCTGGCTATCGGAAAACGGTCTCAGGCAGTGAGGCCAGTAGCCGGGATGAACGACTGGGGCATGATGGTCTCTGGCAGAGTCGGTTGCATCAGGGAATGACCCCGGAGTTACACGATGTCCTGATCATCCGTTACAGTGATGATTACCCGAAACGGCTCATGGCCTGGCAGCGAATGCAGTCCCGGTTCCGCAGTGATGAACGTCTGCCAAAACCGATTCGCAGCAATCCGGTGTTGCTGAGGCTCTGGCTGATGGTGGAACTGCAGCATCCTCAGTTGAGATCCCGAAAGGGGCGGTTTGATATCACCGGAAAAAGTGAGCGGACGGTGTATCGCTGGAAGCAATCATGCAATCGGGTGTGCAGTGAATGGATTACGCGGGCAGAAGATGAGGCCCAAGCCTTGCTGGAACAGGCGGGCAGTATCCGATACGAATAGCATCTGACCACTGACCTTGACTCAAAATGTCAGTAAACGTACGGTAAAACTCTAGGTTGGGAAAGTTCCCAAAACTTGATTCTCCAAATGCGTAAATCCTTCAAAGAAACCCGGCTCTCATTGCCGGGTTTTCTATGTTTGGCACCTCCAAACTGAACCACTATAAAAAAGGGGCTTCATGTTTCACTTTTCCGCTTCGTCAAAGCGACAGTTGTCGACTTGTGATGAGCGGCTTCAGCGCGTGTTCAATAAGGTGATTGAGCATTATGACTGCACGATTATCTGTGGTCACCGGAATGAGGCTGCCCAGACGCTGGCGTTTGAGAGTGGCAAGTCAGAATTACTGTGGCCGGACAGTAACCACAACGAGCTACCCAGTAAGGCAGTGGATGTGATGCCTTATCCCATCAACTGGTTCGACGATCAACGAGCTGCCCACTTTGCCGGTTTTGTCCTCGGTGTTGCTCAGGGAATGGGCATCAAACTGCGCTGGGGCGGTGACTGGGACAGGGACGGCGAAATGACCGATCACCAATTCATTGATTACCCACATTTCGAGCTGATGGATGATTAATCTCAACCCCATGGCAGGGATCGCCAAGGCGTTGATGGGGGGACTCGACAGCCTGTTTACCTCCGATGAAGAACGGGCAAAGGCAGAGCTCTTGCTCAATCAACAATTACAACAGCCTCACATATTGCAGGCACTGGCCAACATCGAGGAAGCCAAGCACCCCAGCGTGTTTGTTTCCGGCTGGCGGCCTGCCCTTGGCTGGTTGTGTGTTTTCATTTTGGCGTGGACGTGGATTGTTCGTGATGTAGTGATCATCGGGCTGATGCTTGTGGATAAAGCCGAAGTGGTTCAGCAGTTACCCACAGCCGACACCAGTACGGTGATTACTCTGTTGCTCTGCCTGCTGGGCTTGGGCAGTGCCCGGACGTTGGAAAAGCTGAAGGGCGTGGCCAGGAGATAGTCATGGCAGACGAAGAACGGTTCAATCGGATCGAGCAGAAGCTGGATGGCATTACCCAGATCCTGCAGACCCTGGCCAAACACGATGAGCGCATGGTGAACCTTGCTCTTCGGGAAAAGCGCAGTGAAGAGCGGCTGGATTCCATTGAGAAAGCCGTACTGAAAAACTCCACCATCAGCAGTGTGATTCAGTGGATCGCGGCTACCACCACGGCAGGCATTATCGCCTTTGCCATCAAACAGTTTTTCTGACCATGGCCAACCACAGCAAATACACGCCAGAGATGTGCGACCAGGTGAAGGAGCTGATGAGCACAGGATTAAGCCGTAAGGCCACCGCTACGGAGATGGGCATCAGCTACAACACGTTTCTGTCGTACATCGATAAGCATGAAGCGTTTGCTGAAGCCGTAGCCCAGGCCGATGTGCTGGCGGAGGTGTTCTGGGAAGAGAAGTATATGCAGGGCGCGTTAGGTATGAACAAGGATGTATCCCCCGCCATGTTGATCATGTACATGAAAAACCGTTACCACTGGCGGGATCGGCACGAACAGACCGTGGTAGCGGAAAAGATACCGACGCTGGACGAATGGCTGGAAGAAAAGGACGGGTAGCTCTCGGTAAAAAGCCAGCCCGGGAACGGCTGCTCACCGAGTTTACGTTCTACGCCAGCAAGTGCCTGAAGATCCGCACCAAAAGCGCCAAAGTAATCCTTTTTCAGTTGAACAAGGCTCAGCTCTACCTGGACAGTCGCATCGAAGACCAGAGAAAGCGCACCGGTAAGGTAAGAATTGTGGTGCTCAAAGGCAGACAACAGGGCTGCTCCACCTATACTGAAGGCCGCTTTTACTGGCTGGTGAGCAATCGCATGGGGTTGCGGGCTTATATCCTGACCCATGAAGCGGATGCCACCGCCAACTTGTTTGATATGGTACAAAGATACCACGAGCATCAGCCGATCTTTACCCAGAGAGCGCTAAAAAACAAAAGCTCCAAGCTGTTGGAGTTTTTCCATGACTCTGGCTATCGGGTTGGAACGGCTGGCAACAAGGGGGCAGGGCGATCATCCACGGCGCAGCTGTTTCATGGATCGGAAGTGGCCTTCTGGCCCAATGCAGATGAACACCTGGCGGGTGTTTTACAGGCGGTACCTAATGAAAAAGACACTGAAGTCATATTGGAAAGCACTGCTAACGGCGTTGGAGGCGTGTTTTATGATTACGTTATGGACGCTGATGCTGGCCGTGGTGATTTTGAGCTGGTGTTTATACCGTGGTATTGGCAGGACGAATACCGCTCTGAGATCCCTGAGGACTTCCGGGCAGACGCCGACGAACAGTACCTGAAGCAGCAGTATGACCTGGATGATCAACAGCTCCAGTGGCGTCGCCAGAAAATCTATGAGCTGAAATCCGAAGACAAATTCAAACAGGAATACCCCTGCAATATCCAGGAGGCGTTTCTGTTTTCCGGTCGCCCGGTGTTCGATCCCAAGCATACCGAAGCGGCCAAAGTTGAGTGTTACTCCCCAACCCAATCCATTGAACTGAGCCCCAACGGTATCAACCGGCACAAGCCGGGTCTGCTGCAGATCTGGGAGCACCCCAAACCCGCTACCCAATATGTGGTGGGATCGGATGTGGCGGAAGGGCTGGCACCGGCCAATGACCAGCACAAGCACGGTGATTACTCCACTATCGACGTGTGTGACCGTGAGGGTTACCAGGTGGCGCACTGGCATGGGCATGTGGCTCCGGACGATCTGGGCAAGATGTTGAACCACCTGGGGCGTTACTACAACAATGCCCTGATTGGTGTGGAAAGAAACAACCACGGTCTGACCACCATCACCAAGCTGAAAGACCTGAAATACCCCAATCTCTATATGGAAACCACCGTGGACCAGCGCACCCAGAAACGTACCAAACGGATCGGCTGGCTGACCACGACCAAATCCAAACCATTAATGATTGATCACCTGGCGGCACTGCTGCGGGATGGCGAGTCGGGTATCTGCAACAAGGACACCATTGCCGAGTGCCAGACCTACGTCATTGAAGACAACGGCAGCACCAACGCGCAGGAAGGCTGCTTTG
Source organism: Endozoicomonas atrinae (assembly GCF_001647025.1). GTDB lineage: Bacteria > Pseudomonadota > Gammaproteobacteria > Pseudomonadales > Endozoicomonadaceae > Endozoicomonas > Endozoicomonas atrinae. The sequence goes on from NZ_LUKQ02000345.1 coordinate 4,352, forward strand.
ATGATCGGGTGATCAGCTACGCCATCGCCCAGCAGATGGTGCTCAAACTTCCACGACGGAAGATCAATATCAACGAGCTGAGGTATCGCTCGCCAGGAAAGTCAGCCTACTGATGGAACGGACAAT
>NZ_LUKQ02000346.1 GCF_001647025.1 Endozoicomonas atrinae
CCTCTCGATTGGTCATGGCGCTGCTCCCTGCTTGATACCAACAGGAAAACAATCGGCCAGAAAAGGGTTAATCGGGAGGTCAAATTAAACTGGTGTTTTGAAGACTTATTACATCGGTGATGACACTTCTGGCTTTTGATGTGTTCACACCGGGAAATCAGCAATGCCAGCCCGCGCAGATCGGATGATATAATGTACCTCTGTTCACCAATAAAATACTGCAGGTCAATCGGCTCCAGTGTTCTGGCTTCAAGTGCCTTTAAGTAAGGGTGATGACGAATACGATACTCCACGGAATGGATTTCCTGATGCAACTGCTTGACCAGCACGAGTGCATCACTCATGAACTACCTCTCTTCTGTAACAACGTTAATGTGTGGAAAAGATATCTATGTGCCTGATATGGAAAAGCACATACATGAGCTACCAACCATAGCCTAAATGGTCAGTTTTACCCCTAGAGTCCCGCAGACCTTTACAATGAGATAACAAGCCATTGAATATAGTCAGTTACAGAAATAGAGGGTATGCTGCACCACAGCAAACAAAAAATAGAACATAGTAAGGATGTAGTCGTGCCGACCTCCATTAATGACATCATTTTTTTCGATACCTCCCAGGCAAGTAAAGAGGTTTACCACACAGCTGAAGAAAAACGGGTCTCCGGGAACCCATTACAGGCTGTTGTTAATCACTTCTCAGACCCCAGTGAACAATTCCATGCCGGTATCTGGGAGTCAGAAACCGGGTGCTGGAAAGTCAGCTATACCGAACATGAGTACTGTCAAATTCTGGAGGGTGTTTCCATTGTTCGAGACACAGAAGGTCATGAAAGAATACTGAAGGCCGGTGATAACTTTGTCATTCCCGCCGGGTTTGAAGGTGAGTGGGAAGTTGTTGAGCCATGCCGGAAGATCTACGTTATCTATGAACGAGTGGAGTAAAAAGCCTACTTCTAGTTCTGTTGATATAAGGCTCCTGTCTCAGCTCAAGCCAGAATTCTTCTGACTAGGCGCAAGGACGTAGGAATAACCTAAAGGTTATAAGTACTCACGTCCTTCAAGTCATTGCAGCAACGGCAGAGGCATTCTGGCTTGAGCCCAAAGGGCGGGACGTGCAGTCTGGCTCGTAAAGCCATCATCCAGCTTCGTTGAACTGGTTTGATGTAGAACCGCTACGCCTTCAGCAGCTAGCCTTGTGGAAATCGGCTATACAAACCAGGCTTCGCGCCCTAGTAGGTAATCATAATTGTTGTTCATACATTCAAGCCCACACCGCTTTTACCAGCATAATGAACGGTAATTATCCATACTATTTATGGAGATATTATCCTGATCACCTATAGTAGAAAGTGACCATAGATGATCCATCATGATGACGATAAAAGCAGGGTTTGAATAATGAAAAAACATGAGTCCATTCAAAAAATCATGAGTGACAACCCCGTTACTCTGCAGCTAGGGCAGAAGCTCAGTGAAGCCAACGCTATTTTCCGTCAACTGGACATTCACCATATCCCCGTAATGGATCATGATCAACCGGTTGGTATGCTCTCTGAAACAGACCTGCTTCGTCTGATTTACGATGCAGGAAATACGGATAGCCGTATGCAGGACACCTTGATTGACCAGCAAAACTCCATTGCCGATGTAATGAGTGATGACCTGCAAACCCTTCCCATAACCGCTACTGTCAAAGAAGCGGCGGAAATTCTCTCTGATGGCAGTCGGCATTCGGTGCTGGTCATGGATGCGGGGCAGCTTGCTGGTATTGTGACCTCAACAGACCTGATACGCTACTTACATGAGCAGTTTTAAACGTTTAGCTTACACCACGAAACACATCCGTCGCGAGAGGAAACAAAGTGTCCAAGGGCATTGATTAAACAGGTGGCAACCTCTAATGCGACCTGATTTGAGCAATTTCTATAAAAATGACAGAAAGCGCAATCTCATTAGCAGAGAGGGCTGTAAAGCAGGAAAGCTAGAGGTGTTGACTAAAGGATATTCGCCTCTCTAATCCCCAGCCTGCTCGAAACCAATTCTGCAAACGAAGGTAGTGGCTGCTTTCTAGTATGTCCTCCAGCAATGAATTGTCCATCAGGGCGGATTAGGTTTTTTTCCTCGCCCCAAAAAGGCTCAAACCTTATCTTTTTACTAACTTGCTGGTGAGAAGATAAGGCACCCTGACAACTCTTTAGACGCTGTTCAAGCATTAGCATGTCCATCCGGTCAAAGCAACGTAGCCAATTGATGGGTTTGATATCCACCATGTCTTGCTGAGGCTCATAAAGGTCACATGTATTTTGAATATCAAATGTAAAAAACCATTTTATTTTATTACCGGCTTGAAGCGTTTCTTGCAAAACATTGAAGGTAAGCCTGGGAGCCCCTTCTTTCTCCAATTCAGAAAGGTCAAGATTAAACGTTACAATGTTATCTCTCGAGAATTGCTGCCACCATTGAACCATCATGGCGGCACCAAACCGAATATACATTTCACTCAACAGATTTTCTCTACCTTCGGTACCTACTGGTAACGCCACAACGGACACATTTCCATTTTCTCTATGATGAAAAGAGAATTGCAAGTAGAGCTGGCCTGTTAACTCAACCTGAAATTCCAAGGGACCCATACTGAAACCGTGCTTATAGAGTATATGTTTCATTGGCTCCAAGCACTTTATAAGGTGTTGGGTTAACCAACTTGACTGGACATGTTTACAGAAAAAAGAAAGACTGATTCTTTTCTGTAAGCCAGCAACATCCCTTCTATATAGACTAATTCCAGAAGTTACTTTTTCCAGGTCATCATAATCTTCAATTAGGGAATTCAGGTTAATTAGGTCATTCTTAAAGATTTTCCATCTTTCTGGTTCATCGAAGACAATACTCAGGTGATCTAAAGCACCATCAATATACTGCTGGATTAAAGCATTCAACTCTTCAGTTTGTCTAACAATGCCATCTTTCATCTGACGAGACTGCTGAGGGGATAGTGCTCTATACGGAAAACTACCTGACAGGTCAGCCATTGAATTTCTTAACATCTCACAGCGTAAAGCCACTTTACCAAAAAGGTTATCCTTATGAGCTTCCAGCCTGTTTACCTGTGAACCATCTGATTTAATGGCTCGCATCACCCTGCTTGTACTGGAGACAGTAGCAGCAGAACAAGCTCCCTGTTGCTCAGCATGTGTAGTAAAGGTATTCTCACTTGATGATGTTAGTACTCTGGCAACATATTGCTTGAACTTGGCAGACTTGCCTCCATTCACCACCTTACCGGAAGAAGGTGATTGCTGGCTCACCTCAACCTCAGAGTGCTCTTGAATAGCTGGCAGACTACTTTTTTGAGCAAATAACCCAGCAAATGGCATGTAAAATATCTCAATTATAAAATACACCGTAATTTGGCTTTCTACAGCTAATAAAGTTCAATAAGCCAATCATTTTCTTCACAAAATGCCAGAACAGTTAACCCTTTGCTTGTAGATCCGATTCTCTTGACTGAAGGAAAAAGGCACGAAACCCTTTTTTAAAGGCATATTTCCGAACACTATCTTCAACCTCATCATAAACAAAAGGAGTAAACCGAAAGTTAATTTTTAATAATGAATGACTGCCATATCCTACCCACCCAATCCGACTCCATTCCTTTTCTACCTTTTTTTAAATTGATCAAAAAAGTCTTTCCAATTAACTACCTTCACATCAGGCTCTTTCCAATCCAGAAAATAAAGTTCTTCAGGGTTTTTCAATCTAGTTTGAACCGTTACAGTTTGACCGCCTACTTTAACAAGCATGATTAACGACAGCGAAATAAATGGTCTTCCCCCACCAGAAACTTCCGAAATGTATAAATCTGGCTCAAGCACTCCTTGTATACGACCATAATTGCTAAATGCACGAACCATAAACTCCGTACCAAAGCGAAGATACATTTCTAGTAGAAACTGTGTTCTACCTCCATCTGAGTCCTGATAATTCAACGGCAGTAATACATGCCAAACATCACCGTATGAATAATTAAAAGACAACTTCAAAAATAGACTTCCCTCTGGGTTAAGTTTAAGCTGAACCTTGGACATGTTAGAATCCAAATGACTCATTGCATATTTTATAGACCTGATATGATCGGATAGATTACGACCAACCCAGCTATTTCTCAGCAAGTTACAGTCTTCCAATGAAAACGGATGCCACTGACAATCATCGACATCTTTTATTTGTAAAAGTGGCATTGCTAAACCAGGTATATTTTTATCATTCAGAATGATGGTAAGTCCTTCAATATCATACATAAAGAGCCTGTAAATAATTCTGTGTAAACGCCACCAAAACTATTACTCCTTGAACCGGTCAGGAAACATAATTTCAAACCGGTTCATGGCTGCTTTCCAGTTCCTGATCGGCATGGTCCATTTCTCGGAA
>NZ_LUKQ02000347.1 GCF_001647025.1 Endozoicomonas atrinae
ACCATTCGCACCGGAGTTAAACAGCTCAGAAAGGCTATGGGAGTGGATGCGGGAGCATGACTTATCAAACAAAGCATTTTCAGGTTATGAAAATATTGTAGATTGTTGCTGTGAAGCTTGGAATAACCTTTGCAGCGAAGCTGGTCGACTGTTCAGTCTGTGCTCCCGTGATTGGGCAGTTATACAGTAGTTAGAAAATTCAATTGGTATGAGCTATTGCCCGACATGCGTTTGCCTGAACTCTGAGCATTTTCTGAAAGCGGAAAAGAATATCGCTTCGGGAGAAGCTTTCTGCCAGATCCTGATAGCGATAGTGAGAGGAACTCACCCGCTCATGAATATCCTGTGCAAGAAAGTAAATTTGCAGAAAAGGCTGCTCTCGCATACTGATCTGCCGGCGAACTCTCTGAAGCAATGAAACCTTGGCCTGGTTCAGAGCGTTAACAACACTCGCATTTTTCCTGGCCACCTCCAAGCGTGAAGGCTGAGGGTTCATATTAGCAACGGGATCAAACAGCTGGCTTTTACTGTCAAAATAACCAGCCAGTTCTTTAAATACATTAGCCAGAGACTGCTGCACAGGTCGATTAGGCCAGAGGATATGCCAGACCAGAGACAGCACACCATACCAGAGCGCTCCGCCCAGAAGCAGAGCCGGCTGCTCCCAGAGACTGGGGCTTTCTCCCGCACCCAACATGGTGTAGACAGCCAGAAGTAACGAAGCAAATGCCATACTGCTGTAACGTGGCCCCATAGCACCGAGCATGGTAAAGCCAAACGTTGAGCAGAAGAGTCCGGCAGCAAAAAGAAATATATGACCGAACAGCAGCTCAATTGACAGTGACGCCAGTAGAAAACAGGCAAGCATCAAGATCAAGGCTTTAATTCTTCCCCAAAGGTTGTCATCCACTTCGGCCAGAGCAGCAGCAATAATGCCCAAGACCATGGGTGTGATCTCATCGGTTGTTCCCCGATACCAGGCGGGTAAGGTAACGCCAGCCAAGGCAAAAAAAACTTTTACACTGTAATTAAACCGGTCATTTGCCCAGTAGTTGCGAAACGGTTGGAAGATATCAGGGGAGAACATGATGGAGAGCTGGTTGCCGGGCGATTGATCTAAAGTTTATGAGCATACCCGAAAAAAGCTGAGAGACTAAGTAGCGATGGCCGTAATCCCAGAGAAACTATTTTGTTGTACCGGTTTAATGGCGCTTCATTCACCAGCATTTAAGAAAAAACCGAGAAAAATCGCTCAACGCCACTCACCAAAACAAATATAAAACACTAAAAAAAAGCCAATAAAAAAAGCAAAAGCATAGAAAATCTTGCTTGCTTGCAGACTAAAACGCAGGTAATTACTAAAAAACAGGCTTTCCCGCTGTTTTATCCAGGCTCTGTTTTTTTTATTGACTGAACCATGGTTTTACCAGAAATTAGCGCTGCAACGCCAGTTCCACAATCTCTGTGAGCGATGGTTTGCAGATGAGGAACGGCTGTTTGCTATTTGTCTTGACCGGCATTCAGAGCAGGCAGAGATGGAAGAGTATCCAGACTTCGAAGAAGAGTTTGAAAAAGCGGCCAGAGCCAAAAAGCGTTATCGCACCCGCCAGGCTGACTATGAGAAAAAACGGTCGAAAGCGGAGCTTCACCTTGAACGCAAACGGTTACGGGAATTACTCGGAGACGAGCACCTGGTCTTTGACCACTGGTAAATTGACTCCCGTTACTGATTAGGATCCCTCCTCTACCCAAGGGCTGCAGTTTGTCAGCCCGCTTTGATTTATATTGCCGTTTACAACCAGTTACCCGGATCGTTTTTGTGAAGATAGAATAAATAGTCATGAGCAGAGTACTCCGCTCATCACAAACCATGAAATGGCTACAGAAATCAAAGTAGCCGAATTTTCATAGTAAAAGATGAGTACTACTTTTATAAAACAGCTTTACGAATCTGCCGATCCCCGTATATTCAGTAAAAAGCTCTCTGGTAAGCCATACTTTTTCTCTACCATTAATGAACGAGGTTTTCAGCCAGAGCGCAGAATGACCTTTTATCAGGAATTACCCAATGCGAATTGCGCTACTTTCACGTAACGAGCGGTTATATTCATCCCGCCGCATCATTGAGGCTGCAGAAGCCAGAGGTCATACGATCGATGTTATTGATATTTTAAGTTGCTATATGAATATCAATGACAAAAACCCCAGTATTCATATGAAAGGGGTTGAGCTGCCTCACTATGATGCTGTGATTCCACGCATTGGAGCTTCCAACACCTTTTATGGAACTGCAGTTCTTCGCCAGTTTGAAATGATGAACTGTTATTCCCTGAATGAGTCTCTGGCCATTGCCCGCTCCCGAGACAAATTACGGTCAATGCAACTGCTGTCGCGTAAAGGGGTTGGCCTCCCTGTAACCGGTTTTGCCAGTGGTCCTGGGGATATTCCTGACCTGATCGATATGGTTGGTGGTGCTCCATTGGTCATCAAACTACTGGAAGGTACCCAGGGAATCGGTGTTGTCCTGGCGGAAACCCGAAAAGCCGCGGAAAGCGTTCTGGAAGCATTTATGGGCCTGAAAGCCAATATTATGGTTCAGGAATACATCAAAGAAGCCGGTGGTGCCGATATTCGCTGCTTTGTGATAGGCGACAAAGTAATCGCAGCCATGAAACGTCAGGCACCGGAAGGTGAATTCCGTTCAAATATTCACCGTGGCGGCAGTGCCAGCCTGGTGAAACTGACTAAAGACGAGCGAGCCACGGCAGTAAAGGCGGCAAAAGCCATGGGTCTGAGGCTGGCAGGTGTGGACATTCTTCGCTCCAATCGCGGCCCTCTGGTGATGGAGGTCAACTCATCTCCTGGGCTTGAGGGTATTGAGCGGGCAACGGCCAACGATGTAGCCAACTGCATCATCGAATACATTGAAAATAACTATCACCGCACCAGTAACACACGGATTACTGGATAAAACAATTTCACCAACCCACCATCACTCTGATTAAAAGAACACCGAGTGATGCTTTTCAACCCCGATCTCTTTCTAGAATGCTTGATGATCGGGGCTGGAGTCCTCCATGGAAAGAGCACAACCCCTAGAGCTATTTGGCCATACCATTCTGCCAGGTACACGACAGCACCTTAATATCCCTGTCGTCAAACTCTACACCGATACTCCCATTGATCTTCGGATGGAGGTTATTCACGGTCGCAAGAAAGGTCCATGCCTGTTAGTAACAGCCGCCATTCATGGTGATGAACTGAATGGTGTGGAAATCTGCCGGCAGATCCTCGGTCACAAAAACCTGTCCAAAATCTATGGGACTCTGATCGTTATTCCCGTCGTAAACCAGCTGGGATTCATCCAGCAAATCCGCTACTTGCCTGATCGCAGGGACCTGAACCGCTGCTTCCCGGGATCCAGCAAAGGTTCTCTGGGTGGAAGGCTTGCCAACCTGATTACTACGGGTATTTTTCCACACGTTGACTATGCCCTGGACCTCCATACAGGAGCCATTCATAGAACAAACCTGCCGCAGCTGAGAACTGATCTGACCAACGAGAAGTGTCTTGGACTGGCCAGAGCGTTTGGAGCCCCGGTGATCCTGCACTCATCCCTGAGAGATGGCTCATTCAGAGGGGCTGCAAACGAGTACAACATTCCTGCACTGGTTTATGAGGCTGGTGAAGCCCTACGACTGGAAGAAGCATCAATCAAACTGGGCCTCAAAGGTGTTATGCGTGTTATGCGACATCTGAACATGCTGCCCAAAAAACCGGTCAAAGCACCAGCTATTCAGCCATGGGAGTGCAACCAGAGCCAATGGTTGAGAAGCTCAAGGGATGGTTTGGTGTTACTTCATATCAAACAGGGTCATCTTGTTAAAGAAGGTGACACCATGATGACCATTGTGAACCCGTTTGATGCCAATGACAGTGAAAGCATCACTGCACCTTTTGATGGCGTGGTTATCGGCCTTAGCCAGCTTCCACTGGCCAATGAAGGCGATGCACTGGTCCACCTTGCCAAAGTCAGCAGCACCCTGGCAGATACCGAGTATGATCAGGAAGTCATTGAAGAAGAGCTTGACCTGGGAGTTGCCCAGCTGCCAGTACCAGAAAATCAGGATTAACTGATAATTAACTGGGGGTGTCTAATAGCTCCCCCTCTCCTGGTTTCTGTTGCCACTTCATTTTATCAATGTTGAAGAAGCACCAGAGGAACTGATCTAGGGACATGAAGATACTTATAAAAAAAAGTAATTAAAATTTAATTCAATGTGTACGAAATTGAGCAATTATCATTATACCAATCGCATTTTCTAAATCCTTAAGCTGCCGCCAACTATGCTTAGGCATCATTACCATGCATTATCTAGAACAGATGTCTCGTCGACCACAGCTACCCGAAGGTTTTAATGATGTTGATTTTC
>NZ_LUKQ02000348.1 GCF_001647025.1 Endozoicomonas atrinae
GATCATCCTGAGTTTTAATCTGACTGGCTATTTGATCTACCAGTTTTTCGTTGATTTCAACGCTCATTGTTATTCTCCATTTTGGAGTATTAACGACAAGCGTTTACACAATTTAAATTACATTCCCAGTAAAAGAAAAGACGTCAGAGGTTTCAAGCGTTTTTAGCCATTAGAATGTTTACTGGTAACTTTAAAAAACTGATCGAATTTTAGCGCTACTTATATTTATAAGATTTGACTTGACCGTCCATGGTCTGGAGAAAACTTTATGTTTTCTGATTTATTGCACCAAAATGCTGCTGTGAAAACACAACACGCTCTTCAATAGGTAGGTCATGCTTCCGAAGAGATTCAATTGCTTTCAGTCTGGGCTCAATGCCTTGACCATTGGCAATCTGAATCGCAAGACCAGGTCTTGCATTGAGCTCCAGAATTAGTGGTCCAAGGTTTTTATCCAGAACCAGATCAACACCCAGATAGCCCAGGCTGGTCATCTCATAGCAGGCAGCAGACAGGCATAATATTTTATGCCAGTGAGGAACTTTGAGCGTTGAGAAATTGTGACCAGTGTCTGGATGAAGGCTCACCGGTAAATCATGCTGAACACTTCTCAGGCTGTTACCGGTGGCAATATCCAGGCCGACACCAACCGCGCCCTGGTGCAGGTTGGCCTTGCCATCGGATTTTCGGGTGGCAAGTCGCATCATCGCCATCACTGGAAAGCCTCGGAAAACAATGACCCGGATATCCGGTACACCTTCAAAGCTGTAGTCATTAAAAATGGGGTCCGCTACGATCAGGCTTTCGATAACGGCAACGTCTGCCTTTCCACCCAGGCTGTAGAGGCCTCCCAGAATATTGGATACATCACGGCTAATGGCGTTAAAGGATAAGCTTTCGCCGCTGGCCTTAACATATCGATCACCATCACGGCCGGTAATCACCAGAATGCCTTTGCCGCCACTGCCCTTGGCCGGTTTGATGACAAACTTCTCAAGGGGCTCAAGAATACTCTTTAGCTTGCGAATATCTGACTGGTATTCGATCACACCAATCAGTTTGGGTACGTCTACACCGGCTTTCTCGGCCATGCGCTTGGTGGTTAGTTTGTCATCCACCAGTGGCAGGAGACGCCTTGGATTATATCGAGAGATATAATTCAGGTTGCGGCTGTTCATGCTCAATATCCCGGACTCCTTGAGCCGGGAAGGTGTTGCTATTGAGCTTTTTGTCAGCGTGTTTTGGACAAAACTACTTAACCATCCCATGGAAGCCGACCTCTACTTATCAGAATGAACCAGTGGGTAGAACCGCTTGAGCTCAAGCAGCCGATAGCCGGTGTATTGACCAAGCAGCAGAACAATGCCCAATAAGGTCAGCATGAGCTCAGGGAAGTTGAAGGTCAGTTGTTCAACGATGGGGTTGGACATTAACAGATAACTCATGGTTGCCACCAGAAGACTGCCGCCCCCTTCTTTCAAGACATCTTTGGGGCCTTCTTCTTCCCAGAGGATGGACATCCTCTCAATAGTCCATGCCAGAATGATCATCGGGAAGAAAGTGACCGTCAGTGCCTGGGTAATGCCCAGTTTCCAGCTAAGGATGCTCATGGCAGCCATGATCAGTATTACAACAATGATGACAGCCCCCAACCGTGCGACCAATAGCATGTTCTGTTGGCTGAGGAAGGACCTTATCCATAAACCGATGGATACCAGGGATATGAAAATCACCAGCCCGGGAATTAATTGCGTTTGAAGAAAAGCCATGGAAATAAGGACAGGCATGAAGGTGCCGGATGTACGGAGGCCAACGACGATCCTCATAAATAGAACAACCAGTACCCCAATAGGTATCAATAGAATGATCTTAAAGGCATTCTGGACTTCCAGGGGCAGCGAGTAGATTGAAAAGTCGATTAATGCCGCACCATCCTGAGTTGCCTGAGTCAGTGCCAGCTCCCTGGTTGGGACATTCTGGGAAATAATAGAGAACTTCACGTCAGAGTTAACTCCGCCCATTACATCCAGAAGTGATTTGGCCCCACGCTGCCATAGGAAGAAGGCGTCTGGATTACCGGCTTTACCGGTTTTAGGGTCAAAGAGTTGCCATTCAGTACCGTCATACACTTCAATCATGTCCACAATGGGTTGTCTGCGACGGCCATCTTCGAGGTGAAGGCCCCGGACAATGCGAGCGGGGATATTCCCCATATGGAGTAGATTGACCATTAGGTCCGGAAGCTTGACACCTTCTTCCACCATGCCGAGCAGCATATTGGTGTTCTGGCTTGGTTCTTTGGCGTTAAACTGGCTGATCATGGTGCCGGCAAAACTTACCGGGTCTGCTGAACGGTCAGTAACTCTTTTTAACAGGCTTTTTGCAGCGGTTTGATAGGGCTCGGGAAGAACAGGCGCAATGAAAGGTTCAGGCTGATCATTAACGCTTGGGCTGATGCCGGGCTCCAGACGGAGCTTAACCTTATAAAACAGATCCTGGCGACCATCTGCTTTTCGGGTGCTCCAGACAGCACGACGCTGAGCGCCATCATTGGTCTGGTTAATGCCATAGCCAGGTGAGGCAAAGGACTCATCGAGAATTCTTACGTCAGACTGCTGATCCGGGAGGGTCAGGCTGGCCTGAGCTGCTTCCCCCTGAGCCTTAAAGCTTACCCAGGCTTCAATACTCCAGACAGTAGAGACATCCTTGCCCAACAGAGGAAAACCCAGTGCAAAGTGTTTGTACAGGGTTAATCCCAGGCCGGCGACAATCAGTACAGCAACCATAAGGCCAAGCTGAAAACGACCTTTCATTCTTTCCCTCGCTTTTTACTGTCTATCCCAGGTTCAGTTGAAATAAGGAAACGTTCTCAATTGAACCTGACTAAAGGTTGCATGCCGTTGAGGGCTTTTGCCGCTCAGGGCTGTTTGGTATCAGAAGTGTATTCTCTGGATACATCCACCAGAGCACGTTTCTCAAGGAAGCGAGCACCGATCAATGCCGGAAACTCATAGTTTTCCCGGCTGCGCAGAGTGAATTGAGTCGGCACAAGAATGTCACCAATTCTGGCTTTAAGCGTGATAACCGGGCGTCGTTCAGACTCTTCGCCATGACGCTTGATCAGTACGAACCGGGTTACTGGTTCCTGCATGGAAACGAGGTCACCTTTGGAGTTTGCCAATTGGAAGCGAACCCAGTCTCTACCATCTTTTTCAAAAAGCTCAATATCCCGCGCATCGATGGATGAGGTCAGTGCACCGGTATCAATTCGAGCTTTAAGGACGGTATCGGAATCAGGCAGAGTCATATGCTCAATAGCTCCGACTGTGACCAGACCTTTTATGCTGACAGGTTTGATGATAGCCCTGGTGTATGACTTCTGGGTAACGGGAACCTGAGCTTTGCGGTTATTGGAGCTGATCACTGTTTTAGTGGCAATATACTTCTGATTGACGTCGATAACGGCCAGATCCTGCATAAAGGTACGTCCGATCAAAAGAGGCGACTCATAGTTGCTTCGGTCCGTCAGTGAAACAGGAACTGACTGGGTAATGTCACCAATGGTTATGGTCATCATTACAACCGGACGCTCCACAGATGCGAGCCCTGGACGTTTTATTCGGGTTACACCCTTGACTGGAAGCTCCATAAGCTCAGTGCCTTTGGCAGTACGATGTAACTCAAATTTGACCCATTTTTTTCCATCACGCTCAAAAAACTGGATATTTCTGGCATCCACGGAACTGTTTTCGGCTCCGGTATCCAGTTTTGCCTCTATTTTGAGGTTCAGGTTTGGCAGGGTCGCGGTCTCATTTATGCCAAGGACGAGCCGGCCATCCTGGTGAGCAGGTGTTTGAATTGTCTGCTCACGAATGGTAATCGCATGGGTCTCGGCAGGAGGCATTGTTTTCTCCTCCGGTCTTGATGGCACCATGGGATGTTCCGACTTCTCTGGAACTGGAACGGGTTGGATAATACTAGAATCGTCCTTGGCAGGACGCTCTTTATAAAAAACTGTCTGGCAGCCGGTTAAAATCATGGTTAAAACAAATAAAGCGGGCAGGGCCAAGTTGCGGAACATGTGACAAGCACTACGTTTTTTGGGGATTATTAGGGTTCACGCGTCTTATGCGTGCAGCCATGGCTGTTGCCTGTCATCAACAAAACATTAGAGACCTTCACAAAGGAATCTGGTGATAGTGGCTGAAGTATCGGCAACTAAAAGTCAGAAAGCTTACTTGATCTGTCTTCGCTTGCCAATTGTTAATCGTGACTAATACCAATCGCATTTTCTAAATCCTTAAGCTGCCGCCAACTATGCTTAGGCATCATTACCATGCATTATCTAGAACAGATGTCTCGTCGACCACAGCTACCCGAAGGTTTTAATGATGTTGATTTTC
>NZ_LUKQ02000349.1 GCF_001647025.1 Endozoicomonas atrinae
GCGTCATTCGTAAGGCGATCAAGAACCGGAAGATTTTTCGGACTGATGAGTCAGTCATGAAGGTAATCTATCTGGCCATGGAAAAAGCTTCCGAGAAATGGACCATGCCGATCAGGAACTGGAAAGCAGCCATGAACCGGTTTGAAATTATGTTTCCTGACCGGTTCAAGGAGTAATAGTTTTGGTGGCGTTTACACAGAATTATTTACAGGCTCCCAGAAAGGCCCTTTTTTATTTATAGGTTGTAGTTGTAATTAACTTCAACAATCTTGCTCTTGAGCTTTGATAACTTTGGTTGAGTTGATTCTCGATAACGGGAAATGGCAGATAAACCGGCTACCTTTACCTGGATGACTGCTGATGTTAATACGACCTTCATGTCTTAATAAAACATGTTTCACTATCGCCAGTCCAAGACCGGTGCCTCCTGTTGCATGACTACGGCTTTTATCCACACGGTAAAATCGTTCGGTTAGTCTTGGAATATGGACAGGGTCAATGCCAACACCATTGTCCTGAACCATAAGATGCCCACCTTCCTGATCTTGCCACCACTTCACCTGCACCTTTCCTCCAGAAGGGGTATAACGTATAGCGTTATAAACCAAGTTAGAAAAGGCACTGCGTAGCTCCATTACGTCACCCATTAATGATGCATCATCTACGCACTCGAGCTGTAACTGGTGCTGATTTTCGCCACTTAATGCTTTGGCGTCGTTCACTATGCCCGTAAGCAGAGGCCTAAGCTTAACTGACTGGCTTATTCTTTCCGGTTCTGTCGCTTCAAGGCGTGAAAGCAACAAAAGATCCTCTATCAGTCGTTGCATTCTGGATGCCTGCTCCTGCATTTGGCCAAGAGCACGCTTAAAGATGGGCGGTGTATCCGGATTCATTTCCATACCATCACTCATCGTCTCCAGGTAACCAGAAATGACTGTCAGTGGAGTTCTCAATTCATGGGAAACGTTGGCAACAAAATCGGTTCTCATGATTTCAAGTTGATGCAATCGACTGACATCCCTGACCAGTAGAAGTCTATTACCCTGACCATAAACAGTAATTGCTACTTGAAGCTGTCGACTCTCGTGAACGGGGGAGTCTATCTTAATTGGCTCTTTGCCGCGGCTATTCTCCATATAGCTGGCAAATTTGGGATTTCTGACAAGGTTTGTCAGGGGTTGCCCCTGGTCATGGGGCATCTGCAGGCCCAGCAACTCTCCAGCTGCACGGTTCCACCACTCAAGGGAACCACTCTGATCAGCCATGATGATCCCGTCGTTTAGTGCTGCTGTTGACTCCTGTATACGTTCTATCACGCTGGCAAGTCGCTGTTTTGAGCGATTATGCTTTCGCTGTATTCTGTAAATACCGTCAAAAATCTCACCCCATACTCCTGAGCTTTCGGGGGGATCCAGCTCTTTATGGGCGGCTTCATCAAGCCATAAAAGCAATCGGTGAAGTTGGTGGTGGCTCCAGAGAAGATAGGAGAATGTAGCAATAAAAAGTCCCAGAAATATCTGGTCAGCTAGCCAGCCTGCAAGCAGTCCAATAGCGAGAATTGACGCCATTCGACTAGTAAACCAGGATCGGATAGAGCTTGTCACATGTAATTCCGGAGTTTGTTGAGCTGATGACTATTGGTTCTGCTCATCATCTTACTGTTGTCTGAGGATGTCGATGAAAACAGCTCAGACACTGTTTCCAGTCACCGCAGTAAAATCTTGAATCAGTTTCTATGACTTGGTTGAAAACCGGTAGCCAGTACCTCTGACGGTCTGAATGTAATTCTCATAGCCACTGCCCAGAGCTTTTCTCAGGCGGCGAATATGGACATCAACTGTTCTCTCTTCAACATACACATTGCCACCCCAGACCTGATCAAGCAACTGGCCACGGGAATACGCACGTTCCTGATGAGTCAGAAAAAACTGTAGCAATCGGTATTCAGTCGGCCCCATTTCTGCAGGGTTGCCATCAATACTGACTCGGTGGCTGACAGGGTCGAGTTCAAGTCCTTTGACGACGATAGTCGACTGCTCATCCATACCCTGAGTTCTGCGCAGTACCGCCTTGAGTCGGGCTGCAAGTTCACGGGGGGAGAAAGGTTTTGTGATGTAGTCATCTGCACCTGTCTCCAATCCCTGGATTTTATGGTCTTCTTCCCCTTTGGCTGTCAGCATAATGATGGGGATTTCTGCTGTCAGCTGGTCACGCTTAAGTCTTCTGGCCAGCTCAATACCAGAGATGTCGGGAAGCATCCAGTCCAGAAGAATCAAATCAGGTCTGTTATCAACCACCAGTGAGTGAGCCTGTTTTGCATCGGCGGCTTCCAGGCACTGGTAGCCAGCCATTTCCAGAGCCATGGCGACCATTTCCCTGATGGGTGCTTCATCATCCACAATTAGAATTGTTTTGCCAGACATAAAATCGAGCCTTTTTTTTAAGATTGTATCAAGACGACCATAGCCTTAAATAATGACAGTTTTATTACAGTTATCAGTGCAATATAGCATTGAAAAATAGTGGTCGGTGTAACACTATTATTCAGTACTATCGTTTAGTTTTAAGTAGAACAGCCACCAAGACAGCCACCAAGCCTTGACAGGAACTTCAAAACCGCCACTGTGTCTGATAAGCCATAGAAAAATAAAAGCACAGATAAGGAGACAGTATGGAGACTATAACCGATGTGGCACTGGCCGAAATACAGGCAGAGGTGCATGGTTCAAAAACAAAGCGAGAACTGACAGATAAATTGGATGGATTGCCAGGCGTCATTATGGCAAGAATAGCTGCCGATAAAGTTGATTTTTATTACAAATTCCAGTGGGAGAAAAAGCGAGAATTGTTACATCTTGGCATTTATTCACCAAGGGTAAGAAAAGATAGAATTACCCTGCCTCAAGCCTTCGATGATGTTATCAAGCATGCAGAGATCAGAAGTCATGGGAAAAACCCTAAGGATGTAATACGCCAGGAAAAGGAAGAACAGGAAGCAGGGTTGCGTCGGAGAATCAAACAGGCTGAGATCCAAGGGTTTGGAACCTTTGGACGATTGCTGATGATGTATGAGGATTCCATAATCAACCCAGATACTAAAGCCGATGTAAAAAGCACCTTTAAGCGAATAAGAGATCAGCTGCCAGAATTACTGACCCTGCAAGCCAGAGACATCGAGTGGGATCATTTAAAACCCGTTTTCCAAACATTACTTGATGAAGGTAAAGGTGCTATGGCAAATCATGTGCTGTCTTATGCCAAGGCTGCTTTCAACAAGGTGATGAAAATAGAACTTGATACCAGCATGCTCATCGATGCAAAGGATGAATTTGGTCTAATTGCTAACCCGCTCCAATATATTAAAGAGAATAGGAAATACAAGAATGCAGGCAAGACAGAGTGGAGCGAGGCTGAAATAGCCGCTGTTTGGCATAATGCTGTCCGTATAAAAGGCCCGATAACTGGAAGGTTTGTGCGATTCATTATAGCTACAGCAGGACAGCGGCTTAACCAGACTATCAGGGTGCCCTGGCAGGATTACCGATTGGACAGCGAAACGCCTTATTTTGAAATCGGAAATATGAAGAAAAAAAGGGGAGGTGTTGAAACCCCGCACATTGTACCGTTAAACCCCCTGGCAATGGCTGAAATAGAGGTATTGCGAGATATTACTGGACATTGTGACTATCCATTTGCAGGCAGGATAGGTTCAGGGCTTAATCCTCATGCACCACTGGCAAGTCGACGATTGAACAGTGTCATGACACAAATATGCAAAGAAACCAATATTAGAAATATCACCCTGGGAGCCACCAGAACGACATGCAAGACGCTGCTCGGCCCGCATAAAATAGAGAAGCATATAAAAAACATGCTGCACAGCCACGGCAGCCTAGATGTCGCTGATCAACACTATGATAAATTCGGCTACTTTCATGAAAAGCGAGCAGCCATGATGATATGGAATGAAGTGCTGGAGAGAATACTAAAGGAGAATCAACCGATGGTAAGGCGGTAGGGTGATCACCCTAACCGTCGTTGTTCTACCCAAGCAATAATTTCTGATCGTTTCCAAGCTACAGAGCGAGGCCCGACCTGAATGCGTTTTGGGAAGTTACCCGTCTTTTCAGCACGATGGATGGCCATGCGATTGAGGCCTGTCAGCTTTTCCACTTCAGCAGAACGAATTATACCAATTGAATTTTCTAACTACTGTATAACTGCCCAATCACGGGAGCACAGACTGAACAGTCGACCAGCTTCGCTGCAAAGGTTATTCCAAGCTTCACAGCAACAATCTACAATATTTTCATAACCTGAAAATGCTTTGTTTGATAAGTCATGCTCCCGCATCCACTCCCATAGCCTTTCTGAGCTGTTTAACTCCGGTGCGAATGGT
>NZ_LUKQ02000035.1 GCF_001647025.1 Endozoicomonas atrinae
ATCATCCTGAGTTTTAATCTGACTGGCTATTTGATCTACCAGTTTTTCGTTGATTTCAACGCTCATTGTTATTCTCCATTTTGGAGTATTAACGACAAGCGTTTACACAATTTAAATTACATTCCCTGCATTTAAAGATTATGAACAGGCTCTGAGCCCCGTCTGAGTGGATTATTGCATTCTCACAACACGAGTCGTGCCTCCCTGTGTCAGAATCTTAACCGTATCACCAACCTGCAATGGCGCTTTTGGGTCAACCTCCTGAACCACTGAGATATATTTACCACTGTCGAGACGTATGGTCATTTCAAGGCCCTGCTGCGTAGTCAGCTCTTTTTCCGCCATATTACCCAGCACGCCCCCAGCCACACCACCGAGAATAGCTGCAATATCACTGCCTTTACCACCACCTACGCTTGAACCGGCAATACCACCAATAGCTGCACCGGCAACAGTCCCCACAGCCCCTTCAGTGCCTTCCAGTTTGACATGCTGCAGTTCAGAAATAGTACCAAAACTGACCTGCTGAATTCGGCGAGCCTCACTGCTTGAATAAGTTGTGCCCGTGCTGTCAGTCATGCAACCTGACAACAAAACGGCAAAAATGATGGGCAATATAGCCCAATAGCGACTCAAGTTCATGATTTCAACTCCTTAAATCTGAGTAACTATAGTACCTGATAACAGAGCAGCTTGTGACTTAAGCCATATTCATGGAAAGTAAAATCGAGTAAAGGTTTCACCGGAGAAACCTTGAAGTGTACTGAAGGGGTCTTGTTAAACGTTATCGAGCCTTGTCTATTTCCTGAAGCTCAATGAACTGGGCGAAACGACTCCCAAAAATTGTACGCTCATCTGCTTCCTGTATCTCCAGAAGATCCAAGGCACTCGTATACTGACTTTCTGGGGAAGAAGAATTTGTTGGGGTAGGCAGCTTTTCACGATGAAGCATTATATCTGGCGAGCGAGCTGGATCGCTTCTATCCTAAAGATCTGTACTCACAATATCCTCTTCCTGTAAAACAGGCAGCTCCTCATTTTTCAGCGTTAAAGCCTTATCTTCATTCGATGGAACCTGGGCAGTATTGATACTCACCTCCGGCTGACGCGTCATAATAGGTGTCGCCCCATCTTCAACCAAAGGGTGAGTACATTCAGGCATTAGTGTTCTTAAAGGCCCCTCACCAAAATTTGTTGCACTCGCCTCTTCAAAGATGTCCATGCAATCATAAATACACCTCAGGATGCTGCAACATACGCCATCTCCTGAAGGACGGCTATAATTTGCCAGATAAATCATCTCTTGATGTTCTTCTTGACACTTCAGGCAAACTTTTCTTTCTAACAACTCTTTGGACTCAATAGAAGAGTCCAAAGAAGCTGATTCAGCCTCTCCGCGAAGAGATGCGCCTTGGGAGTTTTGTTGACTCACGACTTTTCTGCCTCCACTAATTTGCCATTTGACAGGTATTTCCTCCTGCTTGTCAGACCCTTCATACGTAAACCCACCCTGTCTGGACTTCAGGGATAATATCTGCTCGATAATATTATTGCCCGCCACTATATAAGCCCTCCTGCCACATACAATTTACAGACAATACCCTTACAAAACAGTTCACTTTCACATACTAGAACCTCTCTCCCCCTTGATTGAAAAGCAAAAAAAAGCCGGTCCTCCAAAAGGAAGGCCGGCTTTTTCAGACAGGTAAGTCGTTTATTTAACTTACCCATACCCGGGCGTTCCGGAACATTCTCATCAGCGGAGCATCTTCACCCCAATGATCAGGATGCCAGCTGTTTTGAACTGTACGGAATACCCGCTCAGGATGGGGCATCATAATGGTTACCCGACCATCGGCAGAGGTCAGGCCAGTAACGCCCTGAACAGAGCCGTTGGGGTTGTAGGGGTAACGAGTGGTTGGTTTACCCTGATTATCCACAAACTTCAAAGACACCTGACCACTGATGGCCAGTCGATCCAGATGAGCCGGGTCGGCAAACTCGGCATGCCCTTCTCCATGGGCGACGGCAATTGGCATACGGGCACCGTCCATCCCCTGGAAGAAGATTGAGCGGCTCTTCTGAACCTCAACCATCGCCACTCGAGCCTCAAACTGCTCAGACTGGTTGCGGACAAAGTGAGGCCAGTAGTCAGCACCGGGAATCAGATCATGCAGGTTGGAGAGCATCTGGCAGCCATTGCACACACCCAGGGCAAAACTATCCCGACGATCAAAGAAACGGGCAAACTGATCACGGGCCTGCTCATTAAAGAGGATGGATTTTGCCCAGCCTTCACCAGCCCCCAGGACATCCCCATAAGAGAAGCCACCACAGGCCACCAGGCCTTTGAACTCCTCCAGAGTGCGACGCCCCGACAGAATATCGCTCATGTGGACATCAACGGTTCTGAAACCAGCCCGGTCAAATGCAGCGGCCATCTCTACCTGACCATTGACGCCCTGCTCGCGCAAAATAGCCATGGCGGGACGAACACCTGTGTTGATATAGGGAGCAGCCACATCCAGTGAGATATCGTATGGCAATGAAGCATGAAGCCCACCATCACGATCATCCAGGAGGTTATCGTATTCCTGTCGTGCACACTCTGCATTATCCCGCAGCGCCTGAATGCGATAGCTGGTTTCTGCCCACCAGCGCTGGAACTTGATCCGGCTTTCACTCACCAGCTCAGAACCATTGAACCGGAAAGATACCCGCTGACCAGCACCCAGGGTACCAATGGTGTGGGAACAGGCAGCCAGACCATGCTGAGCCAGTATATCCTTGGCAACCCCTTTCTCACGGTGGCGTACCTGGATAACAGCACCCAGCTCTTCATTGAACAGTGCTGGCAGGACCATGGATTTGTTGCCCGCCAGCTTGTCCAGATCAATGGAAACCCCCGTATGACCGGCAAACGCCATCTCAATCAGGGTGGTAAACAGGCCACCATCAGAGCGGTCGTGGTAGGCCAGTAGCAGATCTTTATCCATCAGTTCCTGAATGGCATTAAAGAACCCTTTCAGGTCTTCCGAAGAGTTAACATCCGGTGCAGAGTCACCGACCTGACCATAAACCTGAGCCAGCGCTGAACCACCCAGTCGGTTGTGATCACGACCAAGGTCAATCAACAGCAGGTCGGTATCCCCCTGATCAGTCCTCAGCTGCGGCGTAACCGTCTTGCGAATATCCTGGACAGGAGCAAATGCCGAAATAACCAGCGACAATGGAGAGGTAACACTTTTCTCTTCACCATTTTCCTGCCACTGGGTCCTCATGGACATCG
The DNA here is from genome assembly GCF_001647025.1 of Endozoicomonas atrinae. GTDB lineage: Bacteria > Pseudomonadota > Gammaproteobacteria > Pseudomonadales > Endozoicomonadaceae > Endozoicomonas > Endozoicomonas atrinae. The sequence continues at coordinate 3,290 of NZ_LUKQ02000035.1, forward strand.
AGTCTTTGCCCACCGGAATAGCAATACCCAGCGCCGGACAAAGCTCCATACCCACGGTTTTAACGGTATCGTACAGGTTTTCATCTTCACCCGGATGACCGGCTGCTGCCATCCAGTTGGCCGACAGTTTGATATCTCCGATTTTATCAATTCGGGCAGCGGCAATATTGGTGATCGCTTCACCAATCGCCATACGACCGGAGGCAGGAGCGTTGATCAGGGCGAGTGGTGTCCGTTCGCCCATCGACATGGCTTCTCCGGTATACCCTTCAAACGCCGAGGCGGTTACCGCACAGTCAGCTACTGGGACCTGCCAGGGGCCCACCATCTGATCACGATTAACCAGACCGGTAATGGTTCTGTCACCAATGGTGATCAGGAAATTCTTGCTGGCAACTGATGGTAGTTTTAATACCCGCTCCATCGCTTCAAGCAGTTTGACATCGGTCAGGTCGAGGGGATCACGCTCAAACGACTGACGTTGAACCTCACGATGCATCTTGGGTGGTTTACCCAGCAGTACATCCAGGGGCATATCCACCGGGTGGTTCTTGAAGTGGCTGTCATCCAGCAACAGTCGCGGTTCTTCTGTCGCTTCACCGACCACCGCATAAGGGCAGCGCTCCTGCTGACAGATCGCCTCGAATCGAGGAAGGTCCTCTGCAGCGACCGCCATGACATAGCGTTCCTGGGACTCATTACACCAGAGCGCCAGCGGCGACATCCCGGGCTCATCATTATTAATGGCACGCAACTGGAAGTGACCTCCCCGGCCACCATCACTGACCAGCTCAGGGAGAGCATTGGAAAGGCCACCGGCACCCACGTCATGAATAAATGCAATGGGATTCCTGTCACCCTGCTGCCAGCACCGGTCAATGACCTCCTGACAGCGACGCTCCATTTCCGGGTTATCTCGTTGCACACTGGCAAAGTCCAGATCTTCCTGGCCTTCACCCGAAGTCATGGAAGAGGCTGCACCACCACCCAGACCAATCTGCATGGCAGGACCACCCAGAACTATCAGCTTGGCGCCGACCGGGATCTCCCCTTTTTCAACGTGTTCAGCTTTTATATTGCCAAGACCACCAGCCAGCATGATCGGTTTGTGATACCCACGCACCTCATAACCAGCAGTGCCTTTTACGCTGGCTTCAAAGGTACGGAAATAGCCACAGAGGTTCGGACGACCAAACTCATTATTAAAGCCGGCACCACCCAATGGTCCATCAATCATGATCTCCAGTGGTGAGACAATTCGCTCTGGCTTGCCATAATTCTGTTCCCAGGGCTGCTCATATCCCGGAATGTTCAGGTTAGACACGGTGAATCCCGTCAGGCCTGCCTTGGGCTTGGATCCCTTGCCTGTGGCTCCTTCATCGCGAATTTCACCACCAGAACCCGTTGCAGCACCCGCCCATGGCGCGATGGCGGTCGGGTGGTTGTGGGTTTCTACTTTCATGAGGATATGAATGTCTTCCTCATTGAAGCCATATTCACGGCTCTCAGCTTCAGGGTAAAACCGCTTTGAGTGGAAACCTTCAATAACAGAGGCGTTATCTTTATAGGCCGATAACACCCCGTCACTGTGCATGGCATGGGTATTTCGGATCATCTTGAACAGGGAAAGCTCCTGCTCTTCACCATCGATACTCCAGGACGCATTAAAAATTTTATGTCGGCAGTGTTCTGAGTTCGCCTGGGCAAACATCATCAACTCAACATCAGTAGGGTCCCGTTCGAGCTTCTGATAACTCTCCACCAGATAGTCGATTTCATCATCTGCGAGTGCCAGACCGAGGGACTGATTTGCCCCAGCCAATGCCTCTCTGCCGCCTTCCAGAACGGGTACAGTCGTCATAGGGGCAGGTTCGGACACAGCAAACAATGTTGGAATCTCATGCTCATCACGGAAGACTGCCTGGGTCATCCGGTCATGCAGTAAATCAGCAATCAGTGCTTCCTGGTCTCCAGATAAGGTGGCATCAGCAAACACCACAAAACGAACGCCTCGCTCGATTCGCTGCACCATGCCAAGGCCACAATTGTGAGCAATATCGGATGCTTTACTGGACCAGGGGGAAATCGTGCCCGGACGGGGAACCACCAGAAATTCTGCCTGAGAGGCAAAGTTTTCTGGCTCTGTCTGTTGAATCTTTGGGCCATATGTCAAAAGCCTGGCCAGAATATCCGCCTGCCTTTCACTTAGTCCTTTTTCACAGGACGACTGGATTTTGACGTAATGCTGGAATTCAGCAACAACACAGGAGATCTCTGGCACTTTGCTCTGCAACTGAGCAAGCAGCTTTTGACTGCGGAACTGGGAAAGTGCAGGGGCGCCACGCAGTATCAGCATGTTCTGGTCTGTCCTCGGGCCAATTAACAGCTATGAGGAGCTACAGCCTGGATGAGCTAATAATAATGAGCATCAGGAAGCCCGCATGAATGGCCACTTCCTGATTGGATTACAAGCCAGTCCTTATGCTACAGCCTCTCAACTCAGGGGGATGATCAAAGGCTGCCTATCATAATCGAAACCAGCCTTCGGAAACCAGCAATCATAGGCCATTTCTTATGCTATTTATCAACAAAAGGCTGCTTTCTTCGCTCTTCACGAATCTGTTGGCGCCGAAAACGGAAAAAATCACTGATCATCTCACTGCATTCAGCCTGAAGAACACCACCAGTAACCTCTACCCGGTGGTTCATCTGTGGCTGCTCAAGAACCCTCGCAGCACTGGCAACGGCTCCGGCCTTCGGTTCTGCTGCGCCGTATATCAGGCGCCGAATCCGGCTGTGAACAATGGCGCCCGCACACATGGTACAGGGCTCTAGCGTAACATAGAGGTCACAATCCAGCAGGCGGTAGTTCCCAATGAATGCCGCTGCCGACTGAAGCGCCAGAATTTCAGCATGAGCAACCGGGTTACAGGATGAAATGGGCTGATTACAGGCCCGGGCTATAATTTGACCGTCCTTAACCACCACAGCACCGACGGGAACCTCGCCCATGGCTCGGCCTTTATCAGCTTCCAGCAGGGCTTCCTTCATCCAAATGGCGTCATCAATCACAAACTATCTACCAAACAACATTAGGCTCTGTTGACTCTGGGCTTATAACTCAGGGCTTACGCAACGGAAGGTTTTACCCAGAATACATCCACCATCGATACAACAACTTGAAAGATAAAGACATTCCTGCTTCCACAGCACCTGGACAGCAGCGTTCTGGCTTGTAATGGGGAGAAACCATATGCCAACAAATCCTGACAGCCTTTAATGATTTTGTATCATGAAGGAAAGCGGCAGGCTTTTCATCCCTTGATTTGAGCATTTCTTTTTAGCTTTTTATGAAATGTGACAATCAGCCGATTAAATCTATGGATTTTTTCCCCATGCGGAATGTCTGAGCTATATATAGTGTCTAAGCTATAAATAGATTATCAAAAATAAATTGCTCAACTATGAAAAATAAATCAGTGGAGGGAAGGGCCTGATGTCTTTCAAGCAGAATGTAGAACAACATCTACAACACTTTGCCCAGAGCATCGGCCTGGGAGAACTCAAATTAAACGAACATGATGCCTGTGGTCTGTGTTTTGACGATACCTTAATCGTTAACATGGAGTATCTGGAGGATGATGAAGCTCTGGTGTTCGTTGCTTCTGTTCGACCTATGATTACCCATGACAGCCCGGAAAAAACTGCATTGCTGGAAAAAATGTGTTCACTGAACCTCCAGCATCATAGCATGCAGGGGGCATTTCTGGCATTGAACCATGATAAAACCGAAGTGTTGTTGATTCGTTCCCTTCAGGCTTCCTGTGATTATGGTTTATTTGAGTCCACTCTGGAAAAGTTCGTTAATACCCTGGAATGGTGTGTCAGTGAGCTGGATGAGTCCAAACAGGAACAGGCCTCTTCAACAACAACACCTCCCCGCCCTCAAAGTGGTTCCGGAGGGACTCCTGGAGGCCCAGGCGATATGGGAATGATGGTTTAACTCCCAGAATATGCAATATAAAGAAGGGTTTCCATAGCCCTTCTTTTTTTTTCCGCTCTTATACCTGCATTTATTTTACCAACACCATTTCAGCTCGAAATCATCAGGCCGAAAAAAGAGTAGAAGCCTGTAATGGATTCGGGAATCCTTTATCCAGTTTTCAGCCACGTATTGAGTAGAAGAACTATACTCTGGCGCGTCTGGATAATGACTCCATACTGCCAGGGCAGGAAGTACTGCGCTCTCCAGGTATGTAGAGCAGAAGGATCTCGATAGCAGCAAGTCCATAGAAAGAAAAATAATGGAGGCATCAAGTTGGCTGAAACTTTTAACTATCTCACCAGTGCACTGCAAAGTACCGTTGAAAGCGGCAGGCTGATTGATATTCGTGGTCGTGTTACTGAAGTTCAGGGAATGATCATCAAAGCGGCCGTGCCTGGTGTCAAAATTGGTGAGCTCTGTCAACTGGTATCTCCCAATAACCCTGATGACGGTGACCGGAACTCATACGCTGAAGTGGTTGGCTTCCAGGGGCACGAGACCGTGCTATCCCCTCTGGGTGAAATTATGGGGATCTCATCTACCACAGAAGTCATCCCGACCGGCAAAGTACATCACGTAGCCGTTGGCCCCCACCTTCTGGGCCATGTGCTGGACGGTATGGGCAACCCATTAAACCCTGACGCATTTAATGGCATTGAGCCTGAAGCGCATTATCCGGTTTATGCCGACGCCCCGGATCCGATGACCCGAAGAATCATTGACCATCCCATTCCACTGGGTGTGAAAGCCATTGATGGCATTCTGACCTGCGGTGAAGGACAGAGAATGGGTATTTTTGCTGCGGCTGGTGGTGGTAAGAGTACCCTGCTGTCCATGCTGGTTAAGGGAGCTGAAGTAGATGTCACCGTTCTTGCCCTGATCGGTGAACGGGGACGGGAACTGCGGGAGTTTATCGAGCACGACCTTGGGCCAGAAGGGGTTAAGAAGTCCGTTATTATTGTGGCGACCTCCGACAAATCCTCCATGGAGCGCTCCAAAGCCGCGTACACAGCAACCGCCGTTGCTGAGTATTTTCGTGATAAAGGTAAACGGGTTCTTCTGCTGATGGACTCTGTCACTCGCTTTGCCCGTGCCCAGCGTGAAATCGGGCTGGCTGCTGGAGAGCCGCCGACCCGCCGGGGTTTCCCGCCTTCTGTATTTGCCACCCTCCCCAAGCTGATGGAACGTACGGGGATGTCGGATGTAGGCTCGATTACTGCGCTTTATACCGTACTGGTTGAAGGAGATGACATGACCGAACCGGTAGCGGATGAAACACGTTCGATTCTTGATGGGCATATTATTCTTTCCCGAAAGCTGGCCGCATCGGGGCATTACCCGGCAATTGATGTGCTTGCCAGTGCCAGCCGTGTCATGAATGCCATTACTACCGAAGATCACCGTGCTGCGGTCAATAGAGCAAGAGCCCTGATGTCCAAATACGAAGATATTGAGTTGCTGGTAAAAGTAGGCGAATACAAACAGGGGGCTGACCCACTGGCTGACGAAGCCATTCAGAAAATTGAAACCATCCGGTCTTTTCTTAAACAGAGAACAGATGAACTGATGCCGCTCGACCAGACTATTGCCCAATTACAGCAAATCGTAGGTTACTGAGAATATGCTGAAGGACCTGCTGAAGGTTAAAAACATACGCGAGCAGTCTGCTGAACGGGAGGTCAAACGCTGTGAGCATGAACTGAACCTCGCCCATCAGGAAGTCGAACGACGCAAGCAGGAAGTAGTACAGCGTCAACAGGAGCTGGAAGAATATATTGTATGGCGCAGTCAAGAAGAGCAGCGGCTATACGATAATATTATGAACACCAGTATTCAGCAGCATGATCTGGATCGGCTTAAGCAGAAAGTTGCCATGTTACGAGAGAAAGATGCCTCTCTGGAACAGGCAATTGCAGATGCAGAACAACGGGTGGTAGAAGCAGAACAACAGGTAGCCGAAGCAGAGCAGATACTTGAAGCAGCGAAACAGGCTCACTATAAGGCCAAGCTGGCTGTTGAGAAGTTTGAAGAGTTCTGCAAGGTACAGGATGAAGAGGCTGAGAAAGAGGCCAAACGTCTTGAAGACCTGGAGATGGAAGAGTTTACCGTTAAATCCAAGGAATAGGAGTTAAACATCATGTCAACACAAGGCTTGAATCAAACTGGCAATACTCAGCCAACTCCGCCCCCTCAACAGAACGATACCGCCCAGCAAAGCCGAAAAGTATCTGATAAGCAGGCTAACGACTTTGCTGATCGCATGACTAAAGAAAAGCGTGACAAAGAGAAAAAACCTGGAGGAGAAAAGGAGCAAAGTCTGGAAAGCCTGCTGGCCGAGCGCAACAAAAGCTCTAAAGATGCCATCAAGGGACGCCAGGAAAAAGGTTCTCGTGAAGAGAACGGTGAAAATATGTTCCAGAATTCGCGCGATGGCTCTGAGCATGCAATGGTCAACAACACTCAGAACTCGATAAAAGCAGATGTACAGCTTCGAGAGATCCCGCAGGCCAGTAGCGTTAAGGAAATTGATGCTGCACTTCAGAAAATGGCAGACCAGATTCAGGTTTCTGCAAAGGATGCTGTGAATGGGGCAGAAGTTCGTATTTCTCTGAAAGACAGTGTTCTTCCAGGTACCGAGATCAGAATTCAGCGACATGGTGGCGAGTTAACAGTAACGATGAACACCTCGTCGGCAGAAGCCGGAAACTTTCTGGCACAACACGAAGCCAACCTGCAGAAAATGCTGGCTGAGCGGTTCTCCAACGACAAGGTTCAGGTGAATATCAATATGTCAGGTGGCGACAACCAGGATAGTGATGGTCGCTCCCGTAACCAGTATGTGGCAGAAGATAACGACCAGAACTCTTCCAGAAACGACCGGGCATAGGTTGAACCATGGCAGCAGAAACTCTTGATCTACCCTCTGTCTCACCATCGCAGCTGCTGCTTAGCCAAATCCTCAGCAACCGCCAGACAGAGCTTGCCCTGCCGGTTAATGAGGACAGGTGGGACATTTCGCTAAGCAGTATTGCTGCGGAGAATATGCCTGCTATCTGCATGCAACTCGAAATCAATCATCAACCCGTTTCCTTATACACCGGCAGTGCATTAATTGACCGCATTATGCCGGCCAACCTGAACAGTCAAATACTGCTCAAACTGCCAAAAGAGTTGATGCTGGCAGCACTGGAAAGCAGAATGCAGAGCCTGCTGGAGCAGCTGATGCAGGGGCTTGGGATCTCCATCAAGTTCGCTGACATGACACCTAATCCAGATAAATCAAAGCGTGCAGAACTGGCGATGAATATCCAGATAGCCGGTACGCAGTACCCCATCTACCTGGAAAGCAACCCCATAGTTTTTGAACTTCTCAAACTACTGCCCACTCATATCCATGAACAATCCACCGATATACCTATCTGGGCAGGCCTTGAACTTGGACAGGCAAAACTGTCTAAAGAGGAAACCAGCGCACTGGGTGTCGGTGACATAGTATTTTTTCATTACCACGTCACCGGACAGCAACTGATTATCAGAGTCAACCCGGATGTTGCTTTCGTCGGGGAAGCAGAGGGTTCTCAAATCACCATCAAGCACAGGATGGACTCAATGGAAGACGATCAAATGCATCATGAACAGGAGCCTATCGACCTGTCAGATATTGAGATTGACCTTTTATTCGAAGTGGGGCGACAACAGTTTACCGCTCAGGAAGTTCAGTCTCTTCAGCCTGGCCATGTGTTTGAACTGGATCGTCCTATCGAACAACCGGTTAAGGTTCGTGCCGGAGGCAAATTGATTGCCGAGTGCCAGCTTGTACAGATAAATAATCGACTGGGTGCACGTATTACCAGAATTGTCGACTGACTACCTTAAGACCACCCAAACGATAAAGTCTCTTGTTCATACTCTGAGACTGGAAAAGGCGACTATGGAAAGCGGCGCAATTACTCTCACCAGTCCATTTTATTTGATGATCCCACTGGCGCTGATGGCGCTGGTGCCCTTTCTTGCTGTGATGGGGACATCATTCCTGAAACTGGTTGTCGTATTCTCCATCCTAAGAAACGCTACCGGTCTTCAGCAGATTCCTCCCAACATCGCCATGAATGCTCTGGCTATTATCCTGACGCTTTACATCATGGCTCCGGTAGGTTTTGAGGCCTGGGATCTCGCTCAAGAGGAGAATATCAGTTTTCAGACTGAAGACAGTAAAGAGCTGATGAGTAATATCGATTTGCTGATAACCCCCTACCGAGATTTCCTGAAAAAAAATACCACTGAGCGAGAAAGAAATTTCTTTCTGAAGAGCGCAAGAATATTGTGGCCAAAGGCATACCAGGCACAACTGACTTCTGATGACCTGGTAGTTCTAATGCCGTCTTACTGTATCAGTGAACTGACCAAGGCTTTCGAAATCGGCTTTCTGCTCTATTTGCCGTTTATCGTTATTGACTTGATCGTCTCTAACATCCTTCTGGCCATGGGTATGATGATGGTGTCACCCATGACTATATCCCTGCCTTTCAAGCTATTGCTGTTTGTATTGCTGGATGGCTGGACTCGTCTAATTCACGGACTGGTGCTGAGTTATGCATGACCCGCATATACTGACACTGACAGCTCAGTCACTCTGGCTGACGCTGTTACTTTCCATGCCTCCCATCATCGCGGCATCAGTGGTTGGTCTGCTCATCAGTTTGATTCAGGCACTGACACAAATTCAGGAACAAACCCTGCCTTTTGCATTTAAGCTGGTAGCGGTCATTATCAGTATTTTCCTGACATCCCGCTGGATGGGTATCGAGATTTATAACTTCTCGCTGGCAATCATGGATATGCTGGAAAGGCTCTGACAATGATCCTGCCCGTTGACGATCTGAAAGAGTGGTTTTACATCCTCTCAATGGGAATGCCCCGCATAGTTTCCATGTTTACCGTTCTGCCCATGCTGCACAAGCGGAACCTTGGCGGGACCATGATACGTAACGGTATTTGCATGTGTCTGGTGCTGTTCATGCACCCCATGCTGTCTGAAGCCAAACCGGATGAAGCGCTGTCCATCTACGACACGGGTGGAATCGTTATCAAGGAAGCCTTTATCGGTGCCATCATGGGCTTCGTACTGGCAATCCCGTTCTGGGCATTGGAAGCTGCCGGATTTTTTATTGATAACCAGCGGGGTGCTTCCATGGCCAGTACCCTGAATCCATTTTCGGGTGCGGAAACATCCCCGATGGGGATCCTGTTCAGCCAAGCGCTTATTGCGCTGGTCATGACCAGTGGGCTGTTCCTGTTAATACTGGAAAGCCTGATGCTCACCTATAAAGTCTGGCCGGTATTCAGCTACTTCCCAAACATCAACCAGGAAGCGGTAACCTTTTTCCTTGGCCAGTTTGATCTGATTATCCAGTTGTCCATGTGGCTCTCTGCGCCGGTCATTATCTGTATGTTTATTACCGAGTTTGGCATCGCCCTGATCAGCCGGGCTGCTCCCCAGCTGAACGTATTCATTCTGGCCATGCCAATTAAATCTGCCGTTGCCTGTGCCATTCTGGTGGTTTACATGGCAACCATTCTGGAACTGTCCCGCAAATACATGATGGGAATCCCCGAGTTGTTTGAATCATTGGGAGTGATCTGGAAATGAGCGCAGAAAAAACGGAAGAGCCCACCCCCAAAAAACTCCGCGACGCGCGGGAAAAAGGTCAGGTCGCCAAAAGTAAAGAAGTATCTGGCACTTTTAACCTTATAGCAGTACTGGCATTACTCTGGATGATGAGCGAAACCTTTATCGATAAGTTCAAGCAGATGGTGCTGTTTCCCACGTTAAGCTACAACGAACCATTTGAAGTTTCTTTTAAAATAGTGACTCACGGCATTCTTGACTTAACCATGGACCTGCTGATTCCTCTGGTCGCCGTCTCCATGTTTTCTGCAATTATCGGCAACGTCATGCAGTTTGGCCTGCTGTTTGCACCTGAAGGTATTAAACCGGATATTGAAAAGATCAGCCCGGTTGGCGGGCTGAAAAAGATTTTCGCCATGAAAAACCTTGTCGAGTTTTTCAAGTCGGTTATCAAAATTCTCTTTCTGACATTTGTTGTGTATTACGTCATCTACAGCAGTGTGGGTGACATGGTCGATATGCCATATTGTGGCAGCTCATGCATATTGCCAGTTGCAGCCCACCTGATTAAAAAGCTACTGCTCTACTCAATGATTGCTTTCGTGATTATTGCGGTCCTCGACTATATGTTTGAGCGCTACAACTTTATGAAGCAGAACCGGATGAGCAAGGATGAGGTCAAGCGGGAACATAAAGAAAGTGAAGGTAGCCCTGAGATCAAGGGTAAGCGTAAAGAGATCCATCAGGAAATACTGAACCAGGCTGAAAATACCGGTAAGTCAGATGTTGTGATCAAAAACCCGACCCATCTGGCCATTGGTCTACAGTATCGCCAGGGTAAGACACCGCTTCCTATTGTCACGGTTAAAGGTCGTGGTGGTCATGCCCGGTTTATTATCAAAATTGCAGAAAAAGAAGGCATTCCTGTTCTTGAAAACGTTCCACTGGCTCATGCCCTGTTTCATCTGGACATTGCCGATTTTATCCCAGGGGAGCTGATAGAGCCTGTTGCAGAAGTCTTCCGCTGGGTGCAGGAAATTAAAGAGCAGGAAAAAGAGGGAGAGTCGCCAGGTGAAGAGTGATCAGCAGCGCAATTTTATAAAAAATTGCGCTGCTGAATAATACCAATAAAAGTCAGCCGGTCCTGGCAATCTGCTCTTTGGCAAACATCTTCGCAAAGGGCTTATGAATCGCTGAAGGAAGCAGTCTTTTAAATTTTTCTACCATATGTGAATCAGTACCAATAACCACTCGCTGTTTATTCTTCCTGACCGCATTCAGCATTTTTGCAACCGCCTTATCGGTATCCATAGCAAACTTATCGACTTTTCTATTTATAGCTGCTGCATTTGCAGGATTGCCTGCCTTGTCCAGATGCGCTTTAAGTATATTGGTTTTAATCGCCCCAGGATGAACACTAGTCACCCCAATATTATCCATATGCAACTCAGCCCACAGTGTTTCACTGATCGCCCGCACTGCTGACTTTGTTGCGCAGTAAGAAGACTGATTAGGCATACCAATAAAGCCCGCCAGACTGGACATATTGATAATATGCGCATTCTCAGGGCCTTTCCTGCCCTGCTCTTTCAGGTAAGGCAGAAACGCTTTGGTGCCATAGATCACCCCCCACAGGTTGATACCAATCACCAGTTCCCAATGCTCAATACTCAGGTCTTCAAAACTGCTCTGCAGGGTAATACCCGCATTATTCACCAGCAGGTTGACAGCACCATGTACTTCAATCACTTCTGCCGGCAGGGCTTCCATCCTCTTGCGGTCAGTAACATCAACAATATGACAGCTGACTCTTACACCATAGGGTTCAAGCAACTTGGCCGTTTCATCCAGCCCCTGCTGACTGATATCACCCAGGGCCAAATGACAGCCTTCTTTCGCCAGCTGAAGCGCCATCTCCCGTCCAATGCCACCACCTGCACCGGTGATAACAGCCACTTTATTATTAAAATTGTTCATAGGCTGAAGTCTGCTGTTAAAAAGATTTTTTAACCACGAAGACCACAAAGCGCACCAGGCCTTTGTGGTCCAGGGAAGGATAGTTAGATGAGCCCCTGCTCTTTAGCCATGGTCAGCGCCAGGTCTTCGATCATATCTTCCTGGCCACCCACTGTTCCACGACGACCCAACTCTGCCAGAATATCCCGGGCCTGAACGCCATACTTGGCTTCGGCACGCTTGGCAAACAGCAGGAAGGAAGAGTAAACACCCGCATAACCCAGAGTCAGTGCATCACGGTCGATCCGAATCGGCTGATCCATCAGCGGCACTACAAGGTCTTCTGCCACATCGCTGATCTTGTAAAGGTCAACGCCGGTTTCAACCCCCATGCGATTAAGCACCGCAACAAAGACTTCAAGAGGCGTATTACCGGCACCTGCACCAAGTCCTGCAACGGAACCATCAATACGAGTAGCACCCGCCTCAATGGCAGACAGAGAGTTAGCAATTCCCATGGCCAGGTTATGGTGACCATGGAAGCCGATTTCGGTTTCAGGGTTCAGCTCAGCACGTAACAGACCCAGCTTTTCTGTCACTTCATCCGGAAGCATATAACCGGCAGAGTCGGTGCAATAAATACAGTTTGCTCCGTAGCTCTCCATCAATTTGGCCTGCTCCAGAACTTTCTCGGCACTGACCATATGGGCCATCATCAAGAAGCCAACCGTATCCATCCCCATCTTGGCAGACATGCCAATATGCTGTTCCGATACATCGGCTTCGGTACAGTGAGTTGCGACACGAATGGTGGAAACGCCCAGGTCTTTCGCCATTCTCAGGTGATCCAGGGTGCCAATGCCTGGTAACTGCAGGGCAGACACCTTGGCATTTTTCATCTTGGGAATAACGGCATCCAGGTATTCTTCATCCGTGTGAGCCGGAAAACCGTAGTTAACGGAAGCACCACCCAGGCCATCACCGTGGGTAACTTCGATCAGAGGAATGCCTGCCTCATCCATGGCAGTCGCAATATTCACCATTTCGTCCAGAGAGATCTGGTGACGCTTGGCATGCATACCATCACGCAGACACATGTCATGGAGAGTGACTTTCTTACCTTTCAGATTCATTGTTTATTCTCCACGTGCCGGTAAGGTGATTGCGCCTTTTGCCGCTTCTTCAGCAAACATCTCAGCCGTTCTCAGGCCTGCTGCGGTCATGATATCGAGGTTACCCGCATACTTGGGCAGGAAGTCGCCAAGACCTTCAACCTCCATAAAAACAGAAACCCGGTTGCCGTCAAAGATCGGGCCATTCACCAGACGATAGCCCGGAACGTATTTCTGAACCTCAGCCACCATATCGTGAACAGACCGGGTTATGGCCGCCTGATCCGGCTCCTCAGCAGTCAGACAGTGAATGGTATCCCGCATAATCAGTGGTGGCTCGGCAGGGTTGATGATAATGATCGCCTTACCCTTCTTCGCTCCACCCACTTTTTCAACAGCGCCAGAGGTTGTACGGGTAAACTCATCAATATTCTGTCGTGTACCAGGCCCTACAGAACGGGAGGATACCGTAGCCACAATCTCACCATACTCTACTTCCTGAACCCTTGAGACGGCAGCAACCATGGGAATCGTTGCCTGTCCACCACAGGTCACCATGTTGACATTGAGTTTCAGCTCTTCGGTGTGTTCTTTCAGGTTAACGGGAGGAACGCAGAACGGGCCGATGGCCGCAGGCGTCAAATCAATCATAATGACGCCGAGCTCATTCAGTTTGCGGCTGTTTTCTGCATGCACATAAGCGGAGGTGGCATCAAAGGCGACTCGGATATCGTCCTTGATCACATGAGGAAGAACACCATCCACACCTTCTGCAGAGGTTTTGATGCCCATCTCACGGGCACGCTTCAAGCCCTCGGATTCCGGGTCAATACCCACCATCCAGACTGGCTCAATCCATTCGGAGCGTTTCATTTTCATCAACAGGTCGGTACCGATATTACCCGGCCCAATGATGATTGCCTTCAGTTTCTGACTCATCTTGTTATTCTCCAAATGTCACAGCGGCCTTGCCCAAACCTTCAATCTCCAGTTCCATCACATCACCGGGCTGTACCGGCTCCAATGGCACCAGGGAACCGGACAGGATGATCTCTCCAGCCTTGAATGGAATACCAAATTCTCCCAGCGTGTTTGCCAGCCAGGCGACAGCGGTCAGTGGATCACCCTGAACCGCTGAACCCAGCCCTTCACTGATCAGCTGGCCATTTTTATACACTTTCATCTGTGCTGAAGGCAGGTCGATAGTGTTGGGATCAACCCGTTCTTCGCCCAGCACAAAAACTCCGCAGGAAGCATTATCTGAAACCGTGTCCTGAATTTTGATCTGCCAGTTATGAATTCTGGAATCGACAATTTCAAAACACGGCATGACGCACTCCGTGGCTTCCATAACATCCTTCTCTGTCACACCAGGCCCTACCAGATCTTTCTTGAGCTTGAAAGCAATCTCACCTTCTGCCCGAGGCTGAATCAATTTATTCTCTGAACAGGAGATGGTGTCGCCATTTTTGAACCACATCTCATCAGTGATGAAACCAAAATCCGGCTGGTGAACATTCAGCATGTCCTGAACCGCTTTGGACGTAACCCCAATTTTTTTGCCCACAATACGGTCACCCGCTGCCACACGGCGTTCTACCATATGCAGGGAGATGTGGTAGGCATCTTCAATGGTGATATCACTTTCACGATTGGTCAGCGGCTCGATTGTTTTACCTGATTTCAGAGCTTCATAAAGCTCATCACCGTACTGCGCTCTTTTTTCGTTATTCATTGTATTTATTCTTTAATTTGGAAAATGCTGTAAAAAAAGTTTTCTTAATTATGCCGGATAAAATCAATGCACTGGCGATTGAACCAGGCTTCATGCTCAACCATCACCCAGTGGCCGCATTCACTTAACAATGTGAAGCGGATATTGCTGCAGGCATTCATCATGGTGTCCGCACCGCGGGAAGGACAGAACTTATCGTTGACACCCCAGATACCAAAGATGGGGCATCTCAATTCATGAAGGCGGGATGCCATATTCGGCACCTGCATGGTGGACAATACGCAGACTGGCTGTTCATGAACAACAGCTACCCGCTCATTGACAGTTTCATCCGTCACCTGCGAGGCATCAAACAGTTGAAGCCCTAACAGACGGCGCATACCAGAAGCGTCTTTCAACTCTCCGGAGGCAAAGGCTGCTGCCATCTTCTGGATACCTTCCATCTCCTGAAAGTACTGCTCTTTTTCCATCAGACCGCCTGGCGCCATAAGAATCAACTTCCTGACCAGTTCGGGATAATCCAGAGTCAATTTGATAGCAATGGCACCGCCCAGCGAATTACCCACCAGGGTAACTGAATCAATTGCCAGCTGGTCAATCAGGCCTTTCACTGCGGCAACAAAAAAATCGAGGGTATATTCTGTTTCCGGTTTATCACTCAACCCGTATCCCGGAAGGTCAGGAACAATCGCTCGCACGCCCGCTTCGGCAAAAATCGGATAGTTGCCCTTGAAATTGCTGTAACCACTGGCACCGGGTCCACTGCCATGCAGGAAAAGTACCGCCTCGCCCTGGCCAGCTTCGTGGTAGTGAAGTGACAGACCATCTTCCAATTGAACAAAATGCCCCTCTGGAATTGCACTCATTACCCGCTCTCCTTCTTGTTATTATGCCTTTACTTAATACGAAAGGGGCGCCGCTGATCACTCGGCATTTCCACCCAATACCCATTATGAACACGCTATGTAGCCGGTGCTGTCAAACAGCTGAGCAGCGGTGGGTGTTTCTCTTCGCTCAAGGTTTTTCACTGTCAGGCATTTTTTCAATGGCAGGCAAGAGCAACATCGTCCAACAAGACTAATACAGCCCCTGACACAGCCGGTAACATCAGGAACAGACAATTCAACGAATCGAATAAAAACGAAGACGGGAAGGCAGCGATGAGTAATCCTCTGGATTTTACCGGTAAAGTGGTACTTGTCACCGGTGGAGGTAAGGGTGCCGGCAAAGGTATCAGTGAGCGTTTTCTGCAACAGGGTGCTCATGTGGTGATCTGTGGACGTCAGGAGCCTGAGCAGCTACCTTCTGCCATCAGCCCACAGGGCAATCAGAACACTGCCGTCTTTTTCCCCTGCGATGTTCGTGACCTGAAACAGATTGACCAGTTAATCGGCAGCACCATTAAACAATTTGGCCGCCTTGATGTTCTGGTTAACAATGCCGGTGGTGCCCCGAATGCCGATGCCGCTACGGTTTCCCCCCGGTTCTCCGAGTCCATTATCCGTCTGAACCTGATTGCACCACTGAACCTTTGCCAGAAAGCCAATGCGGTTATGCAGGAACAGGCTGAAGGTGGCGTGATTATTAATATCTGTAGCGTCAGTGCCAAGCGGCCTTCACCGGGCACCGCTGCTTACGGTGCTGCCAAGGCAGGCCTCTTGAACCTCACCCAGTCTCTGGCGGTCGAGTGGGCTCCCAAGGTAAGAGTCAATGCAGTAACCGCTGGGTTAATTCTTACCGAACAGGCACATTTGCATTATGGGGATGAAGAAGGCATCGCCAGTGTCGCCAAAACCGTACCGTTACAGCGTTTTGCCAACCCATCGGATATTGGCGATACCTGTCTGTATCTGGCATCACCATTGTCTTCTTATGTCAGTGGTGCTGATATTACCGTTCATGGCGGCGGTGAAAAGCCTGCATTTCTGGATGCTGCAGAAAATACTGTGAGTTAAGTTAAGCCAGATCAATGAAAATACCGACAGATTGGTTTTGCAAGGACAGCCTTAAGAATTCCAAACGGTATTTTCGTATAATCCATGTACGCTTTTGGTGATGGAGGATAATAACAATGACTACCGAAGCAACCAGCACCATCGATATTGATCTCCCGCTGGAGAAATCCTGGGAGATTCTTCGCGACTTTACCCAGGCGGTCAATTACGTCCCAAACCTCACCGGTTGTGAACTTCATCCCGGGCCTGTTGAAGGAAAAGGCGCCAGTCGTCGGGTCTTCCAGAAAAATGGCAAGTTCCTGGATGAAACCGTTACTCACTGGCAAGAGAAGCAGGGCTTTGTGATTCGGCTTCATGAAGGCGATGGTCCTGCGCCAGCGCCTTTCCGGGAAGCCTGTTTTATCTACAAAATCCAGCCAAAAGGTGAAAAGACTCAACTGACCACTACCATGAGCTACACCGTTCGCTTTGGCTTGCTGGGAAAATTGCTGGACAAGCTGCTTGTCAAAAAAGCACTGGATGGCGCCGTCAATAAAATTGCCCGAAATATGAAAAGCTATTATGAGACGGGAGTTCCCAGCAATAAAACCATTTCATAAATAGGAAAGTCCTCGTACCGCTTGTGATATCTTCGACAATCGGTACAGAGCAACTCCGACTGCAGAGTCATTGAACCCTACTACCCCCTCTAAAACCCAGAATACCATGCTTCTATTACTGAACAATGGAAGCAGTAAGAAGTTCTACCATTGGAACTCGTCCTAAACTCTTCACTAAAAAAATCAGTGACTGCCCACGCCTCCCTAATAGTCTATTGTTTACACCCTACAAGACCAGCAATGGATAAATTCACTACTTCCGGCAAGAATTGGAGACCGATGTGGAGCCATCCCAGTCAACCCCTTCTTTCAATACCATAGGATACATTCCTTATGATAATGAGCAGCCCGGCCCATCAAGACTTTCATTTGAAGATAGCCAAAGTCTGAGAGCTCAGCGCACCTACGACACCAGGGAGCTTGGTGAGTTTGACACGATGATCATTGACCAGCCGGAGAAAAAGGTTAATACCTCGCCCGATACCCCAACATCACCAGAAATATCTCATACAACTTCTGGCACAGCAGAGTCAACTGATGCCACTCTAGCCCCCACTCCAAGTATCGATATGCTGATTGACAGACTGGATAACTTTAAGAAGTTATGTATTCAGTCAAAAAACGGGAACCCCACTTTACTTATTGATACTCACAGACAAGTGATGGCATTAAATAATGATATAGCTCAGCTACATGAACTTCTCAAACGATATGAACATGGTCAGTTTATTAACTTTGCAAAGTTAATTATTCATATCAATACTTTTCTAAGTAAAGAAGAAAACCAAATTGTATTTGAACATGGACTAAGAAGACCTGAACTTTCTTTTCTGCCTGTACCACCTAAAAGCGAATCGGCCCGCTTTCGAATGATGGATGGATATTTTGCTGTTGATATAGACAACTATCTTGTCTTCACGGGAGCGGTTCAAGATAGCATCAATAACCATCGCAATAGGCACCCCTTACTTGGAGAACTTCGTTTTTTGTCTTTAGGCATTTCCGATCTGGCATGCTCACTTCAAAGCGTTGATGATTCCTCAAAGCTAGAAAGGATTGACCAGTATCTATGGGTATTTAACAAAATGATAAATCATTTTTTAGGAGAGCACCCAGTAGTTCGAGCCTTTTTTCTAGACGTCAACCCAGAAAAAACAAGTAAGATTGATTTTATTATTGGGCTCAATTTAGCTGATGACCAAATTTCTTATGAGTTATTACGACTTCCAAGCATTGGCCATGATCTTGAGAGAATAAAAAATAAAATATTAATGGGCTGTATAGTAGAAGACATGACTAGCCGCTACCGTAAACTGCACCCGACAATAACAATAAAGACTAGTATTAGTCTCCCATATGAGGATATCCATAGGCCTTTTCTCACCACAACCCTCACCGACGGAAAAATAACAGGAACATTTACGTGGCCATGGGTCGATCAATCACCATCTCCTAGCCAGCTTTTTGAATATCATGATGACGGACCTGAGCCTGTACCAGAGTTATGGATTCAATACTTTGATCATTTAAAAGAAGAGTGTATGCATCGATTATCACTACGAAAGAAGCTAGCACGTTTTAAGCCTGTATTACATGGAAGACTCAAGCACACTTGGAATAAAGTAAAGCTTTCACCATCAGATGGCTCTCTCTCATTTCGTTCTTCAAAAACCTTTTCCCTTTCTACCGAAAAACCTCATCAAAGGCTCCCCTCTGAATTTTCAACAATAGCTGAAATAAGTATCAAAGAGCAGTTTAATAACTTCTGGCACGAGTATAATCAAGGCAACAGCTTGTAAATTTTATTTACAGGTAACTGGATACTACGATTTGACAAGGGAAACTGGGAATAAGTCCCTTTTCCAAAAACATCACCACTAATACCAAGGCTTGCCCAAAGTAAGAGTGGACTTATTCGTACCTTTCCTAGCAAGGATAAAATAGGTGGTCGATTATAAACAACACCATCCTGATATCAAAATAGCTAGTACCGGCTCACTCCTGAAACTGTTCATGAGCCGTTATAGATAATATTTGAATAGAAATTATCAAAGACTGTTAATTGAGTAATCCCAGCTTATTTTCGCACCGGACTCAGCCAGCATTATTGATACCGAGCAGTATTTCTCAAATGTCAGTGACAGTGCCCGCTCTACCTGTTTTTCTGAAAGATTCTTTCCATAAATATCAAAGTGCATATGAATAGCAGTAAATACCGTTGGCGGATTTTTCGAGCGCTCTGAAGTCAGTGAGACCTTACAGTCATGAATGTCCTGACGTGCCTGAGTAAGAATAGATGTCACATCCATGGAGGCACAGGTACCAGCTGCTGCCAGTACAACTTCCATTGGTGATGGCGCACTGTTTTTTCCACCAAACTGCGTTGGCGCATCCATGATCAGTGAGTGTTCACCCTCAACATACTCACTATACCCAACAAACCGTTTATCACCCAGCCACTGTATGGTCGCTTTCATCACCAGCCTCCTGAATTGGTGCGGCAAGCATAACCAGTTCCAACTCACGCCTTGTTGATTCGTATCAAAGCAGCAGAGCCATTCGCCCCATAACCTTAAAAAGAATTTTCCAAGAAATATAATTTGCTATTGGGGGTAATTGCATGATCACCACGGGGTTCCCATTTATTGCCGTAATGGCTGGTCTATGCGGCATTTTGGTCTGGCTTGAACAACAACACCCCAGTCGTTTCTTCAAGTGGTTCCCAAGTATTGTTCTGGTTATGTTTGGTTCAATGGCACTGTACACTGTCGGTCTCTGGGAGATGACTCCTGAAGTAAAAACAGCCCGCGCAACAGTGAGAGATAACCTCATCCCCGCCATGCTGTTCCTGATGTCTCTGAAGTTTGACCTCTCCATCATTCGCAAGCTGGGAATAAGGCTGATCACCATGTTCCTGGGCTCCACCATTACAATCATACTGGGTTTCATCATTGTTCAACAGATTATGGGGCCACTTCTTGGTGATGAAACTCCCTATACTTTTGGTGTCATGAGTGCAGGCTGGACGGGAGGCACACAAAATTTTGTCGCGGTCAAAGAGGCCCTGAAAGTCAGTGATTCAGCCATGGCCTACACCCTGCTGATGGGAGCACTCTGCTATTCAGTGTGGTTGATCATCATCATTGCCATGAAGCCCTTCAAGCCTCAGTTCAGTCGTTTTCTCAGAGCGGATAACAGTGGTCTGGATAAAGTGCTGGAGCAACTCCAGAATGTAGGAAGCACTGAAAAGCCTGACTTTCAGGCCCTGATGCTAATGCTCGGCCTTTCACTGATCGTTGCTGCTCTGTCTCACTACTTTGGCGACCTGATTGCGGCAACCGGGCTTTTCAGCGCCATGGTCTGGGCCATTATTATCTCTTCGCTCAGCGGTATGATTCTGGCACCCACCAGATTTGGAAAAATGGGTGGTGGAGATGAAGTGTCTACCATCATGCTGTACGTCATCGTTGCCCTGATCGGCGCAGAAGTTAACCTCAGTGCCATTACTAAAGCACCGTTGTATATAGTGTCCGGCGTTATGATCCTGACCATTCACGGCATCTTGTTACTGCTACTGGGCCGTCTGTTAAAGCTGAACCTGCACATCTGTGGTATTGCCTCCATCGCCAATATTGGCAGCGCGCCCTCTGCTGCGGTGGTGGCTGCAGCCTACGATAAAAACCTGATGCCCATTGCCATTATCATGGCATTAATTGGCTCAATGGTGGGGTCTTTTGTTGGTTTGCTGGTCAGTGAGATACTGGTTTGGCTTAATTAAACCTGGAAAGCGATGTGTTTATGCTATCGAAAGAAACAAGCACAGACGCATCGTTTTATACCTTCACCTAGCTGTAAAAGAGCTTTATTGAAAGGCAGATAATTAGTCTTTTGGTTTGTGCTCAGGACTGGCAGGAGTAAAAGTTATCCTTGGAGGCTCAGGTTCTATCAGGCCTAGATCACGCTCCCTCAGTGAGCACGGCCTCACTGGCAAGAATTCTTTATGCCGCTTATCCTGGACTTTATGACTACTACTACGCCCCAGCTTCACCTGGGACCTCACTTTAGTCACTAAGCTCATTACTCCCTTTTTAAGTGAACTTTTATTTATCTCTTCAAGAAAAATCTGATCAAAAATACTCCTCACTGAGGGTGATTCAGTTCTCCACCATATCCGTGAAGTTTCCAACACTTCAGCAAACTCTTTCAGAAGCTTTTTTTCATTAGTCGTTAGTGGCTCAATACTGCTTTCATCTCTAAAAAAGTTAACCCTGTCTTGTAAACTACTCAACCGTTTTATGTTCATAGCACATATGCTCGTCATTAGCTTCTTCATGACTGGCTGATACAAAAAGTAGTCTGCTGGCTTTAATGCTACTCCATGCTTACCAGCTCTCGTTGAACTGTATGGATACTTTATAGTAGAGGGTTGTTTTCTAGTGTAACCATCATGACCTCCCCGGCCAGCAACGCCTGCCAAAGGATCTTTCTCTGAAAAGCTCCAGACATTTTTAGGCACAAGCCACTGAGCACTGACTGTTGCTCTTGCCCGCCGATCACCACCTGTTTTTTTTTCCACTACTAACTCATGTATATCCAGTGTTCCCGGAATAAATTGACTGTCAACCCGCAGCATAACATAGTGAGTCTGCTCTTCTTTTTTCACAAAAAGTCTATCTGGTGACTCCCTCAACCATTGGTTGAGTTTCTGCCAGCAATTCTTTAATTCTTCAAGTCTCCCCTTCACCTCCATGATCGATTCCAATGTTGGCTCTCTCAAATAAAGAGGATGCTCAATATCAGGCAAATCCAAATCACTGATTAACGATGGGGAAGGCATTACTTCATTACACTGACTCATGTATTTTAATAAATATGACCAGCTTGAAGCCAGTTTATAAACTACTGAACATCTTTCATCTTGCTTTAAAGGGCATCCATCATGTTTTGAATCCGCATTAGAAGCCTCTCCTAAAGGCTTACACGATTTATTCTCAAAGTAGTTTTTATAGGACATTAAATCCCTAACCAGAATTGCATAAGATGATCTGCACTCAATCATATTTTCAATAAATGAGCGAACCAGCAGCCTTGGTATTTTTTTCTTGTTAGCTATTAGTTTCTCCACCCATGAATCAAGATACTTGAGATCAAGTAAAGCCTGATCTATAAAATTTAGAAAAGTTTCATCTCCTATTCCATGAATTTCTTTACTACTTAATCGCCCACAAATCAGACTGGATAATGTGAAAAAATCTTTTCCACAGAGGTATTGAGGAGGCTCAAGTTTACGATTATCTGCACAACCTTCCTTTACATCGGGTCTTTCCCTGCATACACCTTTAACTTTATAGTTTCCATCAGCAAATGACTTTTTATGGATGTCTTCCCCCCCTCGAAGATTATCTGTTGAGCGCACTCGAACAAGAGATGCTGCTACCGGTTTAGATCTATGGACATGATCAACAGGCAGCCCCAGATAGTCTATTGCTCTTGCAATAACACTAAACTCCAAAATATTACCCCTCTGAATAGCAGATCTACTGGGATAATATAGATTAGAAAAAACATGAAAAAGTTCAGAAGAAAAGGAGTGATAAGTTATTAGATTGTTAAGCCGCCTTTTTTTAGACAAACGACTCAACATATAGACTGATCTACTGATTTATTGAGTGTGCGTGAAATACAGTTTTAACAATTTTCCACAATCCATCAATAAAATGATACTCATCCTGATAAAAACCACCAAGCTGGCGGGTTGCCCCCGTATCACCATTAATATTGAAGTAATAGAGCGCCCATCTTGCAAAAGCCTTGTCGCCCTCCACTTCGATTTCAGGGTTGGCGCCGTGATGAAGATCAATCACATGATCATGGCAGGCCATCTCCTGAAATAACCCGACAAAACTGTCACGGTCTTTAAAAAGACCAACAGGGCCATAATCAATCAGAATTTCACCTTCAGCAAAGCAGTCTCTGATACTCTCAACGTCCTTTAAGTCACAGGCATTCAGGTAGCGGTGTTTCAACTGGCGGATATCTTCCAGGGCTTCCAGCCTTTGTAGGCGATCTTCCAGTGTCATGCCAGCACCTCCAGGTTATCCTGACTCCAATAAGCCTTCATAGAGGTAATCTTGCCCGCATCGTTAAACTGCATAACATCAATAACGGTGATCACACAGGGTCGACCTTCAAAGGTTACTTTTACCTGAAAGGGAATAGCGCCTTCACCACTGATGGTGGTTCTTACCTCACCAGTCTGCTCGGCAGAAGCTTCACTCTGCCCCAGGCCTTCACGATAGAAACGGGAAATTGCCTCAATACCTGCCAAAGGCTTTGAACCAACAGGGTCTTCCACGGTGGCATTGTCGTCATAGAGTTCAAGGATGGCATCGATATCCCGCTTATTCACCAGCTGGACATAGAGCTCCATCTTTTCACGAATAGTGGATGTAGAGACCATTGTTATTATTATCCTCTGTTTTTTAACCACGAAGAGCACAAAGAATCAAAAGAAAAGCCTTCTTTGTGAGCTTTGTGACCTTCGTGGTTCAACAAAAAATCAGGCCACTTCGAACAAACCAGCAGCACCCATACCACCGCCAATGCACATGGTCACTACCACGTATTTGGCTCCTCGACGCTTACCTTCAATCAGAGAATGCCCCACCATACGGGCACCTGACATCCCAAATGGATGACCAACGGCAATTGCACCACCATTAACGTTCAGGTTTTCATTGGGAATACCCAGCTGATCACGGCAGTAAATAACCTGACAGGCAAAGGCTTCATTCAGCTCCCACAGGCCAATGTCGTCCATTTTCAGTCCATGGCGCTTCAACAGTTTAGGAATGGCAAACACCGGCCCAATACCCATTTCATCGGATGCACAGCCAGCGACGGCAAGACCACGATAAATACCCAGAGGCTCAAGCCCTTTTTGTTCAGCCAGCTTACTGCTCATCAAAACGGAAGCCGATGCACCATCAGATAACTGTGAAGCATTACCTGCAGTAATAAAGTTGCCTTCTTTCACCCAGTGACCATCTTTCCAGACCGGCTGCAGGCCTGCCAGACTTTCCAGCGTGGTGCTGGCACGATTGCATTCATCCTGTGCAAGGGTCACTTCTTCATAAGTCACCTCTTTGGTTTCCTTATTGAAGATGCTCTTGGTCGTGGTCATTGGGACAATCTCATCGGCAAAGAGTCCAGCATTCTGGGCTTCAGCGGTTCTCAGCTGACTTTGCAGACTATAGACATCCTGCGCTTCACGGGAGATCCCGTAACGCTCAGAAACAATTTCAGCTGTTTCAATCATTGGAATATAAGCCGCAGGATCCATAGCAATGGCTGCCTTGGACAGGTTGCGATAGGTATTCTTGTGTTTGTTCTGAACCAGTGAGATTGACTCAAGACCACCTGCCACTGCAATATCAATCTCATCACACATGATGCTTTTGGCAGCTGTCGCAATGGTCATCAGACCAGAAGAACACTGGCGTTCCATCGCCATACCGGAAACGGTTTCCGGCAGGCCACCGGCAATGGCACATAATCGACCAAGATTGTACGACTGGGTACCCTGCTGGGCCGCTGCACCAATCAGCACATCATCAACTTCACCCGCTTCGATGCCAGCGCGCTTAACCGCTTCACGTACTACATGACCACCCATCGCCGGTGCTTCAGTATCATTAAATGCACCACGAAATGCTTTACCTATTGCCGTACGGGCGGTTGAAACAATAACAGCGTCTTTCATTGTTCTTATTCCTTGTTCGAGCATTCTGGAAAGCTTCAACCCGGCTTACCTACCGGGTTAACAAATTATTCTGGGTAGTAACGGGAAATCGTATCCACCACGCAGGCAGGGCGGTCTTCACCTTCAATTTCTACAGTCACTCGAACGGTTGACTGAACCCCACCTTTCACCTCTTCAACGTTAATCAACTCACCCACACCACGAATACGTGCACCGACTTTCACAGAATTCGGGAAGCGTACTTTATCCGTTCCGTAATTGACGCCCATACTGATCCCCTGAACCTCCATAATCTCCGGCAGAAACAGACTGACCAGAGAGAGCGTGAGGTAACCATGAGCGATACAGGCACCAAAAGGGCCGTCCTTGGCACGTTCGGGGTCAACATGAATCCACTGGTGGTCACCGGTCGCTTCGGCAAACAGGTTGATCCTTTCCTGATCAATGGTCAGCCACTGGCTTTCGCCCAGTACAGAGCCAACCTTATCCTGAAGTTCATGGGGTGTTTGAAATACCGTAGTCATCATCAGGCCCTCTGGCTGCTGGCAGAAATAATTTCACCGGTCATGTACGAACTGTAGCCACTGGCCAGGAACATCATGATATTGGCAATTTCCCAGACCTCAGCCGCACGCCCAAAGGCTTCTCTGGAAGCCAGCTGTTGCAGCAGCTCCTGAGGCGCTGATTTACGCAGGAAATCATGGAGGGCAATGCTCGGGCTTACCGCATTGATACGAACACCATGCTCAGCGGCTTCCAGTGCTGAGCAACGGGTCAGCGCCATCACACCCGCCTTGGCAGCGGCATAATGTGCCTGCTCTTTTTGTGCACGCCAGCCCAGTACAGAGGCGTTATTAACAATCACTCCGGACTTGCGCTCCATCATTTTCGGCAGAATCGCCCGAGTCATCCGCATGGTGCCAGTCAGGGTCACATCCAGCACTCGGTTCCACTCGGCATCTTCCATCTCAACCAGCAGCTTAGAACCACCCAGTCCAGCATTGTTGATCAATACATCAACACCACCGAGTTTTTCCTCAGCAGCAGCCACCAGAGTCTGGACCTGCTCTTCATCGGTCACATTACACACCTGGGTATAAATGGCCTTCAGCCCGGTTTCCGCTTTGATTTTTTCTGCTGCTTCAACCAGACGACCTTCGTGGATATCGCTGATCATCAACGCACGACAACCTTCTTCTGCTGCGCGAAGGGCTGCCGAAAAACCAATACCCGCACCGGCCGCTGCCGTAATCAGAACAGATTTGCCATCCAGAAGCTGATGGCCCTGAACATATTCCGGGTTCAACATCGCCTTTCTCCCGTTAATTCTTATTATCAAATAATGTTAACCACGGAGATCACAAAGCACACAAAGGAAAGCTTATCGTTTTCTTCCTTTGTGCTCTTCGTGCTCTTTGTGGTTCAAAAAACTACTTGGCCTGTCTTGGCTCTTTGGGCATTTCCAGTGCCCGCTCAGCAATAATGTTCCGCTGAATTTCATTACTGCCACCATAAATGGTGTCAGAACGGGTAAAGAGATACATGGACTGCAGACGGGTCAGCTCATAGGGCCCTTCTTCCAGTAGTTCTGACTCAGGCCCAAGCACATCCATCGCCAGCTTGCCAAGATTGGCATGCCAGGTAGCCCAGTGAAGTTTGTAGATCATTGCCTCTTTCTGCAGAGAGCCATCAGCGGGTGAAGAGCCATCCTGTGAACCGGACAGCATGCGAAGCGCGTTGTAACGCATAATGCGCAGCCCCATCCAGGCATCGGCAATGCGCTGTCGTATGGCAGGGTCTTCTGCAGCGCCGTTCTTCTTGGCGATCCGGATGATCTCATCCATCTCGTTGAGGAACTGCATCTGCTGCCCAAGAGTGGAAACACCACGCTCAAAGCCCAGCAGCGCCAAGGCTATCTTCCAGCCATCACCGGGCTTGCCAACAATATTGCTGGCATCGGTTACGGCATTATCAAAAAAGACTTCGTTAAATTCTGAGGTGCCCGTCAACTGTTCAATAGGTCGGACTTCAATACCCGGCTGATCCATAGGTACCAAAAGGAAGGAAAGCCCTTTATGACCTTTGCTGCCGGGTTCGGTACGGGCAATCACAAAGCACCAGTCGGACTCATGAGCAAGCGAGGTCCAGACCTTCTGACCACTGATCTCCCACTGACCGGTAGACTCATTCATTGCTGCTTTAGTTTTGACATTAGCCAGATCAGATCCGGCACTGGGCTCGGAATATCCCTGACACCAGTACTCCGTACCATTGGCAATACCAGGAAGAAAGCGTTGCTTCTGTTCTTCAGTTCCAAAAGCAATAATGGTTGGGCCCGCCAGTCCTTCACCAATATGCCCCATATGACCTGGGCCACCGGCGCGAGCATACTCTTCATTAAAAATAACCTGCTGGTTTATGGAGAGCCCCCGGCCGCCATACTCTTCAGGCCAGCCCACACAGAGCCACCCTGCTTTGGCCATATGCTGTTCCCATTTTTTCCGCTCTTCCGGGAACATATGTTCATCACCCGGGCCACCACGGAAGCGGAGCTGTTCAAACTCACCGGTCAGGTTTTCCTTTAACCAGGTAGCCACTTCTGCACGAAACTGTTCATCTTCAGGACTGAAACTGATTTTCATAATAATTACCCCTTCACCTGTCCTGAATCATCCAACAACTGACGTGCAATACGTTCCCGATGCAAACCGCCATCCCCCAGGAAGGTTTCAGTGGACTTGGCGCGCTTGAAATAAAGGTGCGGGTCATATTCCCAGGTAAATCCGACACCACCATGAAGCTGAATAGATTCAGCCGCACAGTGGAAAAAGGCATCCGAGCAGTAAGCTTTGGCCAGCGCCGCAGCTTCTGGCAACTCGTCTTTCACCTCAGAGACCTGCTCTGATGAAGAGAGAGACTTGAGCACTTCATCGGCTACGCAGGCCGCGTAATACACGGCAGATTTGGCGCACTCAACCTGTAGCATCATATCCGCAGCCCGATGCTTGATTGCCTGAAAACTGGCAATAGTACGGCCAAACTGAACCCGCTCGCGGGTGTAATTGATGGTCAGCTCCATTACCTGACGGGCGCCACCGGCCTGCTCTGCAGCAATGGCCACCGATGCGAGTTGCAGCACCTGTTCCAGGGCTGGCCAGTCTGACGTCCCTTCACCACCGAGACAGCAGTCTGCAGAAACAAAGAGATTATCAATCTCAACCTTTGCCTGTTTGCGGGTCTGATCCATGGTGGGTGTCCAGTGACTCTGAACACCTTCACTGTCAGCAGATACTGCAAAAAGGCGTATACCGGCTTCCCCTTTACTGCCTTCTTCACGGGCAGCAAGAATCAGCAGTCCAGCAGTGTGCCCATCCGGCACATAATGCCAGGAGCCTGAAAGCACATAGCCATCGCCCTCTTTGCGGGCAGTGGCCTGAACACTGCTGGCATCCCAGCGACGGTTGTCACGATTCTGCTGACTGGATGCCAGACCCAGTGTGGCGGTCAGACTGCCTTCAGCAATCTGTGGCAGCCATTGCTGTTTCTGCTCTTCGTTGCCAGCCACCAGAAGCGCATTGACCCCCATTGCAACGGTTGAAAAGAAAGGTGAGCAGAACAGTCTTCTCCCCATCTCTTCAAACAGTATCGCCAGCTCCACATACCCCAGGCCAAGACCACCGTATTCCTCAGGAATATGCAGCGCCTGCCAGTACATTTCCTGACACAGCCGCTGCCAGAGTTCAGAGTCAAAGCCCTGATCGGTAGCCATGGCTGCACGAACTGCCTCCGATGTTGAGACATCCTGCAGGAAGCTGTCGGCGGACTCCCGAATCATCTCCTGCTCATCGGTAAAAGCGAACTCCATTGCCAGCGCCTCTTATGATTCTTATCGCTGCATACTCTCGCCTGAATCATCAATAGCGTAATCGTTCGAACGGACGATATCTCCGCCTGCATCTACGCAGCAGAAACCGGAATTACTGACTATCTTATGTCTTGCCGGGTACTCAAAGCCCGCTTTCAAACCCTATATGCAGAACCGCTATTTTCAGAACCAGAGTTTAATTTTTTGACTACTCATAATTAAATTTTTCAGCTGCAGCGATTGAAATCAAACGCCATATCTTGTCAGGAGGTTCAGATGTCCAGAGTTATTCAGTCATGCCTGATCGGGATAATTACCGTATTCGTGACGGTACAGTCATGCCTTGGCGAGTCTGAAGCCGCCTCTCATGCAAAAAAACCGGACCCTACAGAAATCATATTACCCTCGTCACCCCAGGATGCTTCACTGTCCGAGATTGATAAAGAAGAACTGAAAACCACCATTATGGATATGATTCGAACCCTGAATACCTTTGACTTTGATGAGTTCACCCGTTTCTTTGCGGAAGACTCATTAAAAATGTTAAAGCACCAGGTACAGCGCTACCACTCAAGCCACCTGTTTGAACTTATCTTTCCCGAGGGTCGGGTAAAGGCAAACGAGCTGACTCCCCAGGCGTTTTTTATCCGGATTATTTCAAAATCAAAGTTTAATGTCGGTATATCTCGGCCCTATGAAATCCATTTACCCCCCAGATTCCGGATGCGGGCTGATGATGACGGAGAAATCGTAACGGTATTAACAACGTTTCCGGAGTCTTACTCTGGCTACCAAACCAGAAGTGAAGTCTTCACGTTCAGGAGAACAGACAACAAATGGACTGCTGAAATTCCAGACTTTATTCTTAGCGACTTTAAATATGACCTGACCCGTAATTTTGCCAGCCAGCGATCCTTCTATCCCCTCTACCCGGTAACCGACACTTTCAGGATTATGCTGAGTTCATTTGAACCAAAGCTCTAACCGAGATATGGAATGGCATGCACGGGGGCCTACTTGCTTATGTGTAATTTCATGCTAGTCTATCCCCCCATAGCTTGTCTGAACTCAATAAAAGCATAAGGTAACTTAAGCTTGTGAGGTTTATATGATGCTAGAAGAATTCAGATTAACTTATGACTCTCTAAAGTTCCGACATAGGCCTTTACAAGGGAGTCATTTCTCTATGGACAAAGATCAGTAAAGCAGGGCACACTTGAAACGCTTCAAGTGTGCTTGTTTTGTTTGATGCAGAGAATTGTTTATCAGCAATTATAGAACCACTGACCTAAAGATTCAGAAAGTATCATTGAGGATTTAATTACCACGGGCTTGGTGTGTTTTCAATATTAGGGTATTGATATACCCGAAGGTCATCATATTCGTAATGAGTCAGGTAGATTCCGATGCTCCGAAGACTACTTAAATGAGACTAATGATGATGATTGAGCAAAGTTTTTTGTAAACTTATCTTATAACAATTGTGAATTGGATAAGCATAATAAAGATAACAGTGAGTTTTATTTTACAAAGATATCTAAATTCTCATAGTCCCCGCTTATCGCGAGCTAAGAAGGATATCTTTAACCCTCACAGGCTCTGTTGACATCAGAAATCATCTCTAAAATGTCGCCTTTTGTGCGATATGGACAGAACCCGAATGGATGATGAGCAATGGCTACAAATACTGGCAGTTTTGCAGGTGCATTCTCAGGCTGTACTGTGGGTACTGAGAACCGGGACCCAATGGCGACAACTACCAAAAGATCGTGGCTTCTGGAAGAGTGCTTACAAGCGGTACTAGATGAGAATGCTGGCTGTGGCAGCCCTAATGCTATGGTTTCGATGAATATGTCAACAGAACCTAATACCCCTAGGGGTAAGTACATGACCATTTGCTTTTCAGACTGCATTCAAGCCTTGTGCGGCCTGTGGGCCAGAAAATATATGATTTCATTTGGTCATGTACTTATATTACTAATGAATGTATTGAAGGTGATAATCCCATGCAAGATCCCTCGTTTTTAATTGTAAGACAGTTCATTAAAAGAGTGCGAAGCACTGCAAAGAGTTTTAACGGTTCTTGCACATGGGACTTTTCCCAAGTGGAAAATCCTGTCGCTAAAATCATTGGAACTCATCCAGAAAGCAGAGGAGGCATATGTCAGATGCTCTCGGCCCGATGGATTGAACGGCATGCCCATGGCAGCAGCCTTGCCAGCTGGCTATCAACTTCCGGGTCAATAGGAAAAAAAAACATAAATCCTTCAAAAATCAGACAACTTATGCAGCAGTTTATCGCTACTACTACCCTGAAATCCGGTTTGATGACAGAGCAAAATTCGGGAAAAATAGATCAAGACGCTTCAACTAACCTCTGGCTAGAGAGCCATGGTATCAGGCAATGTCGAAACATCAAGTTTATGGGGGCTGGTCAATTTAAATTTAATCAAATACAAACACGATCTGGTTCTCGTGGCAACATGCCCAAAGGAGATTTTGCCAGAGAGATAGCCGTCAATATACAGCGAGACTTGCATAATTGTCATTATGGAAACTATGCTTTGATTGGTATTCAGGGGTATAGTGGTCATGCGATTGCGGCTTGGATCGCTCAGGATGCCTGTTTTTTTGATCCCAACTTTGGCGAGTTCTATTTTTCAGATAAAAACGCTTTTATCAATTGGTTTCCAGCCTTTTTTCTTGCATCACCATACAGCCTTCCTTATTTTGGTCTAGCTGAATCCTATGAGACCTTTTTATATGCCCCACGCCAATAACCAATGGTTTTCACTTATTCATAATGCAGATATGTCGGTTTATGGGAGGGAAAATAAATGTTGTATCGGATCTTCTATATTCATAGTCTTTATTTTATCTTTATCAAATAGGTTGACATTTTAATATGTGTTGGAAATAAGAGATCAGCGGCAGATCTCATAAACATGAAGCCATAGCTCAGAGTAATGTAATAAGTAGTCATAGGTAAGCAGTATGGAAAACAGCATGAAATCGAATAGTCTAACTACCAAAAATACCCCACAAACAGTTTATCAAGGAGATCCCTCCCGTATCAGGGGCGGAAGACAAGTACCGGCGTTCGAAAGATTTGTTCAGTGTATGAATCCAATGAACTGGTTCCGTCACCGGGCGGGAATAAACCGATATGATGACTATCAAAAAGCCAGCAATAATTTGGTAAAAAGTTTGAACGACTACCATGGAATCAAGTTGGCGGCCACCAACATTCTTTATCTGGCCACGACGGATGCCCCTTGGGGTGATATTGATCATAAAATAAAAGAAGAGTTCAACTCAATGAAGACAGCCATTTATAGACGACTTGAGCTTACTGGTAATGATTCGACCAGTCTAACATCGGATACTGATAATGGCAGCAATCCTGACATCAAGCCAAACCAGGAAACAACAATGTCAGATCAAGATTTAGAAATAATGCTGGATCATAATATTCCTATACTAAATGAATTTGAGAAACTTATAGAAATAATCAAAAGGAATCAATCAGCATGTCCCAGACCAAGTGTTTATCAGACTCAAGCCAGCACAGAAAAATTAGAAGATGAAATCAAAACGGCAATCAACGAACTGACTTCAACCTGTGAGCAAAGCAGAAAAAAAAATAAACAAAATGTCAATTCACAACTGGCGGCCAAAGAAAAAATAATTATTGATGCCATATTACAACAGAAGCCTGACTTAGCAACTATTGATAATATCATCCATAAAAAAATCAAGAAATTAGAAATACCCGAACAATACAGGCAACTTACCCGCTTAAACATATCATGGAACATCCTACTTCATATTTTAGGTCAAGATAAGGAACCATCAGTACTCAGATTTACAGAACTCGAAAAAACTAAAGATCTGGTTTTTCATTCGTTGAACCCCTCTTCTACAAGAAAAGGTAAGGATGATGGTATCAGTCTATTTTTCACCCGATTTATGAATCAGGAGGATAAAGACATTAATAGCCCCAATAGAGCAGTTAGAGTAAAAGAAATTATGACTCTAGAAAGAAGCATCTCTTCTGGCAAATTACAACCAATACCGCTAGATGGCGATGAGTTCGCGGAATCTGTGGAAAAATCTGAAATTGATTGTAGCGGTTCGACTACGCTGCAAAGTAATGAAATATATAATTTCAAACGAGCTATACTCTATTCGGCTTATGGATGTCACAAAGCACAACTTGAAGGAGAGGCTCAAGCACAGAAAGATTGTTTTGATGCACTTACTATGTCTTGTATGGCCTATTTCTTCTATATGATGAGAGCTGAGTTGTCAGAGGGTTTTTGTAGCCATGCTGATGCTGCGATCCGAATTATCGAGTTTATCCTATCTATAAAATCAGATCGTTCATCTTTATTATCAAAACAGAAAGATCGTCCATTTCAAAGCATAAAACAATTAAACAAACATTTTTCAGAGTGCTATCATCAATATTGTACTGATCCGCAACTATCACTGAATACTCTTTTCGAGTAAGATAGTAGAATCCAATCAAACATGGATAACAATTTTAGAAAGATGATCATTGATTGCATTGCTATGCTAGGAAATTCACCAAATACAAGAAGCCGATGTGTTAAAATTATTCCTTGAGAAAGAAAAATACAAGCCGTCAATTTACCGGATTCGTCACTACATAAGAGCAAATGGTGACAGGTATAATGTACAAGAGTTAGTCATCGAAACTAAAGAGAGTGGGTCTATTCGGTTTTTTATCAATTGCGCTTTTAGTGCAAACACTGCCTATTCCAAGGTCAATGGATCCTTATATACACTGGGGTTCGGAAATATAAATGGTGTTTATTTATTTAACCTGGATGCCGAACTATTAAGTGACATTCCATCACCGATAGTAATCATGAATAATATGGATGGAAGTTATCGATCTCTTGGATTTGTACATGGACTGCCTGATATCGATCATGAAAGTTTAATCGATTCTGTTAATATACTGTCTGGTTACAATGGAAATTTGGCACAAGTAAATAGTTTACGTGCCAGTTTAGCTCGATTAATCATCGCTACAAATGAATCCATACGATTTGATATAGTGACAGATGCCATTTATCAGGTTTTTAGGGAATGTAATTTAAATTGTGTAAACGCTTGTCGTTAATACTCCAAAATGGAGAATAACAATGAGCGTTGAAATCAACGAAAAACTGGTAGATCAAATAGCCAGTCAGATTAAAACTCAGGATGAT
>NZ_LUKQ02000350.1 GCF_001647025.1 Endozoicomonas atrinae
AGCCCGCTCCGGATGGTGAAAAGGTGGATCCATTAACCGGTCGGCCTATTGTTTATGATCTGCAAGGTGTGCCCATGGTGGCAATGGAGCCTGGCACGATGCAGGAACTCTCGCCGGGGGAGGAGATTACCTTCAATACGCCACCGGGTGCCGCCAGCAATTATCCCGATTTTATCCGTCAGCAATTAATGGCCGTTGCAGCAGGTATTGGGCTGCCTTATGAAATTCTGTCCGGCGATATGAAAGGCGTCAGTGACCGGGCATTACGGGTAGTTCTGAATGAGTTCCGCCGACGCATTCAGCAAATTCAGCACAATCAATTGGTGTTCCAGTTCTGTCGACCGATCTGGAATCGCTGGCTGGAGATGGCCGTACTCAGCGGGGCTATCCATGCGCCCCGATTTCACAAAAACAAAGCCGATTATCGCCGGGTGAAATGGATACCCCAGGGCTGGCCCTATATGCATCCGGTTCAGGATATGCAGGCCCAGAACTTGGCTGTACGCAGTGGCTTCAAGTCCCGCTCTGAGGTGGTGTCTGAACAGGGCTATGACAGCGAACAGATTGATGACGAAATCGCTGCAGATAATCGTCGGGCCGATGAGCTGACCCTTCAGTACGACAGCGATGGCAGGCAGTCTTCGAAGGATCCTTCCACTACTGACAAGGACGAAAACAAGGATGAGCAAGAAACCGCTGAACAATAAGCCGTGGTACGAACTAAAGGGAATTAGGAGTGTCGCGGGAGGACAGGAGTCCGGAGCGACCACGCTGAAGAATCAGGCTAACCAAAATCAGCCAGCAGAGTTGCTGATTTATGATGTGATCGGCGACTGGGCAGGACTTTCCGCACGACAATTGGTGAATGACCTGAAGGGTCTTGATGCCAGTGAGATTACGGTTCGCATCAACAGCCCCGGTGGTTCTGTGTTTGATGGGATTGCCATCTACAACGCCCTGCGTCACCACAAGGCACATATCCATGTAAGGATTGAAGGGCTGGCAGCCAGCATTGCCAGCGTCATTGCCATGGCAGGGGACACCATCCATATGGCAGCCAATGCCCTGATGATGATTCACAACCCGTTTGGCTGGGTCGGCGGTGATGCCGAAGAGCTGCGCAAAGTGGCGGATATGCTGGACAAAACCACCGAGGTGATTGCCCAGACCTATGCGGCCAACTGTGGGCTGCAGGTCAGTGAAATCATCAACCTGATGAATGAGGAAACCTGGTTTACGGCCAGTGAAGCGGAAGGGCATGGTCTGGTGGATGTGGTGGAAGAAGCGGTACAACTGGCAGCGCACTTTGATCTCAGTGTCTTTAACCATGTGCCTAAGCCATTACTTCCTCCGTTCATTCCACCTTCTGAGCCGGAAGATGAAAATACGTCGGCTCATGCATTGGCGGTGATGTCATTGTGTAATAAAGCCGGTTATCCGGAAATGGCGGAAGACTTTATCCGCACTCATCAGGGGATCGAAGACGTTCAACGCCGTCTTTCCGAGTGTGAAACCATTAAATCTCTGTGTGCTGCTGCCCAGAACACGGATCGTGCCGCTGGCTTCATCCAGTCAGGCAAGTCGGCAGAGCAGGTCAGAACCGAATTGTTTGATTTGCTGACAAAGGAGGATGGCGTAGTGGATAACACCTTAACTCCAAATCAGCAGAATCAAACGATTAAGCCTCTTGTTGATACCCGGGCGGTATATCAGAAGCGAAATCAGGCCGTAGCCTAAAACCTCACCCCCTAATCTCAAAGGAACTGAAACCATGCCTGTCATGACAGAGCCGGTGCACACTGGTGAATTCATCGTGTCCGAAGGAAACAACAGCATCAGCCGGGAGAAGGTTGAACTGGCGGCGAATCTGACGCTGCTGCCCGGCACGGTGTTGGGTAAAAACACGGCCACCGCAGTTTATGGACCATTGGACCCGGCGGCAGACACTGGATTGCAGATGGCCGCCGGTGTGCTCTGGGATCACGTCACTACTGATGCAACCGGTGGAGAAGCGGTCATCATCGCCCGACTGGCAGAGGTGCATCAGGACCTGTTGGTCTGGCCGGATGGCATCACTGCAGAACAACAAGTCACGGCCACCGAAGAGCTGGCCTCACTGGATATTATTTTACGACAGGGAGAGCGCGCATGAGCCTGCTGGATATTTTTAATGACGATGCCTTCAGTCTGACCAGCCTGACGGCCACGTTAAACGATCTGCCCTACAAACCGGGGCGCATTGGTGAACTCGGTCTGTTTACCGAAAGCGGCATCAATACCACCACCGCCATGGTGGAGTCTCGTAACGGGGAATTGATCCTGTTGCCTACCTCGGAGCGGGGAGCGCCAGCACCTCAAGCCAAAGGTGGTAAGCGGAAGGTGCGCAGTTTTGTCATTCCTCATATCCCTTATGACTCCACCATTGTGGCGGATGAAGTACGGAATGTTCGGGCCTTCGGCTCCGAGAGTTCTCTGGAAGGGGTGAGGACGGTAGTCAATCAACGGCTGTCAGAGATGAATGCCAACCACGAGGTGACCCTGGAGCATTTGCGGCTGGGAGCCATCAAAGGTCAGATTCTCGATTCTGATGGCTCATCCGTGATTTATGACCTGTTTCAGGAGTTTGGCGTCAGCCAACAGACGCATACCTTCAAGTTCAGCGATGCAGCCACTGACGTTCGCATTCAGTGTGTGAAGCTGCGCCGGAAAGTGGATCAGGCTCTGGGCGCTCAGCCTTATTCAGGGCTCAGAGCGTTTTGCGGTGCTGACTTCTACGATGCACTGGTTGGTCACGATTATGTGAAGGATGCCTACCACCGTTACCAGGACAGTGCCTTACTGCGCAATGACCCCAAATCCGGGTTCCGCTTCGGCGATATTGATTGGGAAGAGTATCGGGGGCAGGTGGGCAATGTTCCCTTCATCAAGGCTGATGAGGCGTATGTTATTCCGGAGGGCACCGGTATCTTCCGCACCTGGTTTGCTCCAGCAGACTTTATCGAAACGGTGAACACCATTGGCTTGCCGAGGTACGCCAAACAGAAAATCCTCGACTTTGATAAAGGTGTCCAGCTGCACACTCAGTCCAACCCGCTGCCGATCTGCCTGAAGCCTCGGGCGGTGATTCAATGCAAGATGAACTGAGTGAACTGAACCGGCAGGTGCTGGCTACCTTTGGGCAGCCGGTGATGGTCTTTCGGGGAGCCTCTCTTTTCTCAGAAACCCGGGGCATCATCTCCAAAGCGCTGGTGCCTGCCGGTCAGTATGAAGCGGTTTTGCAAACGGTCACGTCCATTACGTTGCCAGCGAGCCTCAAATTGCAGCGTGGCGATGAAGTCCAGTCCGCAGATCAGCAATGGACGGTTGACCGGAAACTGAAAGACGATGGTCAGCTGACCTGGTGGGGGCTCCATGGAGCTTGATCTGGAGCTGGACAGTACCATTGATGAACTCATTGAACAGTTCGATCATGCGCCTGAGAAAGTCAGCAAAGCGATTGCTCGATCACTACGCAAGCTCTCACGGTTTGCCGAACGACGCGTATTGCGTGAGTTGGCCAGACAGCAGAGTATCTCTCAAAAAGTGCTGAAATCCCTGGGGCGGGTGAGAGTATCTCTGTATCAGCCTGGCGATCGGGCAGGGCAGAATTACAGCCTGATCATCTGGATAGGGGCTTTGGATATACCGGCGCATTATCTGGGCAATCCCATCCAGACCAGAAGCGGCGTCCGAACCGGCCGTCGTTTTTGGGAGGGTGCCTTTTTGATGCGCCCTGTCAACGCCACTCACTCCATGGTGTTTGAGCGGAAAGACACCTGGCAGCATAAATTCCAGCGTTCCAAAAAATCGGGTCGTATGATGTGGATGGGATTGCCGTTGGAAAAGAAAGAAGTTGGTATCTGGGATTCAGCCAGTGCCGTATTACATAAGCTGGAGTCGGTGCTTCTGGATCGGTTCACTACCTTGATGGAGCAGGAGCTCAACTATGCCTTCAACATCGAGTCCTGAAGCCAGAATTGTTGAAGCGCTGGTTTATCGCCTGACGGAAGTCACTCCTACCGTTTTATTGGGTTACCCCGCACTGGGGTTGGATGAGGAACTACCCAAGCCTGCCATTCTGGTTCAGTTGGAATCACTCCAGGAGCAGGAGCGGCAGGGGCGTCGGGTCAAGATGCAGATGAATCTGAATATCAGCATTGTCATCAAAACCGATGAAGACAGTACCTATGTAC
The DNA here is from genome assembly GCF_001647025.1 of Endozoicomonas atrinae. GTDB lineage: Bacteria > Pseudomonadota > Gammaproteobacteria > Pseudomonadales > Endozoicomonadaceae > Endozoicomonas > Endozoicomonas atrinae. The sequence goes on from NZ_LUKQ02000350.1 coordinate 4,233, forward strand.
TGATGGATCTGACCCGCTCAATCAGAGCGTTATTCACCACGGGGGAGCGGTTGGTACCGGAGGCCCGTAACACCCAGTTCAGTGAAACCCAGTTTGATATCGCCCCCAATCATGGCCAACTCTCCTTTGCAGATATCCAGCTGACCATTGACGTCAT
>NZ_LUKQ02000351.1 GCF_001647025.1 Endozoicomonas atrinae
TGATTTTTATGTAGGAAAACAGAACCCCTTTTGCCTGAGGGATACTTTCTCTTACTCCTCCTATGGTGGCCTGAAAGTATCCGAAAACAATAGAGCTATTAGTACTGCCTGAGAATGACTCAACGGTAAGTTTTGTTCCATTTACCCACGCATGAATATATGGATAAGGGTTGCCGTTAATTATTTTAATTTCGATCATCTGATCAAAAGGGATAGGCTCCGAAAAGTAACCTACCATTTGTCGAGTATTTCTATCGAAAGTTTGCAATCGTAATTTCCCACTTTCGACAAGCACCTCAAAATAAAATCGGTCAGGAGGAAGGCTGGTATTACTTAACGAACTGAATAGAGGCACTGTCTCACTGGCATTGCTGCTATCTATATACACAAGCATTTGAAGTGCAATTTTTCCACCGTAATACATACCCTCATCAGCACTATCTGGAATGGCATCAGATACGACTTTTGCTGCCAAATTATCTGGCTTGAACCATATACCAGCCATCAGTCAGCATCCCCCCGAATCTGCAAAGTAAAATCGTCGTTGGTTTCGGTGCCTTGTCCGGCCAGAACGGTTCGGCAAATCCAAACCGGAGCAAGACAACCATCGGTATTGAACCGGATAGCGTTGCCCACTGCCCAACCTGAACCCCAGCCATCGGCACGCAGGGTAAAGTAAGGCACGCCGGTTTCCGGGTTGATGGGTGCGGTGTCCGATGCTGTGGTGCCGGTCGCTATAATCCCGAGCTTTTCCTCGACCACCTGAAACGCTGAACCGCTGGTAAAGATGATCGCCCACTTGCCATAGATGGCTCCCTTGTTGGTCACCTCCACCGGATAGTTAATGGTATTGAATTGGGCGGTGGTCTGGTCGCCGATCCGGTTATCTGTCCAGTTCGGATCACCGTTGTCCCACACTTTCTGGCTGAAAAAATCCTTTACCCTGGCTTGCAGGTCGCCATAAACCACGGCGCTGCTGATGCTGGTTTCGGTTGCAGGTAAATCCCAAGGGACAGGCGAAATAATAGAAAGGTCGCCGTTGATCTGAATGTCACTTAAAACGCTCATGTGCTCCACTCGGTCTTTAATGGTAAAGGGGGCTGTCAGTGGGTTGCTCTGGTCGTCGATCAGGCTCAGTGGGTCAGCAAAGGTAACGGTTCCTGCTTCCCGGTTGGTGGTGTACTGATCCGCTTTCAACAAAGCCCCGGTACTGTCTTCAACAACAATGTCGGCCTGATGGTCACGGCTCAGGCTGATCATCTGACCTGCCGTGGGGGTAGCGGCATCGGTGCTGCTGGTGTGGCTGATCACCACGATGTCGCCTGCTCTGAAAATGGGCACCTTGCCATCCGGTGGTAAACGAACCGGGTCTAGCCCGATCAGTTCGGCGTCCAGCGGCAGGCTGGTTTCCACAATGCAGTTATATCTAACGCTCTGGGGTATGACAAAGATAGGGTCTGTGCCATCGGTGAATACTATTTCACTCCAACCGGTGGTGGTGTCGATCTTTCCCTGCACTTCACTGGTGTTTATCTCGCCGTTAAAGTCGGCGCTGGCGGTGATAAGGTCGCCGTTATCCACTCGCACTGCCGTTAGCTGCAAGCTGCCCAATCTGACCGGTGATCCCGGTGTGCGAAAGGCTACAGCGTCTACTTTGAAACCCGGGCCGATAGTGGCGGCTGCTTCGATGGTGGCGCTGTTCAATACTCCCTGTGGATAAGTGGCTAACGTGACCACGCCTCCACTGTAGTCAATGCTGCCCACCTGCAGGCCGGCGTTGGTTTCGGTGCTGATATCGGTGAACACCTGACCATCCCGGTCATAGTAGGTCTGCCCGTTCCAACTAAATACCACGCTTCCCGGCAGCAGGGTATCGCTGATTAAAGGCAATAGATCCAGGGTCAGCTCGGGCGATGGCAGGGTTTCGCTGTAGGGCGCATGGCTCAGGTTGCTGGCCTGGGCGATGGCGGTGATGCTGCTGCCGTTAAAGGTCTGCTTTAGGGTTGTATTAGTGGTTTCCACTCGGTAGAAGGTAGCGCCACCTGAGGTCTGCCGGATGTTGGTGAACTCTGTATAGGTGTAATCCTGCAACGCCAGAATAGTAAAAGCACCGGTCTGATAATCAATCGTGCCCGTAACACCACGCCAGCCGCCAGTGGTATCGTCATCAAGCTGCTTTGTCACGGTGGTGGTGGTTTCATAAGTCTCGAAATTTTCACCCCGGGCATCGCTCGGTACGTTGGATAACTGCTCCACCAGAAACTGCAGCTGTATGGAACCGGGCAATAACGGCGCACCGGGTATCGTGCCACTCATCACGCCCTGGCCATCAATGCCAACGTTTACCTGTCCGCCGGCGCTGATGCCTTCTTCATAATCCACCTGGATCTCGGTGCCGGTATCGGGCAGGTTGTCCAGCTGAAAGCTCAACTCACCGGGGGCGTAATGGATAGCGCCATTACCATCGCCGGTCAGCAGGCCGTTGCCCTGGTCGGTCAGGGTTTTGTTCTGCCCTGATGATATATACGTCACCGTCAGGCTGCCGGGCTTGATGCCGGGTTTCTCCACCGTGTGCCTGAAGGTCATATCCTCCACCGGTACACTGCCGGTGCGAATGGTCACCTCGTCATCGTTCTGCGCCACATAGCTGTAGACGATGGCGCTGTCTGGGTCGGGCATGGCATCCAGGGTTATGGCGGCGGATCCGGTTGCAAAAATAATGGTTCCTGAGCCAGAGCCGGAAAGCTGGCCTGCGCCGGTATCCCGTATATCCTGCCACTTGCCTAGGGCGATATAACTCACCACTAAGGTGCCCGGTCTTGGTTTCGCCTCTGCCATGTTCAGGGTGTAGTTAAAGCCCCGGTTCTGGTTGGTGATGGGAATGGCACCGCTGATGGCCGCTCCGGTAATCGCCACGGCAGGCTGATAGCTGGCTGAAGCACTGGCCGTGGTGTAGCTGCTGGCTCGCCACACGTTAATCTCGCCCAGCTCATAGTCGATGGTCAGCTGGCTGTAATTGTTGCTGCCGCTTTTGTGGATCAGCAGGCCTGCGCCGTTGTCCTCAAAGGTGCCGCCCTCCAATGATAGGCTCAGGGTTTTGGGCAGGACGCCTCGCTGCAGGTAAGTCCGGCTCTGGTTTCCGCTGATATGAACAAAGCGGCAGGAGACACTTCTGCTGTTGGCTGAAGTGGCCACCATCGTTTTGCCGGTGTAGCCGCCATACTGATCCAATAGTGGGCTTTCTACTTTGGCGCTGGGCACCAGTGCATTGTAAACGCTCGCCGCCTTAATGGTCAGGTCACCAGCGGTGATGTTTGCACTTACTGACTGAATGCCGTAATAGCGGGAGGTGTCGGCGATCTGGGTGGTGTGGACACTGCTGGTCGGTTCTTCAGGGACACCGGGGAATGGCTGCGCTCCGATAAACGTGGTGATCAATGGGGCGCTGATGTCCATCTCCAGCTTTCGCCGGGTAAAGTCCACAAACTTGCCGCCCTGGTTATAGGTAAAGGTGGCCACCTGGTGGGTGAGGCCGGTAATCCGGACAAACTGGCTGACCTGCTCATCCGGTGTGGTGAGCTTGTAGACCTCGCCGATCTCGGGAATGGCCAGCTCCTCCCGCTGATAACCGACAATAGTTCGCTGACCCTGCAGCTGGTCACCAATGGGCAGCCAGCTGGCTTCAATGCCCGGCACCACATAGCTCTCGATCCGGTTGCGGGCGTCGGCTCGCTCGTCGGTCTGGTCATCGGTATTGAATAAGAGGACGCTGACGTTCGGGTCTTTGGGCGGTTCGGTGAGGATCAGGTGGCTGCCTAAATAGGCATCGCTGTTGTCGGTACTGATGCCGATAAACGCTTTACGCAGTGCTACGTCACCGATGGTTCGGTCTAAACGGGAAATGTCCCGGAACAAATTATTCACGTTGCCGTCGATCACTTCGCTGCCGGTTACCCGTCCACCGCCGTCCTCCTCATCGGTCAGGCGCTGGCTTTCAAAGAGTTTTACGTCGCTGTTATTGATGGCCATCCATGTCACCTTTGGTTATCTGGGTTGCTACGCTGCCGGGGGTTCTACGGTCAGCAGCCGCAGGGTCAAGCTGTATTGGTAGTCGTCATCGGGAAACGCAAAGGGCAGTATCTGTTGCGCTTCCACCGGGCTGCCCGAGGTTCGGTCAAAAATTACGGAAAATTGCCGCAGGTCGGGCAAGGTTAGGGTCATGACGTTATTGGCGGTTTCGCTCAAGGTGAGCAGGCTGACCACGGTGCTGCGGGTCACCCATCCGGCGTCCTGTCCACCGGAGAGCTCTATGGATCGACCATACTGTTTGCTCTGTTCCTGAATCAGCAAAGCACCGGTTAAGGTGCGTTCCTGGCTCTGCTCCAC
>NZ_LUKQ02000352.1 GCF_001647025.1 Endozoicomonas atrinae
TTGAGAACCTTATTTCCGAAGATTAAAAAAACGGAAAGCGTATAGTTGTGTGATTTTGAAGATTTAAGTTGGACTTACCATCATGCTAGTAATTTGAGATAGCTTCTTACAAAGTCGCACATCGCGTTGAAAACGAAATGTCAGATGATGAAGATGTTTCAACTGATGAAAATTTTCCCACTGTAAGTGGTTCAGAAATCCGGGTCGGGGAATCATCTGGGAGAAAAAGAGCTGCATTGGAATATGTAGGAGAAGAACCCCCTACTAAAAAGTAAATTAAATATTAATGGGTGACTTTATTCATTAGAGACTTTCTGAAGAGAGTCATTAAGACCATAGCTTAAAGTTTTTTTTAATAACTTTTCATAATCAACAACAAACCAGTCCGGTGCGTTGACGGGATCGTCTTGCCTGGATTTCGGGGAAACAGCAATGAAGTCGTTTTACGAGATTGAAGATCGGCCTCCACTGGGAACATCACTTGTTCTTGCTCTTCAGCATATGCTGGCTGCTTTCGGTGCCATCATTGCTGTCCCTCTGGTTGTGGGCGGAGTATTGGGATTGCCAGAAAGCACAATGGTCAGCATTGTCAGTGCTGCTTTGCTGGTTTCTGGAATCATTACCATCGTTCAGTGCCTGGGACTGGGGCCTGTCGGCATTCGTATGCCTTGCGTTATGGGCACCAGCTTTACCTTTGTCGCCGTGGCTATTGCCATCGGCCAGGAGCATGGATTATCCGGCATTCTGGGGTCTGCCCTGGGCGGGTCTCTGGTCATGATCATTGGTAGCCAGTTCATGGTGCAGGTTCGGAAACTGTTTCCGCCCATTGTTTCTGGCACCGTAATTTTGATGATTGGCGTTTCTCTGGTACCAGTGGGGACAGACTGGTTTGCGGGTGCTCTGCCAGGCAGTGCCGAATATGGCGCCCTTCCTCACCTGATGATTGGTCTGCTGGTTGCCGTGGTGGTTATCACGCTGAACCGCAAAGGATCCGGTCTATTCAAAACCGGTGCCATTGTTATTGGTATGGCTGCGGGTTATTTGCTCAGTGTACTGATGGGGGATGTGAATTTTGCGCCAATCAGTGAGGCTGCATTCATTCGAATTCCCAGCCTGTTGCCTGTTGCCTGTGGACTTAACCTTCCCGATTACCGGTGTCATCAGTATGGGGATCGTTTATCTGGTGACCATTATGGAATCTACCGGTGATTTCCTGGCATTGAGTGAAGTCAGTCATTGCAAACTGACCGGCAAACGACTGTCTCGCGGTATCCTGTGTGATGGTGTCGGCAGTGCTCTGGCAGCCGTATTTGGAACCACACCATTCTCATCGTTCAGTCAGAATGTGGGGATTGTTGCCATTACCGGTGTTGCCAGTCGTTTTGTTGTTGCACTGACCGGTGCGTTACTGATGATTGCTGGGCTCTTTCCCAAGCTGGCAGCATTGATCGTAACGGTGCCACAGCCGGTATTGGGTGGTGCCAGTATTATTATGTTCGGCATGATCATCGCCGCGGGCATCAAAATGCTCTCGAGAGTCGATCTTAATGAACGTAACAGTGTCATTGTGGCCGTGAGCATCACTGCCGGTCTGGCCGTTACCACTCGCCCGGATATTCTCTCTAACCTGCCTTCATTCTTCCAGGTCAGCCTCTCTTCAGGAATCACCACTGGAGCACTGGTTGCCGTGCTGTTGAATCAATTATTCAAACAGGATTCTCCTGAGCCTCAGGAAATGGAAGAACCTGAGCAGGTAAAAGCAGAATCTGTAAATAAACAACCATCGTTTAATACTGAATTAGCGTCTTGAAATTGATGTGATGAGCACTTCCCATGACTTTGATCAGTGCTGCTCAGAAATGCTCTGGTATGGTGGAAAGTGTTCAGTAAAGGAGTCGTTATGAATACCCTGGATATGACACAACCCCCCGGAAGATCTCCGGTACAGGGTACTGGTCCGGTCGTTACCCGCAAGCCGGTTTATCAGAACTCGTTGCCCCCGTGTAATCACACCTGCCCGGCGGGGAATGATATCCAGGGTGCTCTGGCACTGGCTCAGGAAGGGCGCTTTGAAGAAGCCTGGCGCACATTCATGAAGAATAACCCGCTGCCGGCAACCCATGGTCGAATCTGCTATCACCCCTGTGAAGGTGGCTGCAGTCGTGTTCAGGTGGACGACGGTGTAAGTATTCATTCCATCGAGCGTTTCCTGGGCGATATGGCCATTGAGCAGAACTGGCATATGCCAGCCCCAAAAAATGAGACCGGCAAAAAAGTTCTGGTGATTGGTGCAGGCCCTTCCGGTCTGACCGCCGCTTACCATCTGCGTCTGCAGGGGCATACCGTTGAGATTCGTGAAGCGGCACCGATTGCCGGTGGCATGATGCAGTTTGGTATCCCTGCTTATCGTTTACCACGGGAAGTGCTCGCAGCGGAGATTGCCCGTATTGAATCCATGGGAATCTCGATCACCCTGAATCACCGGGTAGAAGACCTGATGGCTGAAAAGCAGGAAGGACGGTTCGATGCAGTCTATCTGGCCATTGGTGCGCATATTGGCAAGCAGGTGGATATCCCTGCCCGTGACGCCGGCAAGGTACTGGATGCAGTCAGCTTCCTTCGGGAAACCGGAATGGGAGAAAAGCCGGTGCTTGGTCGCCGGGTGGCAGTATACGGTGGCGGCAATACTGCGATGGATGCCGCACGGACGGTAAAAAGAATGGGTGTCGATGAGGCCATGATCATCTATCGCCGCGACCGTGATCATATGCCTGCCCACAGCTTCGAAGCGGATGAAGCCGAAGCCGAAGGCGTCAATATCCACTGGTTGAGAACCATCCAGAATATTGAAGGCAGTGATTTTAACGTTGAGATCATGGAGATTGGGGACGATGGTCGCCCTCGTCCAACCGGCCGTTATGAAACACTGGCGGTGGATTCTCTGATTCTGGCTCTTGGCCAGGACGTGGAAAGAGGCATGCTGGACAGAGTGCCCGGTCTGGAATTTGATCGCTGGGGCTCACTGACCGTTGATGACAATATGATGACTGGCTGCGAAGGTATTTTTGCCGGTGGCGATATGGTGCCTTCCGATCGTACTGCCACCATTGCGGTGGGACATGGCAAGAAAGCTGCCCGCTGTATGGGCAGCTGGTTAACCGGTAAAAAAGTCAATGAAATCGCAGTAAAACACCTGGTGGACTACGACGGATTACACCTCTGGTACCGTACCCAGGCAGATCGTCAGCATGAAGATGCGCTTTCTCCAGAACAGCGTAATGACTTCAGTGAAGTGGTGCACGGGCTCAGTGAAGCCCAGGTTCGTTTTGAGGCCAGCCGCTGTTTCTCCTGCGGTAACTGTTTTGAATGTGATGGCTGCTTCGGGGCCTGTCCGGAAGGTGCCATTACCAAACTGGGCAAAGGGGAGGGCTATCAGGTCAATCATGACCTCTGTACCGGCTGTATGGCCTGCTTCCGCCAGTGCCCATGCCACGCCATCGAGATGCAGGCCGTTCAACAGGACGTTTCATTGCCAGTCATGGCTGCTCATATGGAGGTACGGTAATGTCTCAGCAATCTAAAGAACAGCCTGTTCGTGTCACTATCGATGGTAATGAGGCGGCTGCTTACGTTGCTTATCGGACCAACGAAGTCTGTGCTATCTATCCTATAACACCGTCGTCTAATATGGCGGAGCTGGCAGAGCAGTGGGCTGCCGAAGGTATCAAGAATATCTGGGGTGGCAAGCCACACGTCGCCCAGATGCAGAGTGAGGCTGGTGCTGCTGGTGCGGTTCACGGTTCATTGCAGACCGGTGCCTTGACCACCACCTTTACCGCCTCCCAGGGGCTGATGTTGATGTTGCCCAATATGTATAAGATTGCCGGTGAACTGACCCCGGCAGTGTTCTACGTGGCTGCACGTTCACTGGCAACCCAGGGATTATCTATTTTTGGCGATCATCAGGACGTAATGGCCGCAAGAAGCACTGGCTTTGCCATGCTGGCCGCCAGCTCGGTTCAGGAAGCCCATGATCTGGCATTGATTGCCCAGGCGGCGACTCTGGAGTCCCGTATACCTTTCATGCACTTCTTTGATGGATTCCGTACCTCTCACGAAATCAACAAGATTTCTCTGCTGCCCGACTCAGTTATCCGGGCTATGATTGATGATCAGTTGGTACACGATCATCGTCGTCGAGCACTGAACCCTGAAAGTCCGGTTATTCGTGGTACTGCACAGAACCCGGATGTTTATACCAATTTCATTTTCAAAATATGTCACGAATTCTGCGATTGCCTTTATACTTTAAATAGCCTGTTGTTCATCCCGTTAATGTCATGCCTAAAACTCCCGATTTTCCTGAAAACTTTCACGATGCA
>NZ_LUKQ02000353.1 GCF_001647025.1 Endozoicomonas atrinae
TGGTTCGGTCGATCCGGGAAATGTCCTGAAAGAGATTATTGACGTTGCCATCAATGACCTCGTTACCCGTCACCCGACCACCACCATCTTCCTCATCGGTTAGGCGTTGGCTTTCGAAGAGTTTTACGTCGCTATTATTGATAGCCATAGCAAATCCTTATGCTTGGTTGACATAAATAATGAATGGGGTGTGTTAGGGAGGAACTTTTATAAGAAGGCGTGGTCTTAAAGCAAGACGGAAATTCCATAAGCTTGAAGTCCAATATCACTGAATCGAGTTTATGCAGTAATTTCAGGCCAGAACTTTAAGGATTTTGTGTAAGTCACTCGTATCATCAGATCTTCAGCGAATATGAAACAAACCTTTATAATAAGTATTTCCTCTGAAAATCCTAACTGAGTATGTGTTGAAGAACTTTCCTTACAGCCTCTGAGGGGACATATCATTAACCATCAAATTATAAAAGATACTATGAATATATATTCTTCTTTGAATACGTTTACGTTTAACTCTTCAGAGATTAAAGCTTTTTTTGCTAACTCCTATGGTTTAAAGTTCGGCGATTCATTTCGTGATGTAGCGCCAATTTCTTCGTGCGTTATTATCAGAAAGTCAACAAATCCCAACTATCATAAAGGAAAAGTTTTACGGGATAGGGAGATAGAATCTTTAAAGCGTGATTTTCCTGACACTTTCAAGGATTTGAACTTCTCTGAATTGATAAAGCCTCACCATGACTTAATGGACTTTAATAATTCTCTTTACCGGACTTATCCGGTAGTAAATGCCAAAAGATATAAAATAACAGATTACACACTTACGAATGAAATTGAACCGTATTACTGGAACAGCGAAAATGCAATTAAACAGACTTATGGCGATTATGCAACCGAAACATACAAGGAATTGCACAAAGCATACATACAGTTCATAGGTGAATTAACCAATGATTTTTCCACTAATTCCCTGATCATCGATATGGGTTGTGGTGATGGCAGATTTCTTAGAATGCTATCTGAGAAAAGTAAATCAACCATGAGGCTAATAGGTTTAGACCAAAGTCTAGCAGTTAAAAATGCAAGAAAAACCGTAGATATTAAAAGCAATATATCATTTTTTGAGTGCGATATCATTCAACAACTGATTAAACTTCGAGAATCTGACGAATTAAAAATCTGTTTATTATCCGGTGTTTTAACAGATAAGGTGATTGCCAAGCCTGGGGAAGTGATAAAAGTAATACAGAATGCTGCACGCAACTGCAATCATATAATTCTGGGCGGCTTGGAATTTTCTACAGCAAATTTACGTGCATTAAAAAAAATGGGATTTGAAATTTCATTTGGAAATAAATTCCTAATCCATTTCGAATATAAACCAGAGAAGCAATTACAGTCTCGAATCGACAAATATAACCTGAATGGTGTCTATGATCTAGAAATGTCCTGCAATCCGAGCATAGAACTTAAAAAGTTATTAGAAAATACAAATGATATGGTCAGACCGTCACAGTTGACAGTAGATCTATCTTTTTCAATGTTAGATTCACATACTATAAGTATTTTAAGAGATATCAATAAATACCTCCCTATTCGTGTCATTTTTTGGAGTTATGATAGTGAAAAGGCACACAATTTGTATAGGGAATGCTGGCAAGAATTCGATTTAGATGTTCGACATTGTACAAGATCAGATCAATTGATTTCAAAAAAGATTTTTTCTTATCTAAATCCTCTAGCTCCGAAATTATTTAATGGTTTGGAATATAAAAGTTCATTCACTAACAGTACCGATAATCAAAAATTAACAAGAGCAATGGAGCTAGACCCGTTAAATGAAGAAGCATTTAGGATAATATTAAAAAGTCATGGCATTGAAAAGAAAGAAACCCCTGCCACTTATACTCTTAGTTCAGCGGAGTCTGTATTAAGGCAACAAGAAGCAAAAATAGATAGTGGTAATTATTCATGTTTTTATGATTTAGAACATAAATACCGTTTTGGCCATCCTGCTATTATAGGCGGATACCATGTTAGTTATTACGGAAAAAGCCCGAAGAAGCTGGTTAATCTGTACGAATTAATTAATAATTCCAATGTTCAAATTGGATTCAATTTTTCGCAGGCATTCAAAAATCGGGTAGAAGGGGTTTTATGGTCATATTATAGAGAGATTCTTAATGAAAAAGGCCAGGTTCGTCCAGTGTCTGATGCTGATGAATTAGTTCGGTACGAAGAATTGCTAGAAATTATGATTAGATATAATGATAGTGAAAAGTTTGAAGCTGTTATAGAGCCCATTAAAAATGAAATTAAATCATTTAATGATGACTCTAGCATCAGTGAATACAGCGGTAGTGATTCAAATGAAGACTTGTATTTTACATCACTTTCGCTGAATTCTGCGGTTGGTTAAGCTTAAAATGTAAAGTATATTTACAGTCCCGATTGAACCCATCTCACCCTGAGTGAATGGTCAACAAGCGAAGGGTCAGAAAGTATTGATCGCTGTCCTCTGGATAGGCAAACGGTAATACTTGCTGCGCCTCTACAGGAGCCCCGTTAGACCGATCAAAGATAACGGAGAACTGTCGGTTATCCGGGAGCGTCAACGTCATGGTTTTATTGGCCGCTTTGGAAAGTGCAAACAGGTTCTTGACCGTCAGCCGGGATACCCAACCGGCCTCGCCATTGCCAGATAGCTCGATTGGCCTTCCATAATTGAATTGCCCTTCCTGAATCAGCAAAGCACCGGTCAGGCTCCGCTCGGTGGTTTGCTCGACGGGGTTCCATTCAAACTCATTGATCCAGAGAAGATCGTCCGGGAGGGTAATGGTGTCCAGTTGCATAGCGCTATCCTTTCGCTCAAGGCTGCCCTTTAAAGCGTCCTCATGCCTGCGTTTTTCAGGGCTTCCAGCAGTTTGGTTTCATCCGTTGAATCAATGCCGACATTGACTGCACCGCAGGGATATTCGAGCCGGATAATTTTTTGTGGAGCCGGTTGTGTAGTTCGGGTGGTTGGTGCCGACGTGCTCACCTGGCTCTCTTGGAGGGCTTGGGCTTTTTCATTGTTGGCCTGCCGGATACGTTCGTTGTAAATCTGCTCACTGATCCGCAGGGCAGAGGTGATATTGCTGATCGCCTCCTGATCCCCTTTGGCGATAGCCTCGGCCTGCTGTGCCTTCAGATCGTCACGCTGCGTTTGATAACGACGTTGCTCAATATCCGACTGCCTGCCCTGTAATTCATCCAGTTCATCTTGCAGGCTGTTGAGGGTATTACGGGAACTGTCGCCCAAGCTATTCATGTTTTGCTCTGCCGAGCGAATGGCATTGTTTAGGCGGTCTAAATCCTGATTGTTCAGGAGGTTCATCGTATCAGCGGCTCGCTCGCCCTGACGGAGAAAGCGTCTAGCGATATAGTCACCCTGCTCATAACTCTCTAACAGTTCTTCGAGGGCGATCTTCTGCTCTAAATACTGACTTTTGACATAGTCAGCATTTTTCGCAGTCTCATTCATCCAACTGCTGATGCCGGTGACATCGAAGGTATAAGAGTGCTGTAGCTTGTTGAGTTCTTCTCTCGTTTCTTCGAGCTGACTTTTCAGTTCAGCAATACTGCTGATCGCCTGCTCGGTGTTGATGTTGCCTACGCCATTCATCGCCACAAAGGCATCGTGCGCCGCACCACTCATGCCCTGTAGTTCTTCGGCCAGAGTGTTGTAATGACCGGCCATAACTCCGGCAATAGTGGAGGCATCGGTCAGCGCTTCGGCCTGTTGCGCTCCGGCTTGCTCGGCACTGTCGCCAACGTCTTTGAGTGCCTCCTCGGTTTTCCTGGCCTCTTTATTGAACTGCTGAAGCTTTTCCCGGCTGGCCTCGGTCGCCTCGTAATATTCCTCCTGTGTAATAATGCCTGCCCGTAATGACTCCGCTAATACCACGCCAAGGCTGGCCAGTTCCGCACTGGTTTCGGCAGCGTCGATCTTTTCCAAGGCCACTGCCGCACTTTCAAAGGTGTCGCCGAAGGTTTCTCCCACTTCTTCAACGGCTTCATTGACCTTTTGATAGTTGCCGAGCAGTTCATCAATTTTTTTCTTAGAGAGGTCAATGTTTCGCTTTATGCTGGCTTGGAATTTTGTAGTCGAGTCTTCACTTTTCTTTGCGATGGTATCAATCACGTTATCTACAGCTTGTTTTGCCGCTTTTGCATTGCCTGCCGCTGAGTTAGCGAACTCTTTACCAAGGGCTCGCAGGTAGTTGGTGGTTTCCAACATTGGCTTTGCTATATCGCTGGCTTTTACCGTTTCAGCAATCTTGCCATAGCCATAGATGATCTCACCCACGGTATAGAGA
>NZ_LUKQ02000354.1 GCF_001647025.1 Endozoicomonas atrinae
GATCATCCTGAGTTTTAATCTGACTGGCTATTTGATCTACCAGTTTTTCGTTGATTTCAACGCTCATTGTTATTCTCCATTTTGGAGTATTAACGACAAGCGTTTACACAATTTAAATTACATTCCCTGCCAGTTTGATTCTTCTTTAGTTTCATCTCTTTTTTTCATTTCTATTTTCCACTCATACAGTGCATGAACTGTCTCTCTGCTATGCTGCTTACTTTGCTCCAGCTAGTGTGCAAGGTTTCGTACATGTTGAGGCATAAGTTCCGATAGGAAGTTCGTGCTGCGCTCATCTCATGACTGGTAACTGCTTTCATATAGTGCCGAATGTCAAAGGCAGTCTGAACCCTATATCTTTAGCTGCTTTGATCGTTTGGTGCAGGCAGGCATTTTTTAATGCTAAGAATTACAGAAATATTTTACTCGTTACAGGGAGAGACCAGAACCACTGGATTGCCTACGGTATTTGTGCGCTTAACTGGTTGCCCTCTGCGTTGTCGTTGGTGTGATACGGAGTATGCCTTTAGGGGGGGGGATTTATTATCCATTGAAGCAATCCTGGGCAGGGTATCAGAATATAACCCCAGATATGTCACAGTGACTGGGGGGGAACCATTGGCTCAGAAGGCATGTTACGGGTTGCTATCGCTTCTGGCAGACCAGGGCTATGAAGTTTCACTTGAAACCAGCGGGGCAATCAGTATCTCTGAAGTTGATCCCAGGGTGGTCAAGGTGATGGATTTGAAGCCTCCAGCTTCAGGAGAGTCGCATCGGAATTTATATGAAAATATCGGTTTTCTTGAAAAAAAAGATCAGTTGAAATTCGTGATTGCAGACAGAGGGGATTATGAATGGTCTGTTTCTAAAATAATCCAATATGACTTGGCGAACAGGGTTTCCGATGTTCTTTTTTCTCCAGTCAGTGGAGAAATGTCTGCCGAGATTCTGGCGGGCTGGATTCTTGAAGACAGGCTTCCAGTGAGATTTCAATTACAGCTGCACCGGATGATCTGGGGGGATTTGCCGGGTGTTTAAGGGTTATTAACGTTTTGTTGTGTATTCGCACCAGCTGAGCGTAATTTTTTGTTAAATAAAGGTGTTGCAGATGAAAAGAGCAGTTGTCCTTTTATCCGGAGGGCTGGATTCGGCCACCGTTCTGGCAATGGCTTCAGAACAGGGGTTTGAATGTTTCTCGGTCAGTTTTGATTATGGGCAACGCCATCGTTCCGAGCTTGAGGCTTCCCGAAAAGTGGCTGAGGCGCTAGGTGTTATTGAGCACAAGGTTTTAAAGCTTGGGTTGACTGGTATAGGTGGTTCGGCGCTGACAGATGATGACATTGCTGTTCCGGATTTCAGTGATCCCCTTAAGGAGGCTCAGAGCAGGATTCCGGTAACTTATGTACCGGCAAGGAATACGGTTTTTCTTTCTCTTGCTCTTGGTTGGGCAGAGGTTTTGGGTGCTCGTGATATTTTCATAGGTGCAAATATTGTTGATTACTCGAATTATCCTGACTGTCGCCCGGAATATCTGAAAGCATTTGAAGATATGGCAAATCTCGCAACACGGGCTGGAGTTGAAGGTGATCTTTTTCGTATCAGGGCGCCACTTCTGAATTTAACCAAGTCTGAAATAATTTCTGAAGGCGTGAAGCTGGGAGTGGATTATGCTATGACCGTCTCCTGCTATCAGGCTGATGAGCATGGGGTTGCCTGCGGTGTTTGCGATAGTTGCAGTTACCGGCGAAAGGGATTTCTAGAAGCAGGGATTGTTGACCCTACGCCTTATCGTATTGCGGTTTAACGCAAATTGCTTGTAAAACGAATTCTGGTGCGTATAATTTTCACAGTCGGGTCGTTAGCTCAGTTGGTAGAGCAGTTGGCTTTTAACCAATTGGTCGTAGGTTCGAATCCTACACGACCCACCACTTCCTCACATACCTTCCTTTTTTTATCTCTTCACAAGAATTATTAATAGTGCTGATGCTGCGTTCGAGCTGTGTTAGACTACCTGCCACATTTTTCTTAGAAAATGGTGGCATGAAAATAATGCGAAGCTGGATTTCCTTCCATTTTGGGGATGGAAGTGGCGCAATATTTTCGGCTCATGGCTGATCGATAGAGGAAATTGCAGACACTTACCTGTCTTTTATATGAACTAGTTCATTAAAGGTTTTAGAAGGGTAAAGTGCTTTGCCGGATGCAAGCTTTATGAATGCAGTGATAGACAGAGAGCTCGTTCAGGGCCATTTGCAGAAGGCTCCAGTACCGGTGGATCCGGTTGATAAGGAAGCCAAGAAAAGCAGAATTAAACAACTCCTGAAAGAGAGAGGGGCGGTTCTTGTCGCTCACTATTATACAGATCCTGTCGTTCAGGAACTGGCTGATGAGACTGGTGGCTTTATTGCGGACTCATTGGAAATGGCTCGCTTTGGTGCCCGACACGATGCCGAAACGCTTATAGTGGCTGGTGTTCGTTTTATGGGGGAAACCGCCAAAATTCTCAGTCCTGAAAAGCAGGTGCTAATGCCGACTCTTGAGGCAGAGTGTTCACTCGATCTGGGCTGCCCTGTAGAAGAGTTTTCCGCTTTTTGTGATCAGCACCCTGACCGGGAGGTTGTTGTCTATGCCAATACCTCGGCTGCTGTAAAAGCACGAGCAGACTGGGTAGTTACATCCAGTTGTGCACTTGATATAGTCGAAGACCTTGATGCTCAGGGTAAAGCGATTATCTGGGGGCCGGATAAATACCTTGGCAGCTATATTCAAAAAAATACTGGTGCAGATATGCTGCTCTGGGACAGTAGCTGTATTGTTCATGAAGAGTTCAAGGCGAAAGGTATTGAAGACCTGAAACGTGTCCATCCTGATGCAGCAGTACTGGTCCATCCGGAGTCACCTGACTCAGTGGTTGAGATTGCTGATGTGGTTGGGTCGACGAGCCAGTTATTGAAAGCTTCTCAGGAAATGCCGAGCAGCACATTCATAGTTGCTACGGATCGTGGCATTTTCTATAAAATGCAGCAAGCTTCACCTGATAAGCGTTTTTTAGAAGCTCCTACAGCGGGCAGTGGCGCTACTTGTCGCAGTTGTGCTCATTGTCCATGGATGGCAATGAATACGCTTGATGCTCTTCTGGAATGCCTGGAAACTCCAAGTGATTTGAATGTTATTGAAGTCAGTGATGACTTGCGAGATAAGGCGCTAAAGCCTTTGCAGCGGATGTTGGACTTTACGGCAACCAGTTAATATTAGTCGTCTTCCTGTTGCCCTTGGGGTAATGGGGAGGCGTACTTGGCCAAGTTGCTTATAGAGGGCTTGGTGTGTATAAATAAAATCAGTCTTAATTTTTATTGATTTCTATTATCTGCTGCCATATACGGCTGGATCCGGCTCAACGTGGAAGATTATTCTGTTAAACTGTCTACAGGCGGGGCTGGTTTTTTCCAGAGTTAAGCCAATGGTTCTAAGACCGAATAAATTCGATCTCCTTTGATGGCATTTGCCAACTTCGGTGTTGGATAAGAATTGTTGATAAAATTGATCTTCTGTTATTTTTCCTCTCGTAAAGACTTTGATTAATCGATTCGTGCTTTTATTTTCTATTCTATTACCAATAATTATTGAAGGTAGGCACCCATAGAAATTTCGTTCTTTAGCGGTTTGAGTGTATTGCTTAAGGATGGCAGTACTAAAATAATACCCGCAGTTTTTATCTTCTCTCTGATTAATTGAGAATAGCCATTTATCAGGGGAATAACAGTTCATGAAAAAATTAGGAATGTCTTCATCAAGATTGCCAGTGCAATCTTGCTGTTTGCTGGAAGTTGTTTTCCCATACATGATTTCTCCACAATATGTTTCTTCGTATTCTCCCGTATATGTCCTTTCCTCAAGCCTTTCAAGGTTTTCTTTCTCTGAAGTCTCCAGTCGATGAATAACTTGAGTGCGGGATGGTTGAGTTTTGATGTGCTTAGATGAATGAAGAACTCTTATTTCAACTTTGTCAGGAAGCTCTCCACCAGGATTAGCCTTAAGGCAGAAGCAGCAGCAGAAAATTCTTATCAGCTTGGGAATGGATATCCGTCTGCAGCAGACAGGTGTATTTACCACAGGAGTTCTGTTTGGATCAATTTCCTTAGGTAGAGTTTGGGTTAAGGCGGGTTCATGGGTATCAATGCGAAGGATATTGCTGCTGTTAACTGGGGCTTAAGGGAATGTAATTTAAATTGTGTAAACGCTTGTCGTTAATACTCCAAAATGGAGAATAACAATGAGCGTTGAAATCAACGAAAAACTGGTAGATCAAATAGCCAGTCAGATTAAAACTCAGGATGATC
>NZ_LUKQ02000355.1 GCF_001647025.1 Endozoicomonas atrinae
ATGAAGACAATGATCCATACGGTGAACATGACTGGTTATCGCTGGATTTTGATAATGAAAAAATATTCGTCAAATTCGATTATTACGACCGTGAATTAGAACATGGATCAGAGAATCCAGAGGACTTATCCAAAACAGTGAGGGTTTTAACCATCATGCTCGCCATTGATTATTGATTCAGGCCAGCCCTGATTCGATTCAGGGCTATTTGTATACCAATGAATTGCCTTTCAGCCTGTTTTCAGCGTGAAAACCAGCCTTTTCAAAAAATGTATACCCATTTTTGAGTTCTGGCGCTAACGAAACACCGCGCCACTTAGAACCCGCAAGATACAAAGAACTCTAGGGACCCCGGCAGTAAGCCAGGTCACCCGCTTATCAGCGAGGTCTAGTAAAAGCCAGGTGAGGCAGCTACCAGAAAACAGGGCGAAATACCTATATAAAGAGGGACAAAAAAATTAAAAAATAATTTGAAATACACGACAGGCAACCCATAGTAAAAGTACAAGCAAGGCAAAATTAATAATCAAAAGAAGGAACGACACAATGACTACTACAAATAAAACAGCCGCTAAAAAAACCACTACTAAAAAGCAACAGGGAGAGAAGCCCATGAAAACCAAAAAATCTAAATCAGAAAAATTTGTCGAGATAGCCAACATCAGAATGGTAAAAACTCTGCGCTTAATTGACCGTGTAGGCGCACTCGCAGACAAATCACGCTATGAGTATACAGACGAGCAGGCTGATAAAATCAAAGATGCGCTACAGTCTGCACTCGATGAGCTGGTAAATAAATTTGAACACGGCGAGAAAGAAGAAAAGCCAGTGTTTAGAATCTAAACGGAACAGGGCAGGCTGTAGAGCCTGCTCAAAACTTTTTAGCTCGGAGTGTACCGCCATGAGTAACGATAAAGAGAGACTGCTAAACCTCCTACACGATGAGATGATACGGATAGAATTAATTACTAATGAATTAAAGCGAGCAGCAGACCACTATAGCTCTACAGATGCCGATGATGAGCAATTTGAGTTTAATGATGCTGACCTATCAAAAATAATAAAAACCCGCAGAGAGCTAAACGATATAGCTAGAGACTGCTTTTTTATTTATTTAGATTAACTCCCGCTTATCCGCACAATTACCGCTTATCACCGAGCGGTAAAATTTAATTGAAATACACGTCAGGCGACCCATAGTTAAAATAACAATAACGAAAAGCAAGGGCAGTACAATGAAAACAACAAAACAATTAAAAGAATCAATCGAAACCAAGATCAAAAGAGCGCAGGAAATGAAGCCAGTATTAGACGATCTCAAGTCTACTGTCTCTTGGCTAGAAACTATCTCCCGATTTTTCACCGTTGAAGTAGTAGGCAACATGAAAAAATACACCGACGATGAAGAGTGGATGGAGAGCGTAGACGAAGTAAGCATCACCATACCGAAACTAAAAAAACTGAAAACCCTGACAGACGAACTCAAAAAGCTCGAAAAGAGCATGAAATTTTAATAGCGAGGCTACCACCATGAACACACGCACTATGCCAGTTACCGACAATGCCGACCTAGCATGCTCAGCAATGATACAGGCAAAACGTATAGCTCTCTTATCCGAGAAGCTGGCAGACCTAGCCGAATATATAGCCGAGAATCCAAGCGCCGTGGACGAGCTAGAATTAGCCGAGAGCTATATAGACGAAGCGAGCATACACGTAAACGGCATAGAGCTTTTTCACTCCCGCTTATCAGCCAGTTTGCCGCTGGTCAGGGACTAAAAAAATTTTATTGGAATACACGTCAGGCGACCCATAGTTAAAATAACAACAACGAAAAACGAGGCGACAAAAATGAACAACGCAATTATTCCAGAAACAATGAATCACTATAACAGCAGCGCAGGCCACTTTTTAGAATTTAAATTGCTAAGCCATAATACCGCAAAAGTAGATATCTATTACGAGGATGAGGAAAATGAGGGTGTTAAATCTGATGAATTAGCTAAGCAATTTAAAGGTGGCATAATGGAAGCTCTAAGTTTTTACTATGAAATTTACCATGCACATGAGCCAGTTTTTTAAGAGTAAGCGGTATTGAATTACCGCTTATCAGGCCACTAAAAAACTAATTGATATACACGACTACCAACCCATACTAAAAATACAAACAACGAATAATGATAAACAAAGGAGTAACAACCATGACTACTACTAAAACCACCAGTAAGAAAACGACTACCAACAAAAAAGAGGGTACTACCATGGCTAAGGACAAAATGGAACGCAACAGTAAATCTAAAAAGTCTCCTGAAGAACGATTTGTAGAGACTGTAAATGTGAGAATGCCAAAGGCGCTAAAATTAATCGAGCGTGTAGGCGAACTGGCTGATAAGTCAAAATACGAGTACACAGTAGAGCAAGCTGATAAGATCAAAGATGCTCTGCAATCGGCACTCGATGAGCTAGTCAAAAAGTTTGAAAACGGTGAGCAAAAAGAAGAGCCAGTCTTTAAACTCTAATTACCGAATAGGGCAGGCCAGCGAGCCTGCTCAAAACCAGCAGGCTATAGAGCCTGTTTTTTTGTGCCTCCCTACTACCAACCCGCCAGAGTCAGAAGTCCCGAAACTGCCGCCGTTCACGCCCCGTCACGCCGGTTTTTCCCTCCGACCCTACTGGTAGACCTATCAGGAAAAAAGCCTTCGAGATAGGCCTTAATGCCGCCTCACTCAATTACCGATTTATTACACTAGGAGCGCCCGTTGAGGCCGATTGAGGCCGGTTTTTCCCGTATAGGCTATAGAACCCGCCGATTAGGAAAAAGCCCCGCAGAGCGGCCTGAACGCCGCCTGCCGCTTATCGGTAATCAGCGGCAAAGCTGGCAGTACAGACGGTAAAACGTCAAAAAATAACTTGGTACTGGCGCTGACTGCCAGACTCCAATACACCTTACCTGATGACCTTGAAATCACCTTAACTGGCCAGTCTTTAAAACCCCTTAACTCACCTTTCTTGAAGCCATTGAATATCCGATATTACCGATTTATACCGGCTTTCAGGCTTGCAGCACGGTCTAATTGTATGGGATTAGACACAGAGACTTGAGATTATCTCAGAGATGATGACCGTGAAAACTTTGGTGCATGCATTTGATCAAATTCTGTGTTGTAAGGAGAATCAAATAATTTTCTTGGTGGAAATTGTTCTAAAGTTCCTGAAGCAGGTTTAGGCGATACTTCTAGACATTCCTGTGCAATCATCTTGTATGGTGGGTGAGAATTTAAAGCTGATTTAAAATGCTCAAATGCTGTATCTCCCTTTAATATAATCGCATCCAGCAGTCGTGAGAGCTTTGTAGTCTTTGCTTCAGGATACAAGCTTCTTAACTCTTTGTATTCATTTTTACTCATAACTTCTTTTAATTTCGACTTAACTACTTTGTAGTCCATCATTTGATCCGCAAATACTTTCATGTCCCTAATTCTAGCTTCCCATCTAAATACAGTCATCTGTTCGCTGGCTGGCTTACTACACACGGAAGCATTACTGGTTATCACATATTCTACTATTTTTTTTCTTACTGCTGGATCTAAATCTTTTACTCCATCATTAAACTTGTCTGCTAACGCTTTCCCTTTATTTATATCACCAATCAGTTTTAAGTGATGTTGAATTTTTGCTAATCGATGATTGAAGTGCCCGTTACTTTTTACACCTGATTGCTCTTGATCAGGATTCGTATTATTTGGTGAATACACATATTGTCTCGATATCAATGGCATTCTTGGAGGCATTGTATTCATATATTTTTCCTAAGTTAGTTTATTGAATCACCAACTATATAGGAGTCCATAATCTTGTAGTTATAATTAGTTTCCTATGTGCAGTCAGCTATCTTGAAAGTGTAATTTAAAAATTATATATAGCCGATGTAAAATTCACCTTAATTTGGTAATCTCCAAAACACCTTAACTGGCTACTCTGGAAATCACCTTAACTCACACTTCCTTCGTACCATTGAACATCGGGTGATTGCTCTCCATGCTCGCCGGGGTGCTTGAAAAGACATGAACCGGGAGAACGGTCAGAGACTCGCCCTCAGTCCTGAAGTGGTGCGGTGACATAGGATCGAGTACGACGACCATACCGGGGAGCAGTTCAACCTCATCAGTCTTTTCTGATTGCCCGACGATGGAATACCCACGGCCAGAGTGAACATAAACAACCCGGGTTGTCGGATGAATATGATGCACTTGCTCAGAAGTAAACGGTGGAATGGTGAGTTGCTGGAATGTCGGATCACCGATTC
>NZ_LUKQ02000356.1 GCF_001647025.1 Endozoicomonas atrinae
CCATTCAGATCAAACGCAGTGCCATTACCAACACCCCGGCCAGCCTGGCGGAAGGGGAGCTGGCCTACTCGGAAGCCTCCGGGTATCTGTTTATCGGTGAAACCGATGGCTCCGTGACCGCCGTTGGCGGTGAAACGGTGGTCACTAAACTGGCCGGGATCGACGATAACGCCAATAACTACAGCCTGCCCACGGCCTCTGGAGCGACCCTGGGTGGTATCAAGGTCGGGACCGGTCTGGCCATTGATGGCAGCGGCGTGCTGACCGCTACCGGTTCCGGCGGATTGAATGAGGCGCAGGTGGATGCCCGGGTTCAGCTCGGTGTGGATGCCATTGTGGCCGGAGCCCCGGCAGCGCTGGATACCCTGAACGAACTGGCGGCGGCACTGGGGGATGATCCCGACACCATCAGCAACCTGACCACCCAGATCGGTACCAAACTGGCCAAGTCCTCCAACCTGGCGGATCTGACCAACGCCGCCACTGCCCGGAGTAACCTGGGGCTGGACAGCATGGCGCTTCAGTCTGCGGCCAGTGTCACCATCACCGGTGGTTCGGTGAATGGTGTGGTGCTGGATGGCGGCACCTTCTGATCCGGCAGCAACCAGAGGAATGGGCCTGTGTCCAACACCATCAAACTGAAAAGCTCGGCGACACCCGGCAAGGCCCCGCTGTCGTCCGATTTGGCGTCGGGGGAGGTGGCGATCAATACCGCCGATGGCAAGCTGTTCGCACTGGTGGGTGGGGTGGTGACCTCATTAACCGCGCCACCGGATCATATTCACACCATTGCTTCGGTAGAGAGCCTTCAGGACATTATTACCGACCTGACCGAACGGATAGAGGCATTGGAGAGCCAGGGCAATAACGCAGAGGAAGACGATATGAAACTGCTCAGTACGGTATCCCAGTCGGGTGTTTCAGAAATGGTGCTGGACATCGGTTTTGATGATGCCCTCTATGGTGGGTATCAGCTGGTCATTAATAACCTCGGGATTGATGACAACGGTGACTACCGGGAGAAAAAACTCGGCATGGCCTTTAAGCAGTCCGATGGCTCCTGGGTAACGGGGTACGGCTGGGCCAATACCTCGGTGATCAAGAGTGACGGGTATACGCTGTCGGGTGGCCAATACTCCGGCTATGCTCTGGTGAATGGTGAGATGGAGTCGGTCTTTCTGTCTGGGACAATGACGGTCTCCGTGAACCCCAATGGTAAAGGTTCCTTCACCGCGCATCTGGACAGTGGCAACGGTGACCAGTACATCACGGCAACCCTGTCGGCACCGGTGAGTGGCTCGATCACGGGCATCAAGTTCTACGCGGAAGCCATGAACCAGAACAAACTGGTGGGCACGGTTTCGGTGTACGGCCTGAAAAAATAACCCACCATGAAACTCGATATCACCTCCTTTACCGGCGAAGTCCCCTGGCTGGACAGCCACCTACTGGAAGACACCCAGGCGGAGGCGGCCATTAACTGTCGTTTAACCAATGGCAGCCTGAGAGCCTACTATCAACCCGCCGATGAAAAGTCCCTGAACGATACCCCGCAGTCCATCTACCTCTATCGCAACGAAGGCGAACGGTACTGGTTTGACTGGATCGAAGACGTTGACGTGATTCGTTCACCCGTGGCGGACGATCCCAACAACCGGGTCTATTACACAGGCACCGTGAAAGGTCCCCGCTACACCGATAACGGTCTGGCATTGAGTGGCGGCAGTAACTACCCAGTCAATGACCATCAACTGGGGATGCCGGAGCCGGACGTGGCTCCCGTGGTGGTGCTCAGTGGCACACCGCTGGAGGATGCTCAGGCAGTGGACGCCGAAACCCGCTTCTATACCTACACCTGGGTGGATGAGAACGGACGGGAAGGGCCGCCGTCATTGCCTTCTGCTGAGATAAGCGTACTGCCCGGTGAAACCGTGGACATTTCCCTGGGGGCAGGCCCCGGTGCGGTGGACCTGAATATCACCCATTACCGGATTTACACCAGTACGCAGGTGGGCGTGTATCAGCTCTGCACCCAGATCAACAATGCTGGAACGGTGGCCACCGATACCCCGGTGGGCGTCACCAGCGTGGTGGATCAAACCCCCTGGGATCAGCGGGGCGGCATCCTGAAAACCATCGGCTGGATCGCGCCTCCCAATGACCTGCAAGGTATGGTGGTGCTGCCTGGTGGTGTGGCGGTGGGTTTTTCCGGCAAGGAGCTGATGTTCAGCGAACCCTATTACTTGTACGCATGGCCAGCGGCTTATCGGCTGGCGGTGGAGTACGACATCCAGTCACTGGCGGTAGCGGCCAACAGTGTGATCATCACTACCAACGGTTATCCCTACGTGGCCTTTGGTACTGAACCCAGTGCCATGACTCTGGAACGGCTGGATACGGCACACGCCTGCATCAGCAAACGCAGCATGGTAGATATGGGGGATATGGCGCTCTACGCCTCACCGGACGGTCTGGTGCGGATCGCTGGCGGTCGGGCTGACCTGATGACCCGCAACATTATCAACCCGGAGGACTGGCGGGAACGTTTTCAGCCAGACACTATCCACGGCTGCTTTCACGATGGCCGGTACTTTGGTTTTTACGGTAATTCAGTAAACGGCGGCGGTTTTATCTTCAGTCCTGACAGTGGCACCTTTACCGAGCTCGGCACTTACGCCGATGCCTGTTACCGTGACCTTCAGGACGACAGCCTTTATCTGGCCATCGGCAACACCATTAAAGCGTGGGACAAAGGCTCAGAGCTGATGCCATATAGCTGGCGAAGCAAAGTCTTTCAAGGAAAGCCTGCCCTGTTCAGTTCGGCACGGATCATGGCGGACAGCTACACCGACCTGGTGTTTCGGGTATTCCGTGATGAGCAGCAGGTACTGGAAATGCCAGTGACTTCGGACAGAGGCTTCAGGCTCCCCGCAGGCCGTGGCAGCCGCTGGCAGTTTGAGCTGGCCGGCACCGACACGGTGACTGCCGTGATTGTTGCCAGCTCGATGGCCGAACTCTAAGGACTGATTCCCTTTATGGCTAAATTTCCCGCACTGCCTGCAACGGTAGACCGCTACGTGCGTGAGTTCCTGAACCGCCTCGCCGGTCGCAGCGGCAATGCCGGAGACAAGGCGGTGCTGCACAGTGAGCTGGCAGAGCTGGGACTGGCCAAGGAGAAAGGGCAACGGTTGAGCCTGCCTGCCTCTGCTGTGGGTTCCATTACCGATACCCTGGAGCCGGTACTGCCAGATACAACGGTAACTGGTGATGGTGGAAATGGCGGTGGTGTTAACACACCGGACGTCCCAACTCCGGCCACCGGCCTGTCCTCCAATGGCATCTTTGGTGCTGTGATTCTGCAATGGGATGCCCCGGCCTATAACGGTCATAACCACACGGAAGTATGGCGAGCACAGGTGGATGACCGGGCGCAGGCGTCACTGGTCCACGAAGCCAGTGGCAGCCGCTATACCGATGTCACCGGCAATACCACGCTGCACTATTATTGGGTACGCCACGTCAACAGTGCCGGTCAGGTTGGGGGCTTTAATGCACTGGCCGGTACGGCGGGTCAGGGAACGGCCATTATCAATCTGGCCGACCTGATGCTGGAAAGCCCGGAGCTGTCGGAGCAGCCGTTTTCGGTGCGCAATATCGGCACGGAAGCGTCACCGGACTATGTGCTGGTTTTTAACGGCTATCTGGCGGTGAACGGGCCGGTGAATATCAGTCAGCTTCAGTCCGGTGAACTGCAAAACGGCACGGCGCTGACGGTGGGGCAGGGGTCCATCGAGCTGAGTACCGGCAGCGATGGGTTTGGTCAGATGGTGATTACCGGCAGCGGCGGCATTGCCAGCAACGATTATCTGGTATTGAAAGAAGGAAGGATCGAGTCCTATATCTACACCGCCAGCTCCGGCCACGTCCGTTACAAAGAGGTGCGTCGGACAGAAAGCGGTATCGGCAGGCATAACCAGAGTGTGGTGATTCCCGCCTATTTCAAAAGCCAGCCCACCATTAACCTCTATCCCCGCGATATTACCATTTACAACGCCGACTACCCCGACCAGTCCCAGCGGCTGGAACTGTATCATACCAATTGAATTTTCTAACTACTGTATAACTGCCCAATCACGGGAGCACAGACTGAACAGTCGACCAGCTTCGCTGCAAAGGTTATTCCAAGCTTCACAGCAACAATCTACAATATTTTCATAACCTGAAAATGCTTTGTTTGATAAGTCATGCTCCCGCATCCACTCCCATAGCCTTTCTGAGCTGTTTAACTCCGGTGCGAATGGT
>NZ_LUKQ02000357.1:0-2298 GCF_001647025.1 Endozoicomonas atrinae
CCATGAGCCTTTGCCCATAAGTCCATGGGGATAATCGGTTCATGCTCACCGGGGTACCATTCGCCCTTGTTGCCAATCTCCCCGATATAGATCCGGTTGCGCAGAATGCGGTGAACCGTATTTTTGGCAAACAGACTGTCGCCTCTCACCGTCCCGTCGTGTAACGGGATCGCCTTGGTTCGATAGCCTTTCTTATTGATGACTTCACAGGTCTGGATAATGGAGCGGGTTTTCACAAAGGTTTTGAAAATCAGGTTAACCAGGCCTGCTTCCACCGGGTTAACGGTGAGTTTGCGCTCAACGACGTCATAGCCCAGTGGAGGATTACCGCCCATCCACATGCCTTTCTTTTTGGAGAGCAGAAACTTATCTCTTATTCTCTCGCTGGTGACCTCTCTTTCAAACTGGGCAAATGAAAGCAGGATATTAAGAGTGAGTCTTCCCATACTGCTGGTGGTGTTGAATTGCTGAGTAACTGATACAAACGACACATTATGCTTGTCGAACAGGTCCACCAGCTGAGCGAAGTCAGCCAATGACCGGCTGAGGCGATCCACCTTGTAAACCACCACAATGTCAATCAGGCCAGACTGAACATCCCTCAATAATCGCTGCAGGGCAGGGCGTTCCACATTCCCACCAGAGAAACCACCATCATCATAGTCATCAGGTATCAGTACCCAGCCTTCATGCTTCTGGGAGTTAATGTACGCTTCCGATGCATCCCGTTGGGCATGGAGCGAATTAAACTCTTGCTCCAGTCCTTCCTCCGTCGATTTTCGGGTATAGATTGCACATCGCTTCTTCACCAACGTTTCCTTACGCTTGGCCATGTACACCTCCTTTTGACTTGGATTTCAGCCCAAAGAACATCGGTCCCGACCAGCTGGTGCCGGTGATCATATTGGCAATACGGGTGAGGCTCTTGTAGATCTCTCCCCGGTACTCAAAACCCTGCGGGGTCACGATGACTTCGTGGGTTTCCCCGTTGTACTCCTTGGTGATAACGGTCCCCAATGGAGGCTTCACTAAGCGACTATTTGCCGACTTGGGTTTGTGCTCACTTTTCTTGCTGGCCAGCTTCAGCCGGTCCGAGCTTTTCTCACTCAGTCCTCCCAATGCCAATTCTTGAATTCGATTGGACAGTCGCTGTCGAAGAATACGAAGATCAAGCTCTGGAGCTGGTTTGCCATTTAGCTCCTTCCACAGTTTGCGCAATTCTTCTGTCTTCATGGATTGCAGTGCCACCACCCTGGCGGCAAGGGTTTTATCGTCATTCATAAGCTACCTCAGTCTTATTCTCAGGGGTGTTCACAGTCATGCATGAGGTAGCGGAGTTATCCAGTCGGTCAGGGTCTTTATTTTTCCTTCTCTGATGCTTGCGAAGGATGGCTGCAGCGATCAGAGCTGCAATTTCATCCCGTGGGCTGATGTTCCAATCCTTGAGTGATAATGGTTCGTCCATGGCTGTTTGCCTGATGATGATTCGTCGGAGTGTTCTCTAAAGTGTTGCGATTACGCCGTACGAAAGCCATACCGAGGTATCCGGCTCTGTCTGGTTAACATCGGGAATTGACAGTCAGAGGAAAAGCGGGGCAAGATACTGCTGTATAAATAAACAGTAATAGGGAGATCGTTAAGCCGTCGATTCGTTTGCTAATTTACTGGAGGTAAGGATGCCCCATACGCAACGTATTCTTAATCATGTAGATGAAGATCTTTGTCTACAACTCATTGCACATACCTGTATTCGAAAACCCGTCCACATCGTTTCCCATGAGTACCCAACCACGACACGGATTGATCTCGAGGAGCAGGTTAGAGCATTTGATAAGAAACAGAAGCGTATCTTTGATGACATTGCCCAGAGAATTGATCTCATGCGTGACGATGTGGGGCAGGAGTTGCTGGGAAAGCTGGTGGAGGATCAGTTTGCTTTACAGCGTCAAAATGGTCCATTTAACCAGGCCGCATGGGCATTTCTTAATGAACCCGCCGCATTCGAGCAAGCTGAGAATGAGCGTTTTGCCGATACTGCTCGATATACCAACCGGTGGGATAGCTTCCGGGTATTAGCCCCCATCGATCAAGTGCCGGATATAGACGGTCTCAGAGAACACCTGGTGACTCACTTTGGTGGTAAGGACAAGGTGCTGGTTGAGTTATTTGAACGTCACCGTCCCTGTATTGACGGCACTCTTGAGCATCTGATGCAAGTGATGGTCTATCGGGAAGGTCTTCCCAGTCTGTTGAAAGAGGTCTCTGAAGATAAGCCGGTTCTTAAAGAGACAATGGTAC
>NZ_LUKQ02000357.1:2714-4299 GCF_001647025.1 Endozoicomonas atrinae
GCCAAGAAAGCGCATGAGAAAGATGTTTATCAGGCGGCCCAGGAGGATGATGTGGCGCATATACTGACAAATCCTGGCACTAGAGTTATTGAGGCTTCTATTGCGATCCGGTTTCACAAGTCGGCCATGGAAAGAAGGGCGTTCAGCAAACGCAGCATGATGTTGCATCTTAAATATCCGGGAACATCAAACCTGAAAAACATGACTGAAATGGAACGCCACCTGAGTTGGAGCAAGCTGAGAGAGTGGGGGCTGACCTATGAGTAACCTCGGCGGAATGCCCGATAAGCGATCGTCTTTTGAGTATCTCGCCAGTTTGTACGACACCAGTCATAACACGGTTTGCCGGGCCTGGCTGGACATTATTTGTCCCAATGATGCGCAGGATATCGTTTCATGCACGGCACTTCAGCTAACCGGGCTTGCCTGGGAGATCCCGGTAGATGGCGGAGACCACCGGGGGATTGAGTGGCAGGAAGTGCGTGAGGTCAAGCCCGGGGAGTTCTACTGGTTTAACGTTGATGAGGGATACGTCTCTGTTACTGAAGAGCAACAACGGCAGTATCGATACGACCATGACTGGTTGAAAAAGGTATTGCAAGCGGGGCTATCACTGGATGGTGAGTTTATCTCTGTAGTACCGGAACATCTGGATTATCTGGGGGGGCTCGTATCTCCTCTTGGCACCATTCAGGTATTTCTGGCGCGTCAATACAGCAGTCAATCAGGATCACAAGCTATCGCTGAAGGTTTAAAATCCTGGCCGGGCTCAGCGAATCGGGCGATCCTCACTCCGGGTTCGATAAGGCGTCCTCTTACACTTGAAGGGACGACGTCTATTTCTGTATGCGATTTGTTGTCCGGGGATTCCGGCTGTTACCTCGATGCATCGAAGCTTCAACGACATTTAGCGCTGGTTTTCGGAACGGATACTCAAGAGCTGCCGGTTCACCTTTCAGACTACGGCAGTAATGCAGTGATGCATGCTGATGAGCGTCCAGCCTGGCATGTAACTGGAGAGAAGCGCTGTCATGTCCTGCGCTTAATCTATCAGGCATGGGCTGATGGTAACAAGGGAGTGTCTACCAGTCAGTTGCAGGCAGAGGGTATTAACTTCACCCATCCTCAGAATTGTTTCAACGATGATATTTGGCCGAACTACATCAACTACGAAAAAAAGCTCTGGACATTGAAAGCCCCTCCCCAATCTCGGCGAAAAACGGCATAGCAACCATTCAACCGGCACATGCCGGTTTTTTTTGCACAAAAAATCAAAAATATTCGCCAACTACGGCTCAGCTACTGTCCAGCTACGTCTCAGCTACTCCGACTGTCCGATCATGGTTCCTGCCTTTGGAAGAAATAAGAAGGAGCTTGAAATGGAGATACAACATCTGAGCCAGAAAGAACTGGCGGGTCGATGGCGGATCAGTCACTACACCCTGGAGAAGTGGCGCATGAAAGGCCTGGGACCTTGCTATATCAAACTGGGTAACCGGGTCGTTTATCGAATCAGTGAAGTGGAAGCCTACGAGCGGTCACATACTCACATCGGTACCTCACAACCACTGCCAAGGCAGGGAGG
>NZ_LUKQ02000358.1 GCF_001647025.1 Endozoicomonas atrinae
GGTCCCCTGCGTCTGAAGCTGAAGCCGCTGGAGCAGAAACTGGGGCAGGCCATCCACGTCCTGCAATCGGAAACTGAACTGCCCTCCAGCCTCTACCAGAAGGTAATCAGCGACAAGGCACAAGGCCGGGTGCGGGGCATGTTCGACCCGGAGACAGGCGAGACGTACCTGATCGCTGCCAATCTGGATACCACTGGGGAAGCTGTGCGCACTGTCCTCCATGAACTGGTGGGTCATAAAGGCGTCCGTGGCCTGCTGGGCAAACGGCTTGATACCGTGCTGGATGAGATTCACCGGGACATGAACGACCGGCTGAAGCAGGCACTGGGCAAGCGGTACGCCCGGCAGACCGAAGGCAAGAGCGAGGCGGAAGCCAACCGGATCATTGCCGAGGAATACCTGGCGCACCTGGCGGAGAAAGACCCGAAAAACGGCCTGTTGACCAAAGTGGTCAGCATGATCCGCAATGCTTTGCGCCGGTTGTTCCCCAGCATTAAATGGACGGATGCCGATGCGGTGGAGCTGCTGAGTGCGGCCCGTGGTCATCTGAAGCGCAATGGCAACCTGAATGCCGGTAACGCTAAGGGGAATCGCTACAGCGATTCAGGCATAGCCCCGACCTTCTACTCCGCCGTCGAGCGCAGTGCCGCTGCCGTGAAGTCGGACAAGCTGCCTGCTCAGAGCTGGCTGAATGCCATCAAGAAAGGCAACAACGTGCAGGACGAGGAAGTCCAGTGGCTGGGCCTTGACCTGTGGCTGGCGGACAAAAAGGGCGAGAAGCTGAGCAGGGCCGAGGTATTGGACTTTATCCGCCAGAATGAAGTGCGGATCAGCGAAGACTGGAACGTGGACAGTTTTGATGAGCAGGAGCTGGAAGACCGGCTGGAATCAAAGCAGCGGGATTTTATCCGTGAGCGTATTGACGATTATGAGCACGGCTATTCGCTGGATGAGCTGGGCGATGCCCTGGAAGATGCGCGGGAAAGTTTGCGGGAGGAGGAGTACGACTACCAGTATCAGGAACTGAAGAATCGGTTTGACGACGAAGACCTTGACGACCATGAAGTGGAAGCCCTGGTGGATGACGATGGTTATCTGGACGAGTCTGCCCTGCACGAAGAAGCCCAATGGCGAGCCAATAACAGCGTCGATAATATGGACGACAAGGAGCTGGTACGGGATCACATAAGCTATTCCGACAAGGAAGATGCCGCGCTGGAAGTTTGGGAGAACGACTACGAGTCGGACTACCGAAGTGATCTGGAGTCGGAACTGCGGGACGAGTCGGACATCCAGTACCGGCAATACGCCATGAAAGGTGGCGAGGATTATACAGAGCTGGTGTTGGTGCTGGATGACAACCGCCATGTATTCCCCGGTAAAGCGACCCATAAGAATCATAGCCCCATTACCGATGAGGAAGCGGAAACCTTGTCCAAAGGCAATGTGCCATCCTCCATGCGACTGACCGATGGCCTTGGGTTGGGCTGGTACGATTGGTCACTGTTGCGTTATGACGACAGCAATGGTCAACAGGTTATCACCACCGGCCATGCTACCGAAGCCTCTGCTATTGCTGCTGCCCTGGAAGGTCGAAAGCCTTTCGCCCGGTGGGAGCAGGATGCCTTCCTAGAAAGTCATTGGGGCGAAACAGCAAACGTACTGGCTCATGTTCGTTTCCAGACCTTTGATGAAAACGTACAAGGACGTAATGAACGGATTCTGTTTATTGATGAGGTGCAGAGCGACTGGCACCAGCTCGGACGCCAGCATGGGTATCAGACCCCGGAAAAGGTTCAGGAGCAAGAGAAACTAAAGGGCAAAAGAAAGTCGGTTAGGGATCGCCTGAAAAAAATGGAAACCCGGTTGGAGCTCGTTAAATATGATCTAAGGGAAGCATTGGATCAGAAGGACAGGTTCAGACAGCAAAGCAGTGATAACCTGACCGATGAGTATCAGAAAGCAAGGGATCAGGAGCTGTATAAAGCCAACGAACGGGTAAATGAACTGGTACGCCGAAATGAACAATTGAAAGCCGAAATCAAAACTCTGGAAGCCCAGCGGGATAGCCTGACCCAAGAGGATATTGCCCAAGGGTTTTCCCGCACAGTGCCTGATGCGCCGTTAAAGGAGAACTGGCCCAATCTGGTGATGAAACGGATGATCCGCCACGCGGCTGCGGAAGGATTTGACCGGATCGCCTGGAGCAACGCCGCACAGCAGGTGGAACGGTATCCGAGCCTTGGGCAGGTGGTGGAGTCGCTGAAGGTGAGCCCGGAGTTCACCAGTTCCGGTCGGTTGATGTACTTTGCTCTGGACATCAGACAGAGAACCGGCAATAACCGCCGGGAGCATATTGCCGAGGAACGGCTGGAAGCCTATGTGGGCAATGCGGTGGGGGGACACATCAGGGAACAGGCCCGCGAGATTCAGGACCGGCTTAGACAGAGAGTTGCCAGTTATGAACCACACCACAATGAAGAACTCGACCTGTATGAAGTAGTGGACGCCAACGGTGAGCATCTGTATGACCAGTTTGGTGATCTGGAAACCTTCCGAAACCGGGAGTACGCCGAGAACTACATCAATAACCGTATCTATGGTCAGCATAACGAATCGTTCACCCTGGACAACCTGGATGATGTCATCGGTGACAACGGTGCCAGGGGCATGAAGGCGTTCTACGACAAGCGCCTTGCCAACTACATGAAGAAGTACACTAAGAAGTGGGGGGCGAAGCTGGAACCCATCAACATGAACTTTAAGGAACAGGGTTTCCCTTACGACATCAAGCCTGACAAGGTGTGGTCGGTGACCGTCACCGACAAGATGAAAGACTCGGTGCTGAAGGATGGCCAGCCGCTGTTTGCCCTGAAAGATGACCCCCAGGGATGGGGGAAATTCCACCAAGCGCCGGGTACCCTGAAGGGCATAAAAGCGCGACTGGGACAAAAAGATAATAAGCCCGACAGCTCCCCCCGTTACGCCCTGAAAGACCTCCCCGACGATGTGGAAGCCGCCATCAATAATGCCGTCCACGGTGGTGGCAAGTCTGCAAGCTGGCCAGACAGGGTAAAGGCGTGGTTTGTGGATACCCCTATTGCCCGGTGGGCACGCCAGAAGACCCTGAACACCTACGACAGTGTGGAGCATTACGAGAAGCTGGGGAATGAGGGCAAGCTCCATGACGCGGCCCTTTCCGCCAGCAAGATGGCCCACTTTACCCGTGCCATTGACGATGTAATGAACGCCATGCTCGGCAAGGGATCGCCCCTGCTGAAAGACGGCAGTGTGGTGTTCAAGGAAGGCAGCAAAGGCTTCCTTGACATCTTCGAGCCCGTAGCCACCAGAGGTGAACTGAAACTGTGGGAGAGCTGGGCTGGCAGTCTCCGTGCGCAGCGACTGATGAACGAAGACGCCGAAGCACGGAAGAAAGGGCAGGCAATGATGGCACGGGGGCAGGCCCTGAAAGAGACCGTCAATGCCGTGGCTCCAGAACAGTACCCCGGTGGCCGTAACGGCTGGGACAAGGATCGCAAGCAGGCCGACAACGACCTGAAGCTGGGCAAGGCACTGAGCGAGCAGAGCCGGGAGAACAACTACGACCAGAAGACCATCGACACCCTGCAAAACTACGTGAACACCCAGCCACAGATGAAAGCCCGGTTTGAACAGGCCATGCAGGAGTGGCAGTCGTTCAATAACGATGTGCTGGACTTTGCCGTGGACGCTGGCCTGATTGACAGGGACGTGCGCAAACTGTGGGATACCGGTGATTACATCCCGTTTCATCGGGTCCATGATCTGGAGGGCAAAGAAGAAGCCGGTCAGTTCTTTAAGTCCGGTAAAGGGTTGTCCGGCAAGAAGTCCGGCATCCAGAAGCTGACCGGAGGCGTGGAGAAAATCAGCCCCATCGAGGCGATGTTCCGCAATACCCGCAGTCTGATGGACGCCAGCTTCAAGAATATCGCCATGCAGCGGATTGTGAAGGACGCCACGGCAGCCGGAGCTTTGGAATACATTGACGCCAGCATCAGGCTCGGTGATGACGATGTACTCAAGAAGCTGCGGGATATGGGCGAAAGCACCGACCTGACCCCGGCACAGATGAAACGCTGGAAGGCACTGTTCAACAAGTACACCGAGCTCGGTGAGGGTACGGTCAGCGTATCGGAGAACGGCAAGCTGAAGCACTACCTGGTGCATGACAAGCTGCTGCTGGCCTCCATTCAGGACCTGGGAGCGCCCAACTTTGGCTGGATGATGAAGCTGTTGA
>NZ_LUKQ02000359.1 GCF_001647025.1 Endozoicomonas atrinae
CAGCTTCTTCAGCCGCTGAACAATGCCCTGCTTGTCAGGTCGCCCGTCCAGATACCGCTTGATGGCTGCCCGTTCCGCACCGCCCAGACTCTTGAGTCCAGGCACCGAGTAGTGAGGCGCATTGCGGGAATTATATTGTCCACCCTTTTCCTCAATCCCGGCAAAGTCGTCGTCCGTCCACTCATCGCTATCGAGCGTGCCATCGTCCACCGCATCCAGCAGGTCGTCTACTTCGTCCCTTTTGGCCGCATTATCGGTTCTTCCGGCATCGTCAGTTGCTCGTCCGGCCCGTTCTGCCGGTTCACTTTTTCCGTTGCCTCTTTCAGCAGTTTGAACAGGTTGGGCTTGCCGGGTCTCCCAGTCGCGCTCCCGGCGCTTGATGGGATTTCCCCCTTCCCTGGGGGTCTGCTTCGGGTCTTTGATCGGTGTGCTCTTGTCGCCATAGTCTCTCTCCAGCGTGTTATTTGTCTGGTCAATCAGATCATTCAGCGATGCATCCGGGGTACCGAACATATCCCCATCGGCCTGCCCCTGCTTCTGGAGGTACTGTTCAATCTGGTTGGCCAGCTCACTGAGTGCCTGCCCTACCTGCTTGCTCTTATTCAGGTTGGCATCGAGCCAACGAGCGAACATTTCCGTTTCGGGGCTGAAACTGTCCAGCAGGGAGCGTTGATCCAGAATCTCATCCACCGACTGGTTTCGGTTGCGGCTGTCCTGCAAAATGCGACTGGCTTCCACCAGTGATTGAATGACGCCATAGCCACCGAGCTCCGGGTCTATCCCTTTTGTCCTGGCAAAGTGGGGAGCCGCCATTGCCAGTGACTTGATCAGGTTTTTCAGGTCAGGCTTGTCGTCCTCGGCAAACAGGCTATTGAGGCGGTCATCGCCGTAGGCTTTCATAAACAGGGCCGACTCCACACGGTCACGCATCTGCTTATTCCAGTTGCCCTCTTTGGTCTTCAGCTCTCCGGCCTCATCACCGAGCCGGTCAGCGAATCGGGCAAGAAAGATGTCGTTGCTGCGGTGCAGCAGATCACCGGTGCCATCGGTATCAAAGTGGTTCAGGTCTTCCTGGGTAATGCGAGCCGCGTCCAGTTTGGCTTTTTCGGCCGGGGACATTGAGGCGGTATCGCGGGCATTGGCTTCTTTGGTGAAAGCAATGCGCTGGTCGGTATCCATTTCTCCCCGGCGCTGGCGCACCAGTACTGGCTGTTTGAAGTTATCCACAGACTCGGGTTTCAGGCCAAAGGAGTCAGCGTTTTGCTTCAGGTGCTCCCGATAGGCTTTCGCCCGTTCAGGATGGTTTCGGTAGGCTTTGCGGATTGCTGATACACGACCATTACCGCTTTCCACAACACGATCACTGCCGATAATTGGCGCACCGCTGCTGGCCAGCGGGTTGGCTCCCAGCAATTTCGGATTCAGTTTGCTGGCAATACCCCGGATCTGGTCTTCACTGGCTTGGCGGGTTCGGTCCCTTGGTTGCAGTTCTGCCGGATATTCCAGATTTACCTTGCCGGTGTCGTTGTGGCTGGCGATCAGGTCATCGGCTTCGTAAAGGGCGTATTGGGTATCCAGCTCTCGTTCTGCTGTGGATACTTTTTCATTGCTTTTGCCCATCACTGGCTTAACACCAGACGGTGTTCCGGACTTTTCCTGCGCAGTGAGTCGCAGCCCTTCCTGTTGCTGCCGGTTCTCAATGGCCGCCACTTCCCGTTCAAAGCGGATACCGTCACCGCTTTCTACCATGGCCTTCAGGTTGGCCAGAGCTTCTTTCATATTCCGAGGGGTAATGCCACGGCCACTTTTACGGGCCTGCATTTCCAGCTTGCGCTGGTTCTCGATCAGTTTTCTTACCCGACGTTTCTTTCCATCATCACCAAGCTGCCAGTTAAAGGAGCGGAACAACCGGTTCAGGCTGTTCATCCGTTCGGTGTAGCTGGCTAAATCCTGATCGGGGTTGCCGGTATACTCTGGTGAGCCGGGGTGTTGGTTAGGGGCTTTGTCAATATTATCTTGGCGGCGCTGTTGGCTATCCTGCTGCACAGCCTGTGGATCTGCTCCTACTGATCCATACCGATTGGCGGTAAAGTCAGTGGGTGAATACCCCAAGGTCTTGGGTTGCTGTTGTGGTACCGGCTGCTGCTCTTGGTCCGGACGGTAAGGGGCATTGGTCTGCTGTTCAAAGCCAGGGCCGGTAAAAGTGGTTTCATCTCTTTGTGCGGGGCTGTTGGGTTCAACATAAATAGCGTTATCGGTTTCTAATAGTGGCGGCTGTTGCGGGGAACGAGCCTTCTGTCGTTTATAGGCCGGTTGGTTATACTGGCTAAAATCGCCTGCACCTTGTGGGGCTGGTTGTTGTTCTTGTTGTGGCTCAACTTGTGGCTCAACTTCAACCTGTGGTTGTTCAGTTTGCCGGGATTTTTCTCCCAACTCATGGAGCTGGCTCTCCAACCCGGCAATGGCCAGCGAGTTCTGCTGCAGTTGCTCGGCCAGCATGGTCTGGTCAGCATGGGGTTCCTGCATCTGGTCTTGCAGGGTCTGATGCTGGCTCATCAAATCATTCAGCTTGTTCTGAAGGATGCTGACAGCTTCCGGATTACGGGTACGACCAAAACCACCGACAACACCGCCGACCGGACCTCCGACAGCAAGGCCGGTCAGTGCCTGATCCATGGCCTTATCAGTCAAACCAACATCCATACCCACCTGTTGCTGGCCATAGTTGGCTGCTACCTGTTGGCCGTAGCCTTCACCAAACTCCTGTGCACCTTCGGTAATCAATCCTTTCAGGGCATTGGCGCCTCGGGTGCCGGTTGCGCCCAATGCAAGTCCTTCCATAACCGGACCGGCAATCCCCATAGACACCGCACCCACACCGGCAGCCGGAGCAAAGGCTTCTTTGGCCGCTTCTTCTGCCAGCAGGGCTTTCGCCTGCTCGAAAGGCACACGGGTATCACCGCCACCCGCAGCTTCATAAGTCTGCTGATAGAGCTCCTGGAATCTGGGTGAGTCTTTCAGTTGTTCATAACTGGCAGAGAGCACGGCGTTTTTGGCATCTTCTGAACCGGCACCGCCGATCATCAAGCCACCGGTTGCCCCATAACCAATGGCATGGCTGGCCTTGTCGATGGCGTTGGCATACCCCTGAACCCTGCGGGCATCGGCCAGTCCTTTCACACCAGCCGCTGCACCGGTTGCCTGCAGACCTTTCGCCCCCAGTGCTGCGAGTCCTTTACTGGCCAAACCACCAGGGATCATGGACGGTGCCAACGAGCCAAGCCCGGAAGCAAACTGCAGCCCAAAACCAGCAGCGGTACTACCATCGGTCAGGCCATATCCACCGTCGCTTTTGCGCTCGATACCAAACCCTTGCATCGCCTCCACACTGGAAGGCGACATATTGTCGAGCTGTTCCTCGGACTTGTCCCGCAGCCAGTCACTGGCGGCATTATGGCCATCGCCCCCCACCAGTCGGCTCGCACCGGATACCAGGTCTGCCGCACCGGCATAACCGCCATGCCAGAGGGCTTCCCACAGGTCACCGGCATAGCTGCTGTCCGGGTTGCCCCGGCGACGGGTATGCTGATCAAACAGGGAACGGGCTTCCTGATGGTAGCCCTCCGGTATCTGGGGCTTGAGATAGTGCCGCCAGTACTGTTCGCGCAGCCGTTCCTGTTCCTGATCGTCCCCCTGCTGAAACATCGGGGTCGAGCTGAAATCATTCCAGTTCATAGAATCATCCTTGAAAAAACGCTGCCTGCCGCCCGCTACCCGCTGCCCGTAAAAGCGGGTCAGGTGCTTTGCGTGTCTTTTTCGGGAAGCGGTCTGTTACCGTCCGGCGGAGGGATGGAAGTGACGGAAGGTGCCGGGGGTGCGGTTCAATGGGTTGTAACCGGGATAGCCGTAACCCTGCCCCTGCTTCGGCACGGCGGCATTGGGTGTCACCGGAGGGGGTGGTGGCGGTGTCATTGCATCCCCGCTCCCCAATGCCTGCTTTAAAGCCGCCAGCGGGTCCTGCTGTTGTGGTTGCTGCTGACCAAACAGATCAAACCCCAATGTCCGGTTCGGGGTTTCCTCCCCGGTGGTGACATAGCCCGGATTGCGGGGACCGTACTGCTTCATCAGTTGCCCGTAATGATCCTGAACCGCCTCCGGTAGCTGGGCTTTCTGGTCTTTGGGGCTCAACCCTGAGACATCGGCCTGCCCCTGCTGGGCAACCACTTCCTGTAACTGCTCGATCAGCTTGCCAGGATCATTAACCT
>NZ_LUKQ02000036.1 GCF_001647025.1 Endozoicomonas atrinae
GAAAATCAACATCATTAAAACCTTCGGGTAGCTGTGGTCGACGAGACATCTGTTCTAGATAATGCATGGTAATGATGCCTAAGCATAGTTGGCGGCAGCTTAAGGATTTAGAAAATGCGATTGGTATTAGATGAACAGATGGCGCAGAAGGCCATGAATGTTGCTTCTACCATTTCTGATATGCCATCGGTATTGAGTGCTGTAAAGAACCGGGACAGCGATTTTCTTCAGCCCCTCAGCCTTCGCCTGGCTGAGAAAAATGGTGCACGCTACGTTGTTATTGGTGATAGCAAAGGTATTCGCCTTGCCCATCCTGACACCGCTGCTATCGGCTTATCCATGCTCGATGATGAGCCTGGTGAACGTCCGCTGATGTTTCCTGACAGCAAGGCCTATGCCTACACGGCACAGGGCAGTCTTGGCAGTTCCATGCGGGCCAGAGCCCCCATCGTTTCCCATGAAACCGGAGATATGATTGGCGTTGTTTCAGTGGGCTACCTTACTGACCGTATTGCCAGCGTCGTGAATCGATACCGCCAGACTCTGGCTCTGGTCATCATTCTGGGATTTCTCGTGAGTGCGGTGATGGCGGTTGCCTTTGCAGACTACGTTAAACGCACCATTTTTGGACTGGAACCGGAGCAGATCGGCAGGCTATACCAGGAAAGGAACGCCACTCTTGAGTCTGTCCGGGAAGGTATTATTGCCATCAACAAGGATGGCAGGATAACCACCTGTAACCAGGCTGCATTAGCGACTCTGGGCCTGCCCACCAGCCAGGATCTTATCGGCCTGCCAATGCAGGAAGTACTTCCAGACAGCAATATTCTGGATGTACTGACGACTGGCAAGCCTCATTATGATCATCAGGTCTGGATGCAGGGTAAACAGCTGATTGTCAATCGTATTCCTCTAACAACTGGTGGTCAGGTTACCGGTGTTGTATCCAGCTTCCGCCTTAAAGATGAATTAGATCGTGTCAGCCAGCAATTAGATAGAGTGCAGCAATACGCTGACTCCCTGCGCAGTCAGGCTCATGAATACAGCAACAAACTCCACACGATTGCCGGGCTGATTCAGATTGGAGCCACTGAAGCAGCACTGAACTATATCGGACAGGAAAACCAGAGCCATCAGGCTCTGATACAGTTACTGCTCGAAGCAGCACCGGACCCGATTCTGGCCGGCTGCCTGTTAGGAAAATACAGTCGCGCCCGGGAACTCGGGCTCTCCCTGAAAGTTGATGACAGCAGTCATATGAGGTCATTACCAGCTGACCTTTCCCGTGATCAGCTGGTCGCAATTATTGGTAACCTGCTGGATAATGCCCTCGAAGCCACTCTTCACCATAAAGGCCCGGGAGGAGAAGTCCGGCTGAGTATGACTGACCTTGGCAATGACCTGATTTTTGAAATTGATGATGATGGTCCGGGTCTTACCGCAGAAGATCAACGCCGGATTTTTAACAAAGGCGTTACCAGTAAAAAGGAGGATGGTCACGGCATTGGCCTCTACCTGGTTCGTAAACAACTGGACATATTGGGCGGTCAGGTATTGGTAGAGCCCGGTGATCACGGAGGCAGTCGTTTTGTTGTTTTCATCCCCAAAGTATCTCCTGAACAAAAAATAACACAAGGAACTCAGCTGGTATGATTCGCGTTGTTATCGCCGAAGATGACTTGCAGATTGCTGAAATTCAGCGCCGCTTTCTGGAACGCGTAGACGGTTTTGAAGTGATCGGCCTGGCGCACAGCCTGATTGATGCGCAGGATATGGTCGAGATTTTGTCTCCTGACCTACTGATGCTGGACATTCACTTTCCCACAGGCACAGGTCTTGAGCTATTACGCTGGCTTCGCTCCAGTAACCAGCGTACGGATGTCATTCTGGTTACCGCGGCACAGGAAGTTGATACATTACGTGAAGCTCTGCACGGGGGCGTCTTTGACTATATTCTGAAACCCCTGGTATTTGAGCGACTGCAGGCATCTCTTGAAAAATATAAAACACATATCAATCGCCTTGCTGCTCTTGAAACACTGGCACAGGGTGATGTGGATACATTGATGCATGATTCCACATCATCAGCATCAAAAGAAGTCACAAGTCGCCTTCCAAAAGGGATAGATGCCTTAACACTGAATAAAGTACGAGGTGTTTTTTCTGACAACCAGAATGCCTTGAGTGCTGAAGAGGTTGGCCAGTGCATCGGGGTCAGCCGAACCACTGCCCGCCGCTACCTTGAGTACTTGACCAGCGAGCAGCACCTGCAGGCTGAAATTGTATACGGCACAGTGGGACGCCCCGAGCGTAAATACCTTCTTCCGAAAAAACAGAGTGCTTAAGGGGCACTTTCATAGGCTCTAAGCGCATTCCCGATATCAATATTCTCGGGAAAACGATCAAGCCCCTGCTTTAGAATATCTATTGCCTTGCTAACCTTGCCTGTCGAGTGCAGCGCAACACCATAGATATAAATAAACCGGGCATTATCCGGCATTAAGTCGGCTGCCTTTTCCAAGTAGGCGATAGAAGCCTCACGTTGTTTCTGACGAACAAGATAAAGCCCCATTGCATGATTTAAGCTGGCCGACATAGGAATCGTTTTCAGCCCCTTCTGTAGAATAGCCTGCTCTTCCTGGTGGCGATTCACCTGATGATAAGTGGATGCCAGTTGGATATACGCCTGATCGAAAAGAGGTTCAACAGCAATGGCATTTTCCAGCTCTTTGACCGCTTCAGTAGCACGGCCAAGTTTCAGATAGAATTGACCCAGATTGATCCTTCCAGCGGCACTGTCCGCATGCAGCTGCTGAACCGCGACAAACTCCTCAATTAATTGCTGGCGTCTACCTTTCTGTTCAGCACTGAACCACTGCTCAGGAATACCTGCAACAATACGGGCAACTTCCAGACGAACAGCCTTTGAGGAGTCCTTCATCAACGGGAGCAGTAATTGGTGTTGCAATTGAGCCGGTGCCTGAGTCAGCGC
The DNA here is from genome assembly GCF_001647025.1 of Endozoicomonas atrinae. Classification (GTDB taxonomy): domain Bacteria; phylum Pseudomonadota; class Gammaproteobacteria; order Pseudomonadales; family Endozoicomonadaceae; genus Endozoicomonas; species Endozoicomonas atrinae. The sequence continues at coordinate 2,993 of NZ_LUKQ02000036.1, forward strand.
TGAAACAGCAGCAGACCGAACGATCGGGTTGCTGTCACTCAACCCCTGCTGGATAACAGGCAATGCTGACCTGCTGAGATAGTTGGCAATCTCACTATAGGCCGTTGCCCTGATCATGGGGGCATAACCATCATTAGCGGCGATTTCCAGAAGTGACTTACCAGCCTCGCGGTTACTGGTACGAGCCAGATGAAACGTCGAGGCAAACTCCGGCTTATTCCGCCATGTTGTTCCAAGCCACTGGTCGAGTGCGGAAACCGCCCAGCGATTGCTCTTGTCATCGTGACATTGAATACAGGCGTTTGGGGTACCCAGCGTTTTTGAAAGATCCGGTCTCGGGGTCTTGAAGGCGTGGTCGCGCCTTGGATCTACAACCATGTAGGTTTTCTCTGGCATATGGCAACTGACACATTCAGCGCCGGCACTGCCAGCCTTGTGAAAAGTATGTTTCGGTGTATCGAATACCTGAGGGTTATGGCATTGGGCACATACTTGCTGCGGCGGGGCTTTTAACTGGTTAGTGTGAGGGTCATGGCAATTGGTGCAGGTGACACCGGCCTGGAACATTTTACTCTGTGCAAATGAGCCATAAACAAATACTTCGTCGTTAATCTGACCATCAGAATGATACAGCCCGGATCGTAACAGTTCAGGCTGATAGCTTTCGTTCAAAGGCTTATCAACTTGAAACCCTGAGGTTATGGCTTCTCTGCGTGAGTGGCACTGTGCACAAATCTCAATCTGCTTCTGTGCTTTTTTATCCACAGACTGGGCAATAGAAGCGCCTGGTAACCAGTGCCAGATATTGGCATCGGAGATATCCACAGACAGCCCATTACCTTTCGCTTTGTCAGGATTCTGCGCCCACTCCACATGAGCGCTGGCAGGGCCATGACAACTTTCACACCCAACACCAACCTCCTGCCACTGACTTTTATACCAATCACTTTCAGCCTGGTAACCTTTCTGATACCCAGTGGTATGGCATTCGATACACATCCGGTTGCCATTTTGTGAAGGCTGAGTCCAATGCAGTGGACTCCGATAATCAATGTCATCATCAGGATAAAGGTGAAACCAGCGCTGTCCACCTTCTGACTCCGGTCTTGAATCCCAGGCAATCCCCAGCGCCTGCAGTCGCCCACCAGGGTACTCAATCAGATACTGCTGCAGTGGATAGTCACCTATGGTGAAAGCTACGTTATACTGCCCTTTTTTGCCTTCTGGTCCATCGGTCTCAACTATAGGTTGATCATTCGTAAAAAAGAAGCGACTGGTAACGTCACCATATCGGAAGGTCGTATTATTGAAGTCACCCAGTACATTATCACGCCGGGCTTGCTGCAGTGCTGAATGGTGCTGACTCTGTTTCCAACCGGTATAGGCCTCAACATGGCAGGCAGCACAAACCTGACTGCCCGCATAGTTGCCCGAGGTAGCATAAGCTACTTGAGAAATAACCCATAGAAGAAGGGAAATCCCCCCTTTTTTGACTACGTTGGGGAGGCTCATCTTTGTTATTCTGTATTTATATTTTTGATCGGCTAATACTACAAATAGCGATCCCTAAAAACCATAACAATAAAAACAATATGCTCTATATCGCAAACAGCCATGGCAAAGGGCGTGGTGTTTACACAGATAACCGGATCGAACGGGATACGGTCATTGAAGAATGCCCTGTCCTTGAAATACCTCATGAAGAGGTTGAGCTTCTGGAGTTGACCATGCTCAACAATTACTACTTTGCCTGGGGCAAAGACCAGAAGCGGGCAGCCCTCGCTCTGGGTCTCGGCTCAATCTATAACCACTCTTACACACCGAATGCCATTTATCGCCCAAGAGAAAATGAACAGATCATTGAATTTGTTGCCATTCGAAAAATCCTGGCTAATGAGGAAATAACGATAAACTACAATGGTTCACCCAATGACCAGTCACCTCTTTGGGGGTCGGACGAAATACCCTGGTTGAAATAGCGATAAGCTATTGATTATAAATACGATGTAATAATCGGAAATTTCTATCGCCAAAGATCAAATTCTCAGGCTAGAATACCGTTCCCTTGATTACCTTTGGAGCCATACGTGGTTACGCTTGTTGCGTATGTTGTCATCGCTATTGCGGTGTCCTTTATTTGTTCGGTATTTGAAGCCGTCCTACTCAGTATCTCCCCAGCCTATGTGGTTAGCCTTGAGCAGAAAAACAGCAAGTGGGCAAAGATTGTCCGGGAGTTGCATGATCATATCGACCGCCCTCTGGCCGCTATCCTCACCCTGAATACCATTGCTCATACCATTGGTGCTGCAAGTGCTGGTGCTCAGGCTGCGAAAGTCTTTGGTGATGCCTCTGTTGGTGTTTTTTCAGCCGTGCTGACCTTACTGATCCTGGTATTGTCTGAAATTATACCAAAGACCATTGGTGCCTCCTGGTGGCAATCTCTGGTTCCTGTAATGGCCGTAGGCGTGCGCTTTATGGTTAAACTGCTTCTGCCCATTATCTGGATCACCGAGTTACTGACCAGCAAGCTGGGTCCAAAGGACAAAACGAACCCTTATCTGCGCGATGAAATTCAAGCGATGGCCGATCTTGGCATTCAGGTTGGCGCACTTCAGGGTGTCGAGTCTGAGCTGATGAAAAACATGCTGAAGTTTCGTGATCTCCAGATTGTGGAAATCATGACTCCTCGTTCAGTGTTGTTCTCATTGCCAGAATCTACGACCACTGATGCTTATATGAATGAGTTCACTGGTTCCAGCTTCTCACGTATCCCTGTTTACGGTGAAGACCCGGATGATATCAATGGCTTTGTCATGAGAAATGACATTCTGCTCTCCCACCTTCGGGAAGGCGGCAATACAACTCTGGAAAGCCTGAAGCGTCCGATTATTGCGATTCTTGAGAAAGAACCACTGCCAAAACTGATGGCCACTTTCCTGGAAAAACGCAGTCATATCGCCATGGTTGTCACCGAATATGGTGATATCCGCGGTATCGTGACACTGGAAGACATGATTGAAACTCTGCTTGGACGCGAAATCGTTGATGAAAGTGACGAAGTTGTGGATATGCAGCAGGCAGCAAAAACCAAATGGGCTCATCGCCTGACAGCAACTGCTTCCTGATAATCTTTATTTTCATTGAGCAGACAGTTCATCCAATATGGGCTGTCTGACTTTCTTATCAACGCCTCAAGTTACCTCATCAAATAATACACTACCCACCACTATTAGCTCTAAAGCATTTCTACCCAAGAGGTGGAAAGCCATCGGTCTTATTCCTGAGTATTCATGGCTTTGAAGTGAATAAAAGATAAAAGTGATTTTTCAATAAACCCACCGAAAGTACACGACAGTATCATCCCTCTTATTGAAATAAGAATAATTCTCATTATAATTCCGAATCCATAGCCTGACATAACCAATAAAAATATTCGGAGTCCATTAAGGATGATGCCCTATTCCTCCCTGCGTGCTGCCGGCTCAATGTTGCTGGTGACAGCCCTTCTGAGCGGCTGTGACAGTACTGAAGAAGCCCTCAATACATCCGCTGCTGAAACCGTTGTCAACCCAACAGAAGGCCGCAACGTCGTTGCTCATTATGCCGACATTGCCCTGGCGACTTATGAAGATGCCCTGACTACAGCCAAAGCCCTGAAAGAAGCAAGCCTCCAACTTGTAGACAACCCATCAGAAGAAACCCTTGAGCTGGCAAGAGCGGCCTGGATTGCTGCACGTGTTCCTTACCAGCAAAGTGAAGTGTTCCGTTTTGGTAACCCGGTAGTAGACGACTGGGAAGGGCAGCTGAATGCCTGGCCTCTTGACGAAGGTCTGATCGATTATGTCCAGTCCACACACTACGACTATGAAATGGGCAATGATGGCGCGCTGGCCAATATTGTCAGCAACACCGAATTAACCGTAAACGGTGAAAATCTCGACCTGAATACCCTGACTCCTCAGCTTCTTGCAGATCTTAATGAGTTGGGAGGTAGCGAGGCTAACGTTGCAACGGGTTATCATTCCGTTGAATTTCTGCTCTGGGGACAGGATCTGAATGGTACTGCAGCAGGTGCTGGTAACCGTCCTGCTTCTGATTTTGCTAAAGGTGATGCCTGCACAGGTGGCAACTGTGAGCGTCGAAGCCAGTACCTGATCACCTCACTGGATCTGCTGATCACAGATCTGGAATACATGACTCAACAGTGGCATCCAGAAGTAGAAGACAACTATCGCTCAGAATTGCTGTCAGAACCAGCTGAACAGGGCTTCAGAAAAATGCTGTTTGGTATGGGGAGTCTCTCACTGGGAGAACTGGCGGGAGAGCGCATGAAGGTAGCGCTGGAAGCAAACTCAACCGAAGATGAGCACGACTGTTTCAGCGATAACACCCATAACTCACACTTCTACAACAACCTGGGCATCCGGAATGTCTATACCGGTCAATATCAGCGGGTAAACGGCGATGTAATCACCGGGCCAAGCCTTGCTGATCTGGTTGCCACCGCCAGTAAAGATGAAGCAATAACGATTATTACCCGCTTTGACCAGAGCCAGGATGCTTTGCAGAAACTCGTTGACTCAGCCGAAAAGGAAGGCGTTTTCTTTGATCAGCTCATCGCTTCGGGTGATGACAAAGGTAACCAATTGGTGAAATCTGCCATCAGTTCACTGGTTGCTCAAACCAGCGCCATTGAAGAAGCGGCTGGTCTGATCGGTATTCAACAACTGAACCCTGATACGGCAGACCATCAATTCTAAAAAGAAACTGAACATGTTATTACCAGCCATGGGGTTCGCCTTTTTAGCCCTGATCACCGGATCAGGGCTTTTGGGCTGTAACAACACCGAAAAAGTCACCTATGAGAAAGGTGAAGAGCGACCAGGTGGCCAGACATCAGCCACTGTTTCTGGGCGTAATGCCTTTTCGCTTCCCTCTGCCAATATGGCAGTAAGCCGTCGTCTGGACTTCAGTGTTGGTAACAGTTTTTTCCGAAACCCCTGGGTTGCAGCCCCCGCCAGCACCAAAGCCAGAGATGGACTGGGTCCCATTTTTAACACCAATGGTTGCCAGAACTGCCATATCAAGGATGGACGTGGCCATGCGCCAGAAGACGGTGACCTTAACCGTGTATCCATGCTGGTCAGGCTCAGTGTTCCTCCCAGCTCAGAAGAGCTGCCGTTATTACCCCATCAGGGTGTAATCCCTCATCCGGTTTATGGTGACCAGTTACAGGATTTTGCCTTGCCCGGAGGTATTGCTGAAGGTCGCGTTCGAGTCACTTATGAATACCATAAGGTTACGTTTCAGGATGGTGAAACCGTAGAGTTAAGAAAACCCGTTATTTCAATTGAAGAGCCTGGCTATGGTCCATTAGCCTCGGATGACTATGGCAACGTCATGATGTCAGCACGGATAGCTCCGCCTATGATTGGTCTCGGTCTGCTGGAAGCGATATCCGAAAACGACCTTCTCGCCAATGAAGATATTGATGATAAAAACAGTGATGGTATTTCCGGAAAAGCAAACCGGGTCTGGGATGTTGAGCAGAACAAGACCGCTATCGGTCGCTTTGGCTGGAAAGCTGGGCAGCCAACGCTAAAGCAACAGAATGCCGCAGCCTTCAATGGTGATATGGGACTGACCAGCAGCCTCTTTATGGAAGAAAGCTGCACCCCTGAACAAAAACGCTGTCATGAACAAATGGCAGGAGAACATCCCGAAGTGTCTGACAATATTCTTAATAAGGTAACCTTCTACAGCCAGAATCTTGCCGTGCCTGTCAGGCACGACGCCAAGGATGACAAAGTTCTCACAGGTAAACAGCTTTTTTACGACGCTGACTGTGTTTCCTGCCATACTCCGTCATTTACTATCGGCTCTAGGGCTCCCAGAGAACAGGCAAACCAGAAGATCTGGCCATATACTGATTTGTTATTACACGACATGGGAGAAGGGCTCGCTGACCATCGCCCTGAATTCCTGGCCAATGGTCATGAATGGCGGACACCACCTCTATGGGGGATTGGTCACACTCATGAAGTTGATGAAACGGCAGGTTTTCTTCATGATGGTCGGGCAAGGACACTAATAGAAGCTATTCTCTGGCATGATGGCGAAGCAGCCAAATCCAAACAACGAGTATTGGCAATGAGTGCCAGAGAGCGTAACGCGTTGATTCACTTTGTAGAATCCTTATGAAGAAGTACCTGACACTGATAATTCTTTCTTTGGGCTTGAGTGGGTGCGATCAGTTTTTCCCTGAAAAACTGGACTTGTCCCGTTCACCCATGACCCTCTTGCTGGAAGACCAGATCCAGCCACGTTATACCAGCCTGGTTTCTGAAGCATCTAATTTGAGAAACCTTGCCTCGGAGTTCTGCCTCAATCCGGACAACAAAAATTTCGGACTCCTGCAGCAACAATGGCGTACTACCATGTTAAGCTGGCAATCTGCAGAAGCGGTTAGCCAGCTCATGCTAGAAGAAAATATGGAAGGCTGGCGTTTTCAATTCTGGCCAGACAAGAAGAATCTAACCGGCCGAAAAGTTGAAGAGCGACTCAAAAATGCAGCTCCTGTCCCAATAATGTCAGACAGCGTGATTCTTCAGGGCCTGTCGGCTTCCGAATACCTGCTTTTTGACTCACAGGCTAACGATTCTCTGGCTTTGAAGAAAACAGAGTACTGCCAGTTTCTGGTTGAGAACACCGAAGCGCTATACGCCAACAGTTTAGACTTACAACAAAACTGGGAAAAGTCAGGTAATTACTACAACAAGTTGATGGCAATGGAGCGCGGCCAAAATGCCCTGGGCCTGAATGGCTGGGTACTGAATAGCCTTGATGCCCAAACCGCACGACTGAAAAAAGAACTAGCCCTGCCCCTGGGGAAAAATCGAACCAACCTTTTCCTGGCGGAATCCTGGCGCAGCCGACAGTCTCTGGAAAATATCCGTACTGTACTCGCGACCTTTGATTCTCTTGTCGCCCTGGCCATTGAACAATCCGCAAACCAGGATCAGGCTTCTTTGTGGCAAGGCATTGTTCTGGAGCTGGACAATCTCTCATTATCCATGCAAAACCTGCCTTATGACTTCACCACAGCCATTGAACAGGGAAGAATCGAAGAGCTTCAACAGCTGAAAGAGCAGATTAACTCACTCAGCCAGCAGATTGTAAAAACGGCTGGTAAGCTTCAAGCGCCTCTGGGCTTTAATTCAAGTGACGGTGATTAGGGGGCTTTTTTAAAGAATAACCTCCAACTAAAGCAGTAATAAAATGCATCGACGCGTATTTATAAAAAATGCACTAACTCTGTCGGTTATTGGTTTAATCGGTACAGGATGTACATTGAAATCCCGTCAAATACTGGTCTCTGCAGCCATGGACTCCTCAGGTAATCACAGTATTCGTCTGACCGATCCATACAAAGATCAGTCGAGCATAATTCCTGTACCTGAGCGACTCCATGACGCCTGCCTTCGCCCGGGCACAACGGAGGTGGTCGTTTTTGAACGACGTCCTGGCTATCATTTTTATGTGATTGATGCAGAAAAAACTCAGATTAAGAAAACTATCGATGCGATTCATCAAAGGCATTTATATGGCCATGGCGTTTTCAGCCAGGATGGAAAATGGCTATATACGACGGAAAACAGCTTAAGTTCATTACAGGGCGTCATCAGCATTTATAACGCTGAGCAGGGATACAAGAGAACAGGAGAGTGGCTACTCCCCTATCCGGGTCCCCATGAAATTCAAATGATGCCGGACGGAGAAACGCTGGTTGTTGCCATTGGAGGTATCAAAACTCACCCTGACACAGGAAGAAAAACCCTGAACCCTGGCTCACTGGAGCCCTCACTGGTTTATCTGAACCGTCACTCTGGAAAGACTATCGAGCAACGGTCATTTGTCGATCCCCACCTGAGCATACGCCACCTGGATATTGCCAGCGATGGAACGGTTGCTATTGGCATGCAACATCAGGGCAGTAATGATGAAGCCTTACCCCTGGTCGCTACCCATCAGCAGGGTAATCCTATTCAAGCGATAAAGGCTCTACCGGAGCAATGGCTGGCATTGAAAGGCTATATAGCCAGTGTTGCCTTACTCTCAGAAGCGGACACCATTGCCGTTACCTCTCCCAGGGGAAACCGAGTCGCCCTGATACAGAAATCCACCGGGCAACTGAAGTCCTTTTTCTATCAACGGGATTGTGCCGGTATTACACCACTCTCGCCGAACAGGCTCGCAGTAAGCAATGGTCTTGGTGAGATTCAGGTGCTGGAATGCATACAGGGAATGGCAAAGCGCATCCATCAGGTTAAGCACGCTGACTGTCGCTGGGATAACCATATATTGCGCATTTGACCGTGCTCAAAAAAAAGCCCTGAAAAACAGGGCTTTTAAGGTCATTCGTGAATTTTATACCGCTGGTTGTGCAGATACACTCCGTTTGGCAGCCGCCATCATAAACCAGACAATGGCCGCAATGGCTGCCACAGCACCCACTGGATAGGAAATGGCAGCAGATAGGCCAAGCCCTTCCGGAGCCATCAAAATATAGGTAGTACACACTGCGCTCATAAAGGTTGCAGGCAGTGAAGCCAGCCAGTGACTTCTTCCCTGGTGAACCATATACATGGCCGATGCCCAGAGCACGATAGTAGCCAGTGCCTGGTTAGAGAACGCGAAGTAACGCCAGATAATGTTGAAATCAATAAAGGTCAGGGCAAAACCAACCGCAAAAACGGGAACTGCCAGCATCAACCGGTTCTTTGTGTTCGCCTGACTGATATTCAACGCATCGGCAAAGATCAACCGTACACTTCGAAAAGCCGTATCACCGGAAGTGATTGGACAGGCAATAACACCAAGGATGGCCATCATTCCACCAACGGTCCCCATCAAACCGACTGACACTTCATTGACTACCAGACCTGCACCACCTTTCGCCAGCACTGTATTCAGGCCTTCCAGGCCATTGGGGAAGAAAGCCATCGCCGCTGCCCAGATCAGGGCTACGACACCTTCGGCAATCATGGCTCCAAAAAATACACGACGGCCATAGCTTTCAGTTGGCAGGCAGCGTGACATCATCGGAGACTGGGTTGCATGAAAGCCACTGATGGCACCACAGGCAATGGTAACAAACAGCATTGGCCAGATAGGTAAGCCTTTGGGGTGTGATAGTTGATCGGTAATTTCAGGAATCGGCAGACCTTTCACCAGCATCATGCCACCAACACCGACGGCCATAATCAACAGGGTTAAACCAAACAGTGGATAAATTTTCGCAATGACTTTATCCACAGGTAACACGGTAGCCATGAAATAATAGGCTAAAATCACTGCCAGCCAGAAGCTGGTATCAGCAAAGATACCTGTCATTCCCAAGTTCGCCAACAACCCGGCAGGCCCCATCATAAAGACAACACCCACCAGCAGCAGGAGCACCACTGAAAAGCCACGCATTACTTTGCGAGAACCTTCTCCCAGGTAATGCCCAACAATTTCGGGGATGGATTGCCCCTGGTGACGCACTGAGAGCATGCCAGAGAAGTAGTCGTGGACAGCACCACCAAACACGCAGCCAAAAGCGATCCACAGGAATGCGGCCGGACCGTACAGCGCCCCCATAATGGCGCCGAAAATAGGACCAAGACCGGCAATATTCAGAAACTGGATCAGAAAAATTTTGTGCCAGGGCAAAGGTACAAAGTCGACACCGTCCTGAAGGGTATGCGCCGGAGTTTCTCGATTCGGGTCAGCCCCAAAGTGACGATCGCCCCATTTTCCATAGACCAGATAGCCTACGATCAAAATTGCTAATGCACCAAGAAAGCTAAACACGTCAACTACCCCGCTAAGCTCTGTTGAGCTAAGGCTGACCGGACAACAGTGGAAACCCAACCGCTGGAGTTATTGTAAGACCTGATTCCTGTTGAACAGAAAATCAGCAACATCGATTTTGCGCGCAATATAGCAATTTGCTGACATATTATTTTGATATAAAACAAGGAAGGAGTAATCCTTCTAAAAAAGACCATTGACGCTTAATCATCACTCTGTGTTGCCTCCAGTTTTGCTCGGCCCTGGTCATGGTTTCTCGCTTCTCAGCTAAAAACCAGTCAAGGTTCTCAGCGGTTATGAGAAATCAAAATGACTTTAGAACTCACAGTCTTAATTTCCAGTTTTTTAATTGGTAAGTAGCTGGCCATATGGAATCGAATATTACTGGGTGAGTGGATAGTTACCATGCAAGGCATAACGGCGGGAGCATAGCCGTAGCTATGTGACCAAAGTTGTAACGCTGCACAACTGCATGGATGCAGGAGTTAGAGCAACGTATGGAGCAGTTGCCGAGAGTGACTAACCACTTACTCAGAGAATAGGATTTCATATGGTTAGTTACTTAGAAGCCAATTGATGCCCTGAGTCGGTTCGGACAAATTCACAAGCGTTACTGAGTTCTGTTGCCAATTGTTTAACTGCCCCCCTATCAGCAGAGTTTAATAACTCATCAAAATCACCAATGCTTGACGCTCTGTCATTCGATGGTATTTCATTCAGCTGCCTCAACAACACACGAACGTGGCTCAGATCTTCAAGAGCAGAAGCCGGATGGCTATTGAAATACGTTGATGCGTTTTCGGCACGAATGGATGCACTGCAAAGAATATGATGACTGAGAGATTGTGGATTAACTGGTTTGTATCGTGCAATGCCTCCGGTAAGGTCATTCACCAGAGGGCCCATCAGCGATTTACTGAGCGCCCTTCGTACGGGAGAGTGTCCGATATAAAAACCACCATCTGGCCCGGTAATGGTTGTTGCTACCGACTCTTCAAGTCCCTGGGTATAGCCGATTACCTTCCCGGTTTCCCGATCCAGAAGCCCAACCCCGACGGTAAGAGGAATCGCCTTGCCACTTTTAGTCAAAATGCCGTTACCAGCCATCATGGCAATCCCGTTTGCAGTCACGGTGGCAGTCAGCAAATTGATATTTTTTGCCCCCATCAGCTCCGGATACATATCCAGACTGGCAGACCACCCCCCTTCAGCACGATCTCCACGGTCAAACAACTTATAAAGTGTTTTTAACGTGGCGACGTAAAGCTCATTTCCTTCCGAAGCTACCGTGATGGAAGCCAGTACCTGCTCCCCGACGTTGTGTCGCCAGAGTTCATTCAGATTCCGGTCATAGGCGATAACATGCCCATGCTCATCCGACGTGTAGATTCGTTTGCCATCAGCAGTTAGCGCCGGTGTTGAACCGGTTCCCCCTTCAAACATTGCCTTCGCCGCAACAGCAAGCTGTAACTTGCCCCCCCTTCTGACGACATCAATACCATAAATTGCGCCATTGGCTGCCAAACTATCCTTAACCCCATCGTCTTCATCTTCTGCCGTAGCAGCGACAAAAATTCTTCCAGTGGCAGGATCGATGGAAAAGTAGTTAGCAACTTTTACCCCTCCCCCAAACAGAATATCCATCACCCGACTGAAACGCCCTCCATGGGTCGGGTCTTCCCCAACAGCCTCTCTGGCGACAGCGTCGGCTCTGTCCAGCAACCATTGTGGAATTCTGGTCGCATTAGAGGGTTTTGCAGGAGCGCCGGGAATAATAAATGGCTCAGGCAACAGCAGACGGCCGGTTTTTCGATCCAGCATAATCATCGTGCCATCCATGACCACACTGACAATCGCATCAGCCTGAGGCAGATAATTCGCACCAAAATTATGGCTGTTTTCGAGCCCCTGAACAGGGTCTATGTACTTTTTCAATCCGGTTTGCACATCCCAGATGATCTCGCCATTGGGTCTGACAGCCAGCGCCCGTTCATACAGTGTCAGATAGATAATCTGCTCACCCGGGCGATCCGGATCGTCCAGCACCAACGGAGCGCCTCCACCCTGGCTGTATCCTTCAATGGCCCAACGTCGTTCACCCGTTTTGCCATCAAGGGAGACCAGAACCACATGCTCTTTCGGCGTCACCGGGCTGAAATACAGGTTGCCTTCCCGGTCAATAGATGGCCCTTCAGTGATGAACATATCCTGCTCGACAACCCAATCCAGCTCAACCTCGGGTGCCACGGCGGTGAGCACCTCATCAGAATTTCGGGTTGAACCATGAAGCGAACGGAATGTGTCATTAACCCCAAGCACGGCGTTTTCTGGAGCCACATAACGAGGCCCATCAGGCCGCCACTCACTCAAAGAGGTATCGTCGTATGTTCTTGGTGTTGTCAGGTAATTGTTCAGCAATACACTGCACACCGCTATTCCGGCGACAGCAACGCCTGACATCAATAACTTCCTGGCCATGATTTACCTGCTTTATCGTTATTATTGTTATTCAGTAACACTGCCCGGGAAGGCAGTTTCACCGATATGCAAACCCTAGCGCCCCCAACGCCGTATCGCTGCGGGAGTGTAATCGGATTTACTGGCCAGCTGCCCAAAGATCAGCGGTTTTTTATAACTATTGGCGATGCCATTGGTGATATAACGGCCAGAATAAAGGTCATAGAACACTTCCGTTACCAGCCAGGGCACCTGCTGAGGATTCAACTGGATGGCATGGGCCATCCCCACCCGCCAGATCTGATCCCGACTGTCATATAAATCGATGATTGACGCCTGCCAGGTGTCTTCGTCAACGTAGAAAGTGCGCTTGCCATAGACATGGCGCTGGCCGTCCTTAAGAGCGGCTTCAACCACCCAGACGCGATGAAGCTCATAACGGGCCAGTTCCGGATTGATATGCCCCGGGAGAATGATGTCGGCATTACTCCGGCTTTTGTCATAGAGCGCATAACTGTTATAGGGAATAAAGATTTCCTGTTTACCCTTCAATGTCCATTCATACTTGTCGGGCGCACCATTGAACATATCCAGGTTATCTGAGGTTTTCAGATTATCACTGCTGGTCGCAGGATTATCATAGGCAACATTAGGCGCCCGTCGTACACGACGCTGCCCTGGCAGATATTTCCACGCTCGTCTTGGCTCAGCAACCTGATCAATAGGCTCATGCACCAGTGTCACTTCTCCTGCCATCCGGACTGGCTCCAGTACCTTGGATTTATAGAGAAACAACAGGTTTGACTCCTCTTCCAGGTCGGTAATGCTCGGAAAGAAGTTCCAGATGGTCTGCTTGATGATTTCCCGGTAATCGCCATTGGCTTCTGCAATCACCTGGCTGAGGGTCAGGTCCATACTGTCGCCACGGTAGCGCAGCATATGATTCCAGATGACCTCCAGACCATTTTCAGGTTCAGGAAAAGCCACTCCATTTGCCAGACCGGCAATGCCATTACCACCGTCCAGCAGCGTTGTGGTTTCAGCATTACGGCGAGTTGCCTCATACACGGAATCAGGGTAACTGGCACTGCGACGGGTTGGGAAAACATTCATTTTGAAGCTATCGGGATAGCGCTTGAACATGGCCAGCTGACCGGGCGTCAGCTGATGACGGTATTGCTCAAGGTTTTCTGCCGTAATGGTAAACAGTACCTCATCACTGGCAAATGGATTGGCCATATTACCATCGGGCTGCATGGCTCCCTGTTCGGGTTTTAAACCACCGGTCCAGGCGGGAATCGTACCGGCACTATTCCCCTCTCTTTCAGCCCCAATTGGGGTTAGTGACGGACCGAGCTGGTCAATGGTTGAGAGTGTTGGGCTGGCTTGAACCATCGGTGCCAGTGCAATCATGCCAGCCAACGCCAGTCGTCTGGCAGTGCTACCAAGTAGAGTATCAACAGGTTTCATTATTATTATTCTCCCATAGTCAGAATCAGGGCTCAGAAGCTGGCGCTGATACTGAAACTCATGAAGTCACGATCATCCAGAGTGCTGTACTGGTTATTGCCAAAGAAGCTGGTGTAGGCCAGTGTCGCCTTATAATCATCACGATAAATAGAACCAAGACTCAGCGTTGTTGCCATCTGGCCTTCCTCAAAAGCACCGCCAGGCTGATAGGCATAGCCATTGACATCATGACGGAAAGACAGTGATGGCTTAAGGGTTACCCCCGGCAGTACGCTGCTGTAAACCAGAGTCGCATTCAGTCGATACCCCCAACTGTCAGACGTCGTATACCCTTCATTAGTACAGAATTCATCGGTGATATTGTCACTGTTATTGCAGGTGCCTGAACCATCATCTCCGGGGCCAAAGATTGCTGAGCGGCCATAACGGTTTTCATCACCCAATGCCCCAACGTGCATAAAGCCTATTTCACCAATCAGCGCTAATTCGGAAGCTCCCATAACCTGTGGAAATGTGTTGAGCGCGGTTATCTGAAGCTGGGTCACCGGTTTGCGGACATAACCCTCAACCACTGCTCCATAATCACTTGGATCTGATGGGTTTGCCCCCCCCCTGATAGGCATCTGCCAACAGGTCGTTGATATTGATCTGCAAAGGCATGTTTGGACGATAAGCAAGCTCACCACTCAGAGACCAGCCACTGTTGAGACTGGTATTAAAACTCAGACCATAGAGTCGAATATTCTCCGGAAATACGGCGTTATAGGTCGCCCCTTGACGCCCACCAAGCCCGGGAATGAACGTATCTCCGGGCGTCGCCAGATTGGCGTTGGTTGCATTCAGGTAAGGATTTCGGCTGTGGTAGTTGATAAAATAAAGACCAAACTCTGTTCCATTCAAATGTTCAGCATAATACTTCAGCGATGCCCCCCACTGACCTTGATCATCAGGCAGGTCATCAGCAACACGATCAATAATCGTGTTCAGGCCACCACCAACATTTTCTTCTTCCGCATTGGATAATGTTGCCTGTGTATAAATAGGCCCACAGCCCGGCTGGATAGAATCAGTCGTTGCAAAAAAGGTATTACAACCATCCAGAACCGTAGGCCGCCAGTTAAACTGATAGAATCCTTCTAGCGTCATTGCCGGAGTCAGACCAACACTGCCATACAGCATCTCAACAGGCAGGAGACCTTCCTTAAGCTCAACCCCCGGGCGGTTAAAAGCTGCAGCATCCAGAGGGTTTATGATATTGATGCCTCCCTGTAGAAAGGTACTTTCCCCCCAGCTCAACACCTGTTTACCCAGCCGGATATCCACCGGCATCTCACCCAGATCAAAATACGTCCAGCCATAGGCATCTAGCAACTCTATGCCACTGAAACTGGCCAGATCATCAAAGCCACTGTCGTCGAAGTCGGTATAGCGGCCACTTTTCGTTTCCAGCCAATGGTCATACCAATATTTGACGCTGCCCTTAAAGCCATAGTTACGGTATTCCAGTGTCAGGTCTGTCAGTCCTTTATACTGGTTGGAAATCACATCCCCTTTACCAAAATTCAGTCGGCCATTGTCCGCATTGGGTCCAGTACCGCTGCCTGGTGTGATGTTCAGGTTCTTACTTTCTCCAAATGTGTACAGTCTGCTGTCCGGGTTCTGAGTACTGACACTCATGCCGGCACTGATGGTCGTATTCAATGAGCCAGTCAGCTCACCATCGAGGGCCTCAAACGTTTTTGCCATTGCCTGCTGCGAAATCGCTAACAGAAGAATGGCTGCGCAAATAGGTGATACTGTATTGTTAGTAACCACATCGAATCCCGCTTATTGTTATTGTTCGGGTTGATTAAGTTGCAAAAGCAGGCTCAGCCGAGCCCACCTCTGCTCTGGTTTTTATTGAACCGGGTCAAACAGCGACAAAAAGCTCACCAGTCCCGGAAGCTGGGTCATTCCACCCTCAACAAACAGGCTGCCGGTGGCCAGCGCAGTTGCAAAACTTTTCTCCCCAAGTACCAGGTCAATCCATTCATCGGTGGTGACTGATACCCGGATATCGGCATTGGCAATATCGCCACGGATAAACTCCGCAATGCCACTGCGAACATGCAGGCTGTACTGCTCTTCGGCATCGGTAAAATCAAAGCTCAGGGTCTTATCCACACCCGAACTTTTTTCCGGATTCAACGCTACGGTCATTGCCTGAATAAAATTGCCAATAGGGAAGGTTTTAATCAGCGCCAGCTTCTCTGGTGTCATTACTTCCGGCTCAACGGTATGCCCCTCCAGCTCCAGA
The DNA here is from genome assembly GCF_001647025.1 of Endozoicomonas atrinae. Lineage (GTDB taxonomy): Bacteria > Pseudomonadota > Gammaproteobacteria > Pseudomonadales > Endozoicomonadaceae > Endozoicomonas > Endozoicomonas atrinae. Next base: position 19,071 of record NZ_LUKQ02000036.1, read on the forward strand.
GCCTGTGACAGATAGTAGTTGCGTCCATTCGGGTTCATGGAAGCCTGCCCAAGACCGCGCATTGCCTGGATTTTGATGGCTTTGCCTTCCGAATGATCTGGCTCGGCAAATAACAGATAGTTCACCAGCTCCAGGGCCCAGCGGTGTTTACCCTGCTCCAGGGCATTGCGGGCTTCGGCAACTACCTTGTCTTCACCCAGCAGCGCCAGCATATTTTCCCCACGCTCTTTTTCCGGTGCTTTTGACAGCGTTGCTGCATCACCATCAAACCACCCCAGGTAGCCGTTGAAGATACTGCGTACCGACCATTCGACGGTGCCGTACAGTTCCTGAAGATAGGGGTGGCTGACCAGTGGCTCGGGCAATTGCACAGAATCCACCAGCTGATCTTCCGTCAGTCCCTGATTCATGCCCCTGATGGTCTGATCGTGGACAAACTGGATAGCGTCCCGATAGGCAGTTAATGTCTCATTGATCTCTTCACGACCACTGAGAGGGCGAGTATGGCTGGGCACCAGATGCGCAGGATTCAACTGTCGCATTTTGTCCAGACTTTGAGTCCACTTCAGAACATCACGGTAAAGTGTACCCCGGATGGTATAAAGGTTGGGAAATGCCTTATAAATATTATCCCCTGGCATCAGCACATCATGATCCGGCAGATAAACAAATAACTGATCATTGGTTTCTCCAGGCGCATGCACCAGCTGAATACGAACTCCCGAGATTTCTACCTCCAGATCTTCATCAAAGGTTTTATTCGGACGTATCAACGTTGGTGTACCGCCACCGTGGCCTGCATCCAGGGCAGGACCAATGCCGGCATTAATCAAACCAGCGTCGTTTCTCTCAAGAAGGTTGCCAAACATCCGGCTGCTTCGATCACCGATGACCGGTCTCAGCTGATTAATCACCCGGTTAATGTAAGTATTGGTTGATGCATGGGCATAAACATCAACATCGCCACTGGGCACAAAGCCTTTGCCTCCCAGAATATGGTCGGCATGGTTGTGGGTATAAATCAGGGCTTTGATGGGCTTATCGGTAATCTTTCTGAATTCATTCAGAACAGACTCTGCCGCTTCACGGCTTTCCATCACATCAACAATAATGAGACCATCATCACCTTCAATCATGATGGAGTTGGCAAGGCCAAAACCAACGGCAACATGGACGCCATCAGTGACCTTATAAACCTTACGTTCAAACTCGGCAGTGTGGGCTTGAAGCAGTGGGTGAGCCTTTCCTGCAGGCATTTCTGTCGTTGTGCTTTGCATCTGCTCCTGCACACAACCGGCCAGAAACAGGCATAAAGCAAGGAGGACTACGGCTTTTTTTATTATGATCATCAGCTATCCTGCACACCGATTGTTATTTTATTTTTTTCGGTGCCCCATGATATAACCGGATAATTGCTGCTGACCTGACTTTAACGGACAGAAGTTTGACCTGACATGACAACAACAAATGCGAATAAGACAAAAGCGATTATCGTAAACGACGATGCAACAACATTAAGTTCCTGGGCGCTGGCATTGGTCAATACGATTAAAAGCGTCCATTGTCCGGTTGAACCATTACTCCAGGAAGCCGGCATAGACCCATCGTTATTAACCCAGGCGGGTCAGAGAATCCCCATCCAGAAAATGGCGGTACTGTGGAAAGCAGCCGTACGTGAAACTGGCAACCCGGCCATTGGCCTTTTGGTTTCTCAACATCTGCAAACCAATCACCTCTATGCGTTCAGCTATGTCATTCAGGCTTGTGGTAGCGTCCGTGAAGCGCTGGAAACCATGGTTCGTTTTTCTGCAGTGATCAGCACCGCTGTCGAACTGGAGCTGAAAGAGAAAAAGGACTGTGCAGAGTTGATCTATGGTGTGCGCGAAAACTACCCGGCTCCCTGCCATGAGGCCATGGATGCCTCCGCAGCCATCACCATTATTCGAGCAATCAACCACCTTGGGCTACGGCCTGAAGATATTGTTTGTGTCAAATTGCCCCGCCCATACCCAGATCAACCTGAACTCTGGAAAGCGGGACTTCCCTGCCCGGTACACTTTGATTCAGACTGTTTGAGGGTTGTCTTTCAACCCCACGTTCTGGAAAACGAACTACCGACAGCCAGTCCAGAAATTGCCAGTACCAATGGTGAGCTGCTGCGCCGCTATCTGGATTCTCTTAACCGAAACTTCGTAACGCGGGCAAGGCAACACTTGGCTGACTTGTTCATTTCAGACGAGGCAACACAGGAAGCGTTGGCTGCTGAGCTGAATATGAGTCCAAGGAATCTGCAAAGAAAACTGTTCTCTGAAGAGACATCGTTCAGACATTTACTGGATGAACTTCGTCAGAAACAGGGACTCCATGACGTTCAGCACTCTCAGAAACCCATTACCGAAGTTGCTCATGACCTTGGCTTTTCAGATACCGCCAGTTTCAGCCGGGCATTCAAACGATGGACAGGTACATCTCCAACGCAGTATCGAAAAATGAAAGAAGTGGTTCTTTAAATAGCGGTTATCAAACAGTGCCTCATCCCTGAGACAAGCTGATCATTTTTTCTCCTACCTTATGCAGACTGCATAAACTATGAGTGGCTCGGTAACAGCTCAGTTGGCATATACACGTTCAACTCACCACTGGCTACCAGTTCGGATGCTTTCTGGATATCAGGAAAGAAATACCGATCCTGATCGTAGAACGGAATGTCCTTTCTCACCGTTTTCATCACCAGCTGCAACGTTTCAGACGTTTTGTAGGGTTTCCTCATATCCACCCCCTGTGCCGCCGCCAGCAACTCAATACCCACGATAGACGACGTATTACTGTTCATCTCCCGCAATCGGCGCGCTCCATACGTTGCCATGGAGACATGATCTTCCTGGTTGGCAGAAGTGGGCAGACTGTCGGCAACCGAAGGATGACAGAGGCAACGGTTTTCACTGGCTAAAGCAGCAGCGGTATTATGAGCAATCATAAAGCCGGAGTTGACGCCGCTGTTCTTCACCAGAAATGGCGGCAGTCCACTCAGATGTTGATCCACCAGCAGTGCAATTCGTCGTTCACTGATGGCTCCGATCTCTGCAATGGCCAGAGCCAATGCTTCGGCAGCCATGCCGGTTGGCTCTGCGTGAAAGTTACCACCGGAGAGTATTTCATTCTCTTCCGCAAAAACCAGAGGGTTATCAGTAACCCCATTGGCTTCCACTTCCAGCAGGCCTGCGGCGTAACGCATCTGTTCAAGGCAGGCTCCCATCAACTGAGGCTGGCACCTCAATGAATACGGGTCCTGAACCTTGTCACAGTCGATGTGAGCCTGTTCTATATCACTGTGGTCCAGTGTGACTCGGTAGGCATGGGCAATATCAATTTGCCCTTTAAGCCCACGAGCCTCGTGAATACGAGGGTCAAAAGGACTGCGACTGGCCATGGCGGCTTCAATGGAAAGGCTTCCGGCAATAATGGCTGATGCCATTAAATCTTCCACCCCAAACAGTCCCTGCAAAGCAAAGGCCGTACTGGCCTGCGTGCCATTCAACAGAGCAAGCCCTTCTTTAGGCGCCAGCTTCATGGGCTCCATACCAGCGTAAGCCAGCGCTTCCACGGCCGTCACCTGCTGACCATCCAGCAGGGCATGACCTTCACCCAGTAATAAACAGCTCATATGAGCCAGCGGCGCAAGATCACCACTGGCTCCTACCGAGCCCTTTTCAGGCACACAGGGGTAAACCCCCATGTTAATCAATTGGATCAGGGCTTCAATGAGTTCCAGCCTCACTCCCGAAAGCCCCCTGGCAAGGCTATTTATTTTTAATACCATCATGAGGCGGACAGTACTTTCATCCATAAACTGACCAACACCTGTCGCATGAGAGAGCACTATGCTCTTTTGCAGAGCTTCCAGCTCCTGGTCTGGAATTCGTGTACTGGCCAGCAGACCAAACCCCGTATTGATGCCATAAACAACCCGGTTCTCGGCCAGCGCCTGATTGACGCAGGCGACACTTTTGTTAATGACCGGATAACAGGCGGGGTCCAGCTTGATCTGAACCTCATAACGGCTAACCTTGCGCAGGTCACTCAGAGATAATTTTCCGGGGGAAATCACTAACTCATTCATACCTGCGCCCTCCCGACTGCATGGGCAGATCCAGACCGTTCTCCTGTGCACACTCCTGGGCAATGTCATACCCTGCATCAGCATGGCGCATCACCCCGGTTCCCGGGTCATTCCACAACACCCGGCCAAGTTTCTCCCGGGCTTCATCGGTACCATCAGCCACAATCACAACCCCAGAATGCTGGCTGTAACCAATACCAACACCACCGCCATGGTGGATACTCACCCAGGTTGCGCCCGATGAGGTATTCAACAATGCATTCAGCAGAGGCCAGTCTGAGACTGCATCACTGCCATCCTGCATACCTTCGGTTTCCCGGTTAGGGCTGGCAACCGAACCTGAATCCAGATGGTCACGACCAATCACCACCGGAGCACTCAACTCACCACTGGCCACCATGTCGTTAAAGGCCTGCCCGAGACGAGCCCGATCCTTCAAACCTACCCAGCAGATACGGGCAGGCAGCCCCTGGAAAGCGATACGTTCTCTGGCCATATCCAGCCAGTTATGAAGATGCGCATCGTCGGGGATCAGCTCTTTGACTTTCTGATCGGTCTTGTAGATATCTTCAGGGTCACCAGACAGAGCTGCCCAGCGGAAAGGACCAATACCCTGACAGAAGAGTGGGCGAATATAGGCGGGCACAAAACCAGGGAAGTCGAACGCGTTTTCAACCCCGACTTCTTTCGCCATCTGTCTTATATTGTTGCCGTAATCAACAGTGGCAGCCCCCCGTTTCTGCAGATCCAGCATAGCCTGCACCTGAATGGCCATAGACTCTCGAGCAGCCTTAGTGACGGCGGCTTCATCTACCTGACGGCGTTCACTGGCCTGTTCCAACGTCCACCCTCTGGGCAGATAGCCATTTAACGGGTCGTGTGCTGAGGTCTGATCCGTCACCACATCCGGCGTGATATTGCGCTCAACCAGCTCAGGGAATACATCCGCCGCATTCGCCAGCAAACCAACCGAAATCGCCTTACCTTCTGACTTGGCCTGCTCAATCATGGCCAGCGCTTCATCCAGCGTCGCTGCTTTTTTATCCAGATAACGGGTTTTCAAACGGAAGTCGATTCGAGACTCATCCACTTCACAGGCCAGCATGGAAAAACCTGCCATGGTCGCAGCCAGAGGCTGTGCGCCCCCCATGCCACCAAGACCACCGGTCAGAATCCACTTACCCGAAGCATCACCATTGAAGTGGGCTTTGGCCATGGCCACAAACGTTTCGTAGGTACCCTGAACAATGCCCTGAGAGCCAATGTAAATCCAGGAGCCTGCCGTCATCTGGCCATACATCATCAGGCCCTGTTTATCCAACTCATGGAAGTACTCCCAGTTTGCCCAATAAGGCACAATGTTCGAGTTGGCAATCAATACACGGGGAGCGCCGGGGTGGGTCTTGAAAACGCCCACGGGCTTACCGGATTGAACAAGCAGTGTCTCATCCGTCTTCAGGCGTTTCAGGGTCGCTACTATCTGGTCGTAGCAGTCCCAGTCCCGGGCTGCCCTGCCAATACCGCCATAAACCACCAGTTGTTCAGGATGCTCTGCGACCTCCGGATCCAGGTTATTCATCAACATACGCAGAGGGGCTTCTACCTGCCAGCTGCAGGTATTCAGCTCAGAACCTCTGGGAGCCCGAATAATTCGGTCAGGATCAAATCGTCGATGCCCTTTACTGCCTTCTTTGCCAGTTGGCACCTTCGCCTCTTCACTTGCCATATTCACCGTCCTCTACGTTACGCTGTTTTATTGTGGAAATATCGCCTGCAAAGTCGTTGTAATTCCATAAAACCGGAGAACCTGATCGACAGGCTCTCAGGAGGGGGGTCGCTCCTGTGATCCGACATGCTGGCTCAAGAAAACTGTAAGTGGTCTCCCAAACGGTATCGGTCACCAGGGTGCATCAGCTTGGCAATACTGACCACACCGTTCCGACACCAGCTTCTTCTCATGATTCTCAGACAGGGAGCACCAGATTCCATATCTAGTGCTCCAGAAATGTCTTCCGAAGGCAGCACCGCTTCTACGACATGTGTCGCTTCTGTGAGCGCTGCCACCCTGTTCAAGTATACGTTGGGGGTTTCCTGAGTAAAGTCCTGCTTCAGGTAGTCCGGAGCAAACCGCGGGTTAATGTGGCGCTCTTCCCACTGAAGAGGCAGGCCATTTTCATAGTGAACAATAATGGAATGAAAAACAGTGGCGGATTCCGGCAATTCAAGAGAAATGGCAATGGCCTCAGACGCTTTCTCTTCAGACAGAAGCAATACCCGGTTGCTGTAACCATGGCCACGCTCCCGGATCTCATCGGCGATATTTCTGACCGTCAGCATGGATGACTGCGGCTTAAGAGGAGCCACAAACGTACCCAGCCCCTGCTGACGCATCAGAACGCCCGAAGCCGTCAGCTCCTGCAGCGCCTTTCTGGCCGTCATCCGGCTCACCGAGAATTGCTGGCAGAGCTCATTCTCAGAAGGTACCTTACGGGATTCTGCCCACTCACCGCACTCAATCTTGTCCAGAATAAAGTGCTTAATCTGCTGATAACGGGGTAACAGGCTTTGATTCATAATTTATAGGTGCCAATCAAGGCTTTTTAGGCGATCCTGAAGACCGCAGGTTGCTCATACAATCTTATTGTATATAGTTGTATATACAATTTAATAATAATGCAATTTGTACGATTCTGATAAAAATACTGATAATTCTTGAATCAATCGTTCATAACTCAGTCAACCAATAACGGCCGGATACCATGAACAACAGTAACGCTGGCGAATCACTGACCTCCTGCGATCTGCTCATTCGGAACATTCACCTTGCCACCATGGATCCGGCACGCGCTTCAACCAGCCCTGACTTGCACCAGCAGAGTGCATCATGCCCCTATAACAGCATCAGCCAGGGAGCCATTCTGGTGCGGGGTGGAAAGATTGTGTGGGCAGGGGCAGAATCGGAATTACCACCGGCCAGTGGGGCCATAGAGACCATTGATGGACAGGGGCAGTGGTTAACACCCGGCCTGATCGACTGCCACACTCACCTGGTCTATGCCGGAGACCGCTCCAGAGAGTTTGAGCAACGGCTTGAAGGCGTCAGCTATGAAACCATCGCCAAACAGGGAGGCGGTATTCTCTCCACCGTCAAAGCGACCCGGGCAGCCACGGTTGAAGCACTGGTTGACGACTCCCGTCCCCGGCTTGAGGCGTTACTGGCTGAAGGGGTCACCACACTGGAAATCAAATCCGGATACGGTCTGGATACAGAAACCGAAACCAAAATGCTCCAGGCTGCGAGCCAGCTGGCCAGCGAGTATCCTGTCACTGTCGTTCGTACATTTCTGGGTGCCCACGCTCTGCCACCGGAATACAGAAACCGGGCAGATGATTACATTGAGCACGTCTGCACGGAGATGATGCCTGTAGTTGCTAAAGGACAATTGGCCGATGCTGTGGATGTGTTCTGTGAGAACATTGCCTTTTCCCCCGAACAGACAGAACGGGTATTTAAAGCAGCCAAAAAACATGGACTGAAAATCAAACTCCATGGAGAGCAACTCTCTGACAGTGGCGGCACACAGCTGGCGGTAAAATATCAGGCACTTTCCGTAGATCATCTTGAATACCTCAGCCAGTCGGGTATTGAGGCCTTAAAAAACAGCAACACGGTGGCCACTCTGCTGCCCGGTGCCTTTTACTTCCTTCGGGAAACCAAACTGCCACCTATCGATGCGTTAAGAGAGGCGGGCATTCCAATTGCCATTGCAACCGACTTAAATCCCGGTACATCCCCTCTCGCCTCCATACGGCTGATGATGAACATGGCCTGTACCCTGTTTCGTATGACGCCTTCTGAGGCGCTTGCCGGCTGTACCCGCAATGCGGCACAGGCTCTTGGGCTTCAGGAAAAAACCGGCCAAATCAAAGAAGGTCTGGATGCCGACCTGTTGCTCTGGCCTGTCAGCCATCCTGCCTCTCTGGCGGCCGGGCTCACTGGTATCTCCCCTTCCCTGATCATAAAACATGGCCAAATTGTGAAATCAACGATCTCCAGAAACCAACCCTTCTCATGGTCTGGCCGTATTGACCAGGAAACCGATACACAGGCTGCCCAACGCTGGCATCAGAAAGTTCACCCCTATACACCGAGTAGTGAACAAGGGGTTGCCTTATTGGGGTTTGAGTCCGATGAAGGCGTCCGAAGAAACCAGGGTCGACTCGGGGCTGCCAAAGGACCTGACCATATTCGACAAGCCCTGACCAACCTGCCCTGGAACCGTAACGCCCCGGTTTGGGACGCAGCCAATATTCGCTGCCATGGAACCGATCTTGAGAAGGCTCAGCAGAACTATGCCGGGAAGATGTGCGAACTATTAGACAATGGTCAATTAGTAGTTGGTTTGGGAGGAGGTCATGAAATTGGCTGGGCTTCATACCAGGGGCTTATGATGCACCTGGAAAAACAAAAGAAGGGTAAAGGCAGTCACCCAATCAATGTCGGCATCATCAACGTTGATGCCCACTTTGACCTCCGTTTACCCGAAGTAGGCCCCAGCTCAGGCACCCCATTCTGGCAGGCTTCTGAATACGCCCGGGAACAAAACATCCCCTTCAACTACCTTTGCCTTGGCATCAGTGAAAGCAGTAATACCCAGGCATTGTTCAATCGAGCAGATGAACTGGGTGTCACCTACCGGCTCGATAAAGAGATGACTCTGGTGAATCTGCCATCGCTGCAACAGGCTCTCCAGCAGTTTATTGATCAGGTGGATCATATTTACCTGACCATCGATATTGATGCCTTCCCTGCCTCTCTGGCTCCCGGCGTCAGCGCACCAGCCGCCAGAGGTATTCCACTGGAGGTGGTGGAGCCTTTGCTGGATATCATCAAACACAGCGGCAAGCTGAAGCTCTTTGATATCGCTGAAACCTGCCCGAAACATGATATTGATAGTCATACTGCACGACTGGCAGCAAGGTTGATTCATCAGTTGGCAGGGCAAAACCCTTAAACCCTGCGAATCACAACAAACTCAAGAGTAGACTGACAGGCAATCCCAGAGCCTACTGGTATTTGATCAGGTAGATTGATCCAGATAAAGGCTCTCCCCGCTGACCATTGATTTCCAGCAATATCCAGGCTCTATCACTCTCCTGCTCTGTATTTAATGCCTTCAGCTACACTGTAAATATAATTCTGGCAGGGAGCTTGGAATGGCACAAATTGATCCAACAGGAAGCCGCAGCACTATACAGACATCAGCCAGCCCCTCCAGTGACTCTTCTACGGATAAACAGATCAATTCTACGGAAAAGAAATACATTCCGTCTAATGGAACACCTCATAAAAATAATAAGTCCACTGCAGACTATACAGTTCAGTCTGCTGAGACCAGAACTCAAAAAAATCCTGCCGTTGCTGCTATTAAAAAACTTGCTGGACTGAATAGCAGAGAAGTAAAACCTCTGGTTGATCAGCTAACATCAATTGTCGTCGCAGAAAATGATAACCCAGGGGAAACGCTTACCCAGATTGCCGCAATTCTCCAGGCCACCCCTCCATTCAATGGGGTTACACTTGTCAAGCAGGAGCTGGCACATTGTGCTTCTGAAGCCCTGTCTGAACTATCCCGTAGGAATCACAGGCCTGACATATCAACTGACCTTTTCCATCAACTATGGAGCCTTGATCATCACCAACTGAAGACGATGCTGACGAGCTGGCTACAGGCTAAAAAGGAAAGCGAGCAGGTTAGGTTTGTGGCCTCACTGGCTGAGGAAAATGTTCAAAATGACCTCCCATTTATGAAAGGAGGAGTTGAACTTTCTGTGCTGCTTTGTGGTTTAGATGCGTCTTCATGGGAAAAGGCCGATCCCGACAAAGCGGCACACTTTATAAACCTGGTCACAGCTGTTTCAAGCGGTGGACGTGAAGAACAATCCATTGAAAATGCCGTTGAGTTGTTGTTTCTTATCCATCAGCATGGGGTATTGAGCGCCAGTGTTTTAGACGCGGTTTACACTCAGTCTCTCCAAACAGCCTTACTGCTTGGCTGTGTAACTGAGTCTGACCGGAAAATGATCAGCCCTGAGGTAGCTGAGGAACTCCATATCATGGGCCTTCAGCCCAATGGTGAAGAAGATGCTGCTGACCTTACCTATGTCTCAACTGGAAAAATAGCCAGCCTGCTGTTGAATCAATCCAGAGGAATGCGGGGTTTTGAGGAGCTAGTTCGCTGTTATATCAGTCTTGGTCCGCAATCTCAGCGATACAACCTTCAGTTTGAAAATACCGCTGAAAGAAAAGTAATGTTATTTGATGCACTATCCAAGCCTGAGAATGAAAAATACCTATCCCCTGAAGCTGCGGCTGAATTAAGTCGGGCAGAGACTGTACAAGATACCGTGGAATGGCTACAGAAACACCAGGTCCCGGGTTTTCCTCCATCACTGCTTATTGGTCAAGCAAGCATTGATCTTTCCTCAGCTTCTTTTAAAAAAGAGCTGGATAAAATCACACCGGATTTCCTTATCTCCTTTGCCAAAGCTGGATATCAACAGCAGTTACAAATGCTTAAGGAAAAAGGGTGGGCGCCTGTTCAACATACAGATACGTCTCTGCATGAAGACATGGCTGGAAAGGACTTTCTTGGGAATTTTCTGCTCAGTATGGTTAACAAAGCTTCTAGTAAATCCTTGTGACCTGCTGTCGGCTGACCCGAGCTGTCAGGCATCTGTCGATTCGACGACACATTTGCTTGATCCAGTTTATGAACAGCTTGGTTCCCTGAAAATCACCTAAAGCTTTAACGCACATACATTGACGACTACAAGAAAAAGCCAATAAATAGCAGGGTTTACTGCCTTTGCCTTGGCATCAGAAAGCAGTAATACCCAAGCATTGTTGAACAGATGAGCCGGGCGTCACCTGCCGACTGGATGAAGAGATGGTACTACTGAGTCGAACCTGAAGAATCCCAGAAATAGACATTGTACTAACTTGCAAGCTTGGCAATCAGACAATAACCAGCTCTTGAGAAAATTCAAAAAATAGAAGGGTGATTCAAAAGTAAGGGGAAAAGAATAAGTTAGAAGGGACTGTTGGCGCACCCGAGAGGATTCGAACCTCTGACCTCTGCCTCCGGAGAGGTACTTTGGTACATATTTAATGTTTGATGCATTTCAAAAACCTCCATAAACTACTGATTATTATTAACTTATCCACTCCTATCATTATAGAACAAAAGTACAAATCTCGACCAAAATCGATGCCATTTGTAGGCTATGCGTAGGTTGGAATGCTGATATGTAAATTTGGTCGTTTATATCTGGTTCATAAAATCAAGTAATACTATCGACTGCAACTCTTCCATGCTTTCAACATTTTGTTCCTTTGCCACTTGATACAATCTTTCGATAGTCTGAGCCGCACCTGCTTGACCTTCTTTTTCGCAAAATGCTTTTAATTCAGCAGGCCTGATGCTGTGTTTAACCATAACTGCCAACGCCTGGACCAAAGAAGGTTTATCATTCCAATGAAAATAAGCAGCCAACCGGTCTTTTACCACATCGGCGGCCAGTAATATTGGAATTTTGCTGCCGCCACGTTTAACGATGGTTGTTTTTTGGATGAGTTCATCTCCAACTGCCAATGGTGCAGGTGGAAACTCAACACAAATTGGTGTCGTGTCATTAATATAAAAGCGACCGTGTTTTTTGAACCCTATTTCATCCATTGCCTGAATGATCCTGGCAACCGGATCATGGCTGACGTTTACCATATCTATATCTTTGGTGAGATAAAGGTTTTCGCTGTATATCTCAACGGCCAAGCCACCAACCAATACAACCCTGACTCCATGTGACTGCAGGTGCTCAGAAACTATCCCCGCCAGGTCAACAATCGATATACCTTCATAATCTACCATGTTCAGACTCACCCTCTGCTTTGCCTGAGCGAACTCTCATTGTCGGCTTTCCTATCGCTCTGGGTTTATTACGATTCATCACCAGATCCTGAATGACTGTCTCCGGGTATAATGGGATAGCGGCTTTAATCAGTTCTTTCATTGTCGCCAGAAAGACATACCTGGGATTAAGGTGATACTCTCTGAGCCTTCCAATTAAATGACTAACAACAACACCATCCTCTTCCATTCTAACCAGCTGTTTTTGTACTGAATTTTGAGAAAGGCCAAAGAATTCGGCAATACCCTTTCCGTAGCCAGAGTTCCTGAGCATCAGGTATATCAGTATCTTTTCCTGACTTTCGGCGCGAAGCACTCCCCTTAAAACAAACATTCATGAAACTCGTAAGGTATAGATGATACTTCAAGTATAAACCAATATTTCTATCTTAATAACCAACATATAGTTTATTTAATAGACATATTGGTTTATTAGGCACTCATACTTCGAGGTATTGTTATTAAATATTTTCGATTCAGGGCCCCACGCTCTGCAATGACCCGCTTTCCAGAGCCAAGTTCATAACTGCCTGTGTTCAAACGGGAAAGCCACGGATATTGGTGACGCTCTGCAAGCCAGAGAAATAACCTTTTTACCTTTATGCTCAGACACGCTTTCAACAATTGATCCAGCTTTCCTGGTGACAGGTTTACCAATCCCTGCATCAGTTCATCCGCATGTTCAAAACTGAGCTTATCAGGAAGATCAGCGATCACTTCCAATATGGCCTTTTCTGGACAAGAAAAATAAATCGGAGGCAGATTGGGGTCGAACTCATGGTTTCTCAGAAGGCCTGATGACTGCATCAGCGATTCTGGCCAAAGCCGCCTAGTACTATTTACCGTCAATGTCGCCGTCGTTTCTATTCGAGAGACCCAGGAAGGCAATTTAGTGGGGGAGTAAAGCTGAACATTTTTATGATTCCCAGGAGAGATATACTGAGCAAGTCCGGACAGAGCCAGAGCGGAGACACCACCTACATGCACTGCGGTTGCTGAAGGCGTTGCCTGCATCCGCTGTATAGATGCAACCACACCTTCCCAACGGAGATTGGTAGTGAATTGGGAGTATACGCCTGATGTCAGCTGCAGCAGCTTGCCACTCTTAACGCCATTATCAAGGGAGTGGGCGCTAAAGCCCTGCTCTATCAACCACTTTCGTGTAGCTAACATCCCATAGGGTAAAAGAGCATTAAGCTGCTCTTTTCGGCTATTCAGCCCATACCCAGTATCACTTGAACCTGATTTACGAATCATTCCAGCGTCTCACTGGTTTAATATTAAGAAAAAAATCGGCAAAATTAACCGAAATATTTATTAAGTATAAACCAAATCAGGTAGGGCGGTTTATTTTTAGTAATTTTTTCGGCAATAAAAGCCGATAAAATAAAGATTTTCAAACCACTCTTTTGTAGAACCGTCTTCTTTTTAGTATCGGCATCATGGCTATGAACAAGCAGAGTCTGCCTGGAATGTTGAGTTTTATAAATGGCTCCCAGTTCATGACCTGGCTGGAGCTATCGGTTTCCCCTTACTTCTGGGTTTATTACGGTTCATCACCAGATCCTGAATGACTGCCTCCGGGTATAATTGGATAGCAGCTTTCACCAGTTCTTTCATTGTCGCCAGATAAGGTATAACAGGGTTAAGGCGATACTCTCTCAGCCAGAGGAATAATCTTTTTTCCTTGTTGCAGAGTTTTCGCAATGAAAGAGAGTAGAGGCAATAGTAGTCAAAGGAGAAAGCCCTTTAACGGTCCCATTATTAGACTTTTAAATGGATCAATTTGGGAACTTTGAGAACCAAATTGAGACCAACAAGCACCAGATAATCTATATTGTAGAACCGCCACTAGCCTCTACGAGGCCACATCTGATACGAATCCAGAGATCTCACTCATGGCGATAAAACCATTCCAGTTAGGTAATATTGATCAGTCTGAAGATCCCGATGCAGCCAATGACAAACTGGATCTGTGGCTAGATGCAACCCGTCCCTTTTATCTGGAATCACCCGAATACCAAAAGTTATCCAAAGCCAATAAAAAAGGGGAAGGCTGCTGGTTCGATATTTTTATGAGCCTCTACCTGAACTACATTGGCACGGACTTGAAATATCTTGATGTGGATGCGGCCGAGGAGCTAATGCTTGAACTCTTTCCCCGCAAGTTGATCTGCTCTGACACCCAGGCAAAAACCATCATCCCTGAACTGATTGCCTACTGGCAGTTTTTCCATCGCACCTTAAATGACGGTAAACAGCAAAGACTCAAGCATGCAGAAAGTGTTATTGCTTTTCTGGAGAACATTCGCAAAGACTATCTGAGCATTTATAAAGGTGACCGCAACAGCCATCCTTTTGCAGCAATGGATTTTGATTCATTAATACAGGAAGCGCTTAATCCGGCAGCTCATCACGATGATGACTGGATTGCAAACCTGATCGCCGATGCGGCTCACCATTTTCCAGACTACAAACGGCAACCTTCACCACCGGATCACTGGTTGCCACTTCGTCAAATTCCAAACGTTGCTGAATTGCTTGATCATATCTGTCATCAGGGCTACGACCTCACCTTACCCAATGCCTCGGACGCCGTCTTTGAGTTATTGAACTGCGCCTGTCAGGACCTCTTCATGCAAATTCGGCAGGGCAATAAAGAGGTACAGGATTTCTGGAGTTATATCGAACAGCAAATCATCACCAGCGCTCAAAAAAATACGTTAGACCCGGATGGCATGCGTGTACTGTTTGAAGTGCTATCTACCCACAAACAATTTCTGTCTCCGGAATTTCTGAACTTTACCCATCAGTGGCATATGGATCATGTCGATGTGATGATGCCTGATGAACTGACACCAGAAGCCTTAGAGCAATCACTGCAGAACATGCTAGAAGAGATACCGGATGAGTTTACCCTGGTGTCCGCCCTGCACGAACAGCTCGCTTTTCTACCGGCTGAAGGGCTAAAACTGATTACCGGTGCACTGATTTCCTCTGAAAAAGGTTTGAATGGCACAGCCCTGATGATTCTGGATGATAATCAGGAACGGGCAATGAGTATTGTCAATGTACTGAGCCAAAAGCCGGCGGCCATCACTCCAGTCGCACTGGCCCGGCTGATTCGAATTCGTAACTGGCTGGCAGCACCGGTCAAGAGCAAAGTGGATAAACTGATACAGGCTGTCCGTAAAAAAGGCATAGCCCCTCAGTCACCACAGCCATTACCAGCCAGAGATATCCTCGAAACCTATATGTCGGCCGTTGATGGCAGCGGTGCTCAGGGCGCTATGTTAACCTTCCGTGACGGCAAGCTGCAGCGGTTGATTTCATTTGTCCTGAAGGAATCCGTGGGTATTGTCGATGTATTGGTCACTCCGCCAGCCCCGGAGCACCAGATACGGCAGTATGTCTTCATGATGAAACAACAGGATGCGGCGGCGGAAAAAGTCTCCCTCGAACTTATCCAGAGACAACTGCCGTTTTTCCTGGCTCTTAATCTGAAAAGTGGTATCGCCATTGATCATGAGCTGATACAGGTGATGGAGCTGTTGGGTGTGGAGAACTTGAACCCGGAAGGTGCGGATTTAGCGACGCTTTTTGATCCACTCTTATCGGAAACACCTTCGCCAGAAGATATTGCCTCTGTGCAGAAACGCTCAGCAAAATGGACACAAAGTGCGGTGGGTCGGTCGTGGTTTGAAGCACCCGATATGATTGGCCCCTTCAGAAAGCTGAACACCCGAAGTGACGAAACGTTCTTTGCAGAGGTTATTGAGCCTGCACGAGGAAAATGGGCAGAACGCATAGGCCGCATGGCTCTGTGGGCTCACTACAGCACCAATAAAAACCGACAGAAGCAGAGCCGCGATTACGCCATGGTCAACTGGCTACTGGCACACTCGAATATGCCTGCCCACGACATCAGCCTCCTGAACGCCATTGCCCGAAATTCGATGTAGCGTTTAGCCAGAACTGTCTGCTATATCTACAGATAACGGACAGTCGTCGATTACTGGCGCCTTAATCCCTACCAGTGGCTGGTTTTCTTGGCGTAGGGTAGCTGATATTAATATTTCAAGCATTCATGATATCTCTAGCAGGTATCTCGCAGGATAGATTGCTGGCTGCATATGACAGATTTGAACTATCAGTTAGATCACTGCGGGATGCAAGCAAGGGCAAAGTCATGACTTTGCGGCTGACTCAGAGTGCACTCGCACTGAGTGAGTGCGGTGTCGTTTCACTCCACCGCAGGCCAAATGAAGAAAAAGTACCATCAACGCTGAATCAGTATGCTTAACCGTAAATGTTGGATCCGACTGGAGTGATGTCGAATACCACATCTTCGTTACCGAATAGAGCAACATAAATTCTGGATATGGCATTGCTAAGAAGAATTTAAGAGTGCACTAAATACTTCACAGAGATATCCAACAGCCTCTGTGCATCATTCTTGAACACTGAACACACCAGTACAATGAGTAGCAAGAATACAGACTAACGTTTTCCCATCCCAAAATAGAGTACCCTATGTTCTTCAGTCAGGATGGCCTTCATGGAGAATAACAAAACAACACAGATCCAAATCAGAGTTAGCACACAGGAAAAAGCTGAAATCCAGCAAAAAGCAAAGTCACTAAATTTAAAATTATCAGAATACATTCTGTCCCTGCATCAGAATAAAACTTTACCTCTCCCACCATCAGACATTGAGAGGCAAAAAGTGAAACAAGTTGCTCAAATTGGGAATACGCTCAATCAACTGTTAATTTTCATCCAATCAGGGAAAATTCCTGAATCTACAGATATACAACTAGTCATCAGGGCTATCAGCCTTTTTATAAAACTGCATGAGTCAAACGATGATTGCTGATGCAAAACTGAACGGAAGCATCGCGAAAGGAATTTCCGTTGCACACTATATGCTGAACCCTGATGCAAAGATTGAAGATAACGATATATCAAGCATGCAAAAGGGCAGCAAAAAAGAAAGAATTCTGCATGTAGAAACCGATCACGCCAGCCCAGTTTTAATCAGCAGCTGTCCCAAAGTTTCAGCGGAATCATTTATGCGGGATATGCTTGTATGGAATAAAAGAAACCGACCTGGAAAAAAACGGCCTCAGTCTCACTGGGAACATCGTGTGGTGGCCTTTCACCCAGATGACAGCAAAAAGCTGAACTCTAAAGCCGCATGCGAGATAGCCAGAAAATCATTGAATATCGCAGCACCGGGAGAGCGTCCGGCATTGTATGTTGTACATGGGGACACAGAGCACCTCCATGTACACATGCTCTATGCAACAGTGAATGAGCGAGGAAAAATTCACAACCCCCATCGAGACTATCGTGTATGGGAAGCAGCAATGGAGAGCCTAGAGATCAAATACGGCCTGCATAGAGTAGAAAAAAGGAAAGCATGTGTGCATGAAAATCCAATGCGAGAGCCTGATGGCACAAATCCCAAAAAACCCGAATTCAGACAAATTCAGAGAACCTGTCATCACCGATGTAATAAGTCTTCAAAACACCAGTTTAATTTGACCTCCCGATTAACCCTTTTCTGGCCGATTGTTTTCCTGTTGGTATCAAGCAGGGAGCAGCGCCATGACCAATCGAGAGGAC
>NZ_LUKQ02000360.1 GCF_001647025.1 Endozoicomonas atrinae
ACCATTCGCACCGGAGTTAAACAGCTCAGAAAGGCTATGGGAGTGGATGCGGGAGCATGACTTATCAAACAAAGCATTTTCAGGTTATGAAAATATTGTAGATTGTTGCTGTGAAGCTTGGAATAACCTTTGCAGCGAAGCTGGTCGACTGTTCAGTCTGTGCTCCCGTGATTGGGCAGTTATACAGTAGTTAGAAAATTCAATTGGTATTAGAGCTGTTTCGCCCAAATTTCATCCATCATTCGTGATGAAATATTCGGTCCAGCCAGGAACGCTTTTTATAATTTGCAGCCACACCTTTTGAAAGCATAAAGGGAACATATTCCCGATCCTCCTCCATAATGTGCTTGGTCAGCCAGACTCTTAAAAAATGAAGCAGTTCAAAGCTGACCTGCTGCCCCTGCCCCACCTTCTCATGCAGGCCATTCACCTGATCAATTAGTTGAGTGTGATGTTTTTTATGCTCTTCATAATCCGGGTATCCGAGTACCCGCATCAATGACTCTTCTACCGTAAAATGAATCCGAGTGTACTCTACCAAGCGCCCCAGAATTTCATGAGCAACTTCCGATCCATGCCTTTCATGAATAGCACGGTGCAGCTCATTGAGCAGATCCACCAGAACCCGATGCTGGGCATCAATCTCTTCTATACCCACACAGAGTTTATCCGACCAAGGGAATAACTCTTCTGAATTATTATCCAATACCGCACTTTCAGCATTCAGCATCACTGCAATCCATTTTGTAAGTGAGTTTTCCCTGCTGTCAGAAAACTTACCAATATCCAGTTATTGCTGTTTACCTGGGCCCAACAAACGAGGAACCCAATATTTTTTACTGGTAAACAGTCAGCAGAAACAACAGGAAGGTAATATTGAAGAGAAAGGGAGCTGTACGTATTGATCTGGATCAATACGTACAAATCGCACTGAAATTAGAGTGTGGAATTAAAACAACTGTCGCCAAGGCCTTCCTGCTTGGAAATGCGTTCAAAATCAGGTTTTGGCAAACGAATATTCAGAACGATGTCCCCACTCTCAGAGTAAGCTTCTGACTGAATAGCCCCAAGCTTGTAGAGACGGGCTCGAATACGCCCTTGGGCTGGCTTCAGGGTTAACTGTCCCTGCAGCATATCATCCGAAAGCAGCTCTTTGATGGCTTCCTGAAGCAGATCAGCACCAACACCGGTAACTGCCGAGACCCAGACCCGTACAGGACGCCCTTCATCATCCCTCTGAATTTTTGGCTCTACACCCTGCAACAGGTCGATTTTGTTATAGACCTCCAGTTGTGGCACTTCGTCGGCATTGATCTCTTTCAATACCGAATGAACCTGGTCCATATTTTCCAGACGCTCTGGGTCATGGCTGTCAATTACATGCAGTAGCAGATCAGCTTGACGGGTTTCTTCAAGCGTTGCTCGAAATGCCTCAACCAGTTTATGAGGAAGATGACGGATGAAGCCTACAGTATCTGCAAGTACTACTGGTCCAATATCCGGCAAATCAATTCTGCGCAGTGTTGGGTCAAGGGTGGCAAACAGTTGGTCAGCTGCGTAAACCACAGACTCCGTCACGCGGTTAAAAAGTGTCGACTTACCGGCATTTGTATATCCAACCAGTGAGACCTGAGGAACCTCTGCTCTCTGCCTGGAGCGTCGCCCCTGCTCACGCTGCTTGCGTACCTTTTCCAGACGACGGCTAATGCTTTTGATACGCGCTCTTAGAAGACGACGGTCGGTTTCCAGCTGAGTTTCACCGGGCCCTCTGAGGCCAATACCACCCTTCTGCCGCTCAAGGTGAGTCCAGCCACGAACCAGTCGTGTACTCATGTGTTGCAACTGAGCCAGCTCAACCTGCAGCTTGCCTTCAAAGGTTCTGGCACGTTGGGCAAATATATCCAGAATCAGGCCGGTGCGATCAATAACCCTGCACTTCAGCTCTTTTTCAAGGTTACGTTCCTGGCTTGGAGAGAGGGCATGATTAAACAGCACAACATCGACATCGTGCAATACAACCAATTGACGGATTTCTTCAACTTTGCCTGGACCGACAAAGAAACGGGGGTTGGGATGTTTGCAGCCTGCGGTAATAAATGCAGCAGACTCAACGCCAGCGGAGCGTACCAGCTCCATGAATTCCTGGGGGTCTTCCCGCTCACGATCATCGTTCAATTCCAGATGAACAAGAACTGCGGCTTCACCACCCTCATGGCGGTCAAAAAACAAATAGATCTCCTAAACAGCCACGAACCGCGCGCATACACAGCTGGGAACCAGCTTACAGAAACCTGAAAATAAGACAGCGCCACATGGCTCATTTTTAAAATAAATAAAAACACCTAAAGGCGCCTTACGCGCCCTCAAGATGCATCAAGCAAAATTACTCATGCTCAGGCTGATCAGTACCCTGCATCGGCAGACGAACCGGACGGCTAGGGACAACTGTTGATACAGCGTGCTTGTAGACCATCTGGCTCACTGTATTCTTGAGAAGAATAACGAACTGATCGAAAGACTCAATCTGCCCCTGAAGCTTAATACCATTAACCAGGTAGATAGAAACTGGCACGCGTTCTTTACGCAGCACATTCAGGTAAGGGTCTTGTAGAGAATGCCCTTTTGACATTTCTGTACTCCTTTTAATTCTCGGGTTTTTGAATAGCCTTGTTTCACTTTGGGGAGGACTATCCGCTAGACCGGCTGTGCCAGTACTCATTGTTCAATATATGTACAGCCTATGAAATGCCGGCTCACATTAAGCTAACCCCACACCGCACTCAATAAGTAATACTAGCTACTCCCACCAGTCCTGCAGGAACAATTAGAGGTTCTAAGGTACTACTTTATTTGGCAATGAGTCTAAACAGTCATCTATTTATAGAGAAAAAGACACCACTGCCCTTGATATGCTTCAAGGCTATATACTCTGCCTTATGGCTATAAAATACATCAATCCTATTTAAGGGCTCTCTCCAAGACTTTCAAGGCATCACCCGGCAGGTTATTGGAAAACGTATCAAGCCAATGAATATCAGGCCAGCTTCTCAGCCAGGTGAGCTGTCTTTTAGCCAATTGCCGGGTTGCAATAATACCTCTTTCGACCATCTCATCGTAGCTTAGTTCCCCATCCAGATAGGACCAGGCCTGACGATAACCAACGGACCGAACAGAAGGCATGGTAACATCAAGGTTTCCACGCTGATAAAGCCTTCTCACTTCCTCCAGAAAACCATTCTCAAGCATCATTTTGAAACGCATCGCAATGCGTTCATGGAGTACAGAACGATCTTTCGGAGCCACTGCCAGATTGATAACACTATAAGGCAAACATTGCTCTTCCTGTTCCCGGTGCCATTGAGAAAGCGGTTTTCCCGTCAGCTCATAAACTTCCAGAGCCCTCTGCAAGCGCTGGGTATCCGATGGTTTTATTCTCAGCGCAGCTTCTGGATCAACTTCCGAGAGTTGCTGGTGCAAAAATACCCAACCGCGCGCCTGTGCACTTTCAAGCAGTCTTTGACGAACCCCGGCATCTGCAGAAGGCATTGTCGCCATACCGTCCCTGAGCACCTTAAAGTACATCATCGTCCCCCCAACCAGCAGAGGTATTCTCCCACGGGCAGTGATATCTGCCATCAGCACCAGAGCATCCTGTCGAAAATCAGCGGCAGAATACGATTCTGCTGGATCAAGAATATCAATCAGGTGATGAGGCGCTTCTTTCAGGATCTCAGGCTCAGGCTTGGCAGTGCCAATATCCATCCCTTTGTAGATAAGAGCTGAGTCCACGCTGATGATTTCGAAGGGCAGCTCGTTGCTGAGCGCTACAGCAAGGTCAGTTTTGCCTGAAGCGGTAGGACCCATCAAAAATACAGCGGGAGGGAGCCGTTTTTCCTCATGCAGGGACATAAAAGAATGAGTACCTGAAAATAATGGAAATGCGATTCTATCGGATTTTGCACTGAACTTTCGATAGGCGCATGTATTGATCACAGGATTGTAAAAAAGTTTCCAACAAAGGGAAGCCTAACGGAGCTCTGCAAAAGGCATAATTAACAGGGTTACCTGGCAACAACTCATTAAAATGCTCGCAGGCTGATCACAGCTGCCGCCAGGATCTCATCAGAGGGGAATGTAATTTAAATTGTGTAAACGCTTGTCGTTAATACTCCAAAATGGAGAATAACAATGAGCGTTGAAATCAACGAAAAACTGGTAGATCAAATAGCCAGTCAGATTAAAACTCAGGATGATC
>NZ_LUKQ02000361.1 GCF_001647025.1 Endozoicomonas atrinae
GTTACGAAGATATCGTGGATTGCTGCTGCGAGGCCTGGAACAATCTATGCGGCGAAGCTGGACGTCTATTCAGTTTATGCTCTCGTCAGTGGGCAGTTATACAGTAGTTAGAAAAAGCAATTGGTATAATACCCTGATTAGATAATCTCCATATTGCTGAAGCGCCAACACTGAAACCCAGAAGACTGACCGGACTTTTGAATTTCTCAATCCTCGATGAAAGCAGTTCTGTATATCGATCCAGCCCTCCCTCCGAAATAAAGAAGGCATAAGCATCAGCTTCACTGACAAAGCTCAAGTGATGCCCCTCATAAGGATCAATAATGTCAATATCGCCGGGCAAACGGTCTACCAGTGCCTCCTGTGCCGGGGTATATCCAAAAATATCTGCAACAACAATTCTCTGCATAATACTTCTTATTTCAGCTTCAATTTAAAGCCTTCATGACTGGCGACAAAACCCAGTTTTTCATAAAAGCGAATAGCATCCGGTCGCTGCTTATCACTGGTCAGTTGAACCAGCGAACACCCTTTCTGGTGCGCCACCAATAGCGTATTGAAACATTGCTTCCCCGTAACCCCTGCTGCGAAAATTCTGGTGAACTCTTACCCCTTCAATCAGGCATCGCCAGCTGCCAGTATGTGTCAGACAAGTAATAAACGTCAGTTGAGCATGCCTGCGATAACACCATCAGACTCAGCAATAATCAACTGGTTATTTGGATCCCGATCAATACTCTCAAAAGCAGAGATATAACGATGATTTAACGGTTCTCCCGCCGCTGCCCCAACGCATCAACAGCGAGCATATCCACCAGCGCCTCCAGATCCTGACGCGTCGCCTCCCGATATTTCAGCTTCATTTAATTGGCCCATTATTGTTGATGCTGATTGCCGTCAGTCACCCACTGAAAACTCCCTAAGAGCTAGGGGGCGTTCTCAATTAGCCTTGAGTCCAGTTGATCACACACGCATTCAGGCAATACCCGAAGGGCATAAAGGCGAACGGTGCAGGGCATGGTGGTTCCATGTTCAAGCCGTTCAACACAGCATGAATGCGTGTGTGATCAACCCGGAGGGCCACCGCAACTACACGGTTGATCTTACTGAGATCAGGTCCGTACATCACGAAAAATGAATGGATTCGCAAACAAAATGATTTGTTGTAGTATGCGCCACCAATTTTTTCCGGGTATCAGCGCTTGATTACTGCTTCCTCAAATGCCTTGTATACAGACCTTTCCTGCTACTACGACCTGATGTGCGCCGACATTAACTATCAGGATCAGAGTGATTATGTACACCGGCTGCACCAGCTGTTCGGTAATAAAGGCACAAAACATCTGGATCTTGCCTGTGGCACAGGCCCTCATGTTCGTCACTTTATCGATAAGGGCTATCAGAGTGGTGGGCTCGATATCAATCAGCCCATGCTGGATATCGCAGGACTGCGTTGCCCGGAAGCCGATTTTGTATTGCAGGATATGTGTGAGTTTGAAGTTGAAAAGCCTGTCGACCTAGTCACCTGCTTTCTCTACTCTATTCATTACAGCAATGGCATTGACAGACTCAGGTCGTGTATTGCCAGTGCACATGCTGCACTGAATAAAGGAGGGCTGTTCTGCTTTAATGCTGTTGAGAAGACCATGATCAGTAACTACTCTGTGGTGAGCCACACGGTTGATTATGATGGCAGCCATTTTGTGTTCAGCTCAGGTTGGAACTACTGTGGTACTGGCGATAAGCAGTCACTGAGATTGAGTATTGAAAAATGTACGGTACAGGAGAGGCAATTCTGGCAGGATGAGCACCCCATGGTCGCCATCAGCTTCAGCGAGCTTGAGAGGTTATTAAGCCCTTACTTTGAGGTTTATACGTTTGAGCATGACTATGAAAAAATAATCCCACTGGGAGAAAACGCTGGCAACGCTATTTTCGCCTGCGTGAAAATCTAAAAGAAGAGTTGCTGTATCGCTATAAATCATAATGAATTATCACGATACAGCATAATTCACATATCGATAGAGGCTGGGGTGCTACTCTCTAAGGCTCAAATACAACCGCAACATATCCTTATGCTGAATGCCATGTTCAAGAATGGGTTCCGGATAATGGTCAAGGAAGTGGTTTTTGATCACTTCAAACACACGAAAGCCAAGTCGTTGATAAAACGTCAGTTGATAACCAAAAGCACCCGTTCCCAGTTCAATACGATGTATTGACCGATGAGAGAGTTCATCAAGTACATAGTTAAGCAGCTGCGTTCCAATCCCCCTGCCCTGCAGCTCCGGCATTACGGAGATGTTGAAAATCTCAACACACCCATTTGAGATCATTTTAACAATACAGGCCGCAATGATACGACCCTGCTCTCTGGCAACAAAGCACCACCCATCACTTAGATAAGAGGTTATATTCGCTTCACAGGGGTCTGCTTCAAGCAGAAGTTCAAGAGGCACATCCTCAGGCCTGGCTTCTTCTAATACCATGAGATTTAGATTCCTTAACCAGCATTTGGGCTGACAGGAACTATAACTCTTATAGAAATCTGACCGCTACCTGTTCCCAGCAGGTGTTATAGGCAAAGTACTCCACCTTTTTACCGGAACTGTGCAAAAACTCATGCAGTGCTTTTATTTCATGTTCTTCCCATTTGGGGAAGTTGTATAACTCATCGAACAGCACAATGGAGCCTTTCACCAGACGATGCCCAATAGCATTAAAAATATCCACGGTGGATTGATACAGGTCACAGTCTATATGAAGAAAAGCTATCGGCTGCTGTTTAAGCACCTCTTCAGCAAAAATGGGCAACGTTTCTTTGAATAGCCCCTTAATCAGGCAGACATTATTGAGTACCGGAGGAGGAACATCTGGGTTGTGATAACCGAACACACCTTTTGGCAGTGGGAAGTCATTCCTGCTCCAATCTTCCGGCAAACCATTGAACGAATCAAAACCGTAGACGGTAGAGCGCGGATTCAGGGCAGCAATGAAATTAATCGTCCGACCAGTACATACGCCGAACTCGGCAATAACACCATCTGGCAGAACTTGATCATTCACATAGCGCATTAATTCAGCATCAATATCAAAAGGCCTGGCATTCTTCAGATACTCTTCAACAAACTGGGTAGCCTCAGCATTCTGTCGATAGTGTTTATCCGTAGAGAAAAAATTAAGGATCTGACTGCCTTCCGGAGAGTCTGCCTTGATAGTATCAATCGTTGATGACCAGTCATAAGAGGGCATTATGAATTGATCAAGCATTGTTTATCCTCATCATTATTAACTGCACATTTGATAGGGTAGACAGATTTTGCACAATGCTAATGATCAATACTTAATAATAAAGCCATAAGATCCGGCCATTAGAATACAAGAGGATTACTGAGCACTTGAGAGAGAAAGGAATCACCTAACCTTCCTCCCCTAGATCACCAGTAACCAAAACCGATTATTTTCTTTTAAAAACAAGAACCCAACCACAATCATCCTGAAAACTGAATTAAAAGATTAAATACTATCATAAAAAATGATTCTAAAAAAATCCGAACAAATAAAAAGCATTGTTGATGATATAACACCCCCCTTAATCACTTACGATTATCAAAACAGTCATTCAATTGTTTTTTTTACTAACTGAATTGTTAGTAACTAATTAAATTTATAGAGTATAATTTTATTCCAAATTTATAATTCCAGAAAATACTTGGTATCAGGCCATAACAAATAAAATACAAGACTATTACTATATCTGATCTGAATATAATACAGCTTATATTTCTTACACCAACTCTAAGCCTATTAAAAAGCAAAAGGATTAAAGCTATGCAAAATATAGATGGATCTATCTCCAGCCTAAATGGAGCTATTCCCAAGACAATAAAACCTACTTCAAGAGCCAGCCTCTCAGCATCCAGAAGTGACGCAGAGCAAGCAAGACTCGGGCGACACAGCACACAGATAAGGGATAATCTCACCGTTGTTTTCAATGGACGAAGAGGACAGCAGATGGATAAGGGTAGTTTAAACCAGCTACTCAGCCAATACGACTGCACTCCTCAGAGGAACCTGCAGCCTGCTGTCATAAGAGGCCAAGATACAGCCCAACTCATCGCTAGGGAATGTAATTTAAATTGTGTAAACGCTTGTCGTTAATACTCCAAAATGGAGAATAACAATGAGCGTTGAAATCAACGAAAAACTGGTAGATCAAATAGCCAGTCAGATTAAAACTCAGGATGATC
>NZ_LUKQ02000362.1 GCF_001647025.1 Endozoicomonas atrinae
GAAAATCAACATCATTAAAACCTTCGGGTAGCTGTGGTCGACGAGACATCTGTTCTAGATAATGCATGGTAATGATGCCTAAGCATAGTTGGCGGCAGCTTAAGGATTTAGAAAATGCGATTGGTATAAATTGTAGTATAGGAAGGTTTCTGCTTTTATTCTGCCAGTCTAAAATGATTAGCCAAGAACCCTTGATTTTATTAAATACTCCCTGACTCCAAATTATTGTTAAACTGCCAAGCTGAGCTTATTATTAAGTTCATGAACACTAAATTTAAAACTTCCTAAACAATCTTGTTCGAAAGAGTAGAATGATCTATTTTCCACTTCTGCTCATTGAACAGGGGTAGACTGTTACCGTATTAAAAAATAAAGAGGCTGCGACCAAGCATGAAGCGTCACTATACAGACGTTTATGGAATAGTCATGGCGCTCGAATAATGTATGGCATCCCCCTTGCGGAGATCCTTTTCAACCTTCTTCCACTCTTCACTTGCAAAAACTGCTTTCTTACCGCTTTCGGGAGGATTATGGTCTGACGCGGATGGAGCACGGTTTACTATTTCATTCAATCGACGTCGATTTTCAAGAATATCAATAAACTCATGAACCTTATAACGATACCCTCCTTCAATTCGATATTCCCCATTACCAAGCGCTTGGATTCTTCGGAACTGAACTGATCCATAAAATCCTCGATCTCCCCATTAAGCCATGCCCCTCTATTCAATGTTCGTGATGCTTCATAGGTAATCTCTTTAGTCCCGTGCTTTGTCAGCCATTTTTTACTGGTGCATACCTCTATGATTCTCTCAAACAGTCTTTGTTCAATACGCCCATGACTCCTGCCATAGCTTTGCCCCATATAATCAAGGTTCCCCTGAGCGGATAAAGGTCTCTGACTATTCTTTAATGCCATGCAGACCCGTCTGGCGGCAAAAAAAACATGATTTGCTGTAACGGTTTGCTTCCGCAGAATGACGCATAGCTGTTGAAGCAGAAAGTTCATCACACTTAATCATTGGCTTCTAACCCTATACTTTCAGATCGAGTTGATCCTGTGATGAGCAACCAGTATTCCCTCGGTAAACGAGGGTTCTGGTCTCTGCCCAGGCCTGCAAGTTAAAGTAATCAAGAAAACTTACTGTCCATAACGCTCCGGTGCAGGTGGCTGGTTTACCAGAATGGCCTCAATATCGGCCAGCAAATCCGGTGTAACTTTTCCAACCATGTCCATGGCTTTGAGGTTGTCTTGCAACTGGGACAGACGGGAAGCACCCAGAATCACTGTACTGACATTCTGGTTTTTCAGGCACCAGCCCAAGGCGAGATGAGTGATACTCATACCATTGTTATTAGCCAGGCTGGTTAATGCCCTGACCTTTTCCAGTTTTTCCCTGCCCTCTTCAGTATCCCACCGGTCTTTCAGCCATTCGTAACCCGGCAGAGCGAAGCGGCTGTCCTTCGGGATGCCATCGTTGTACTTGCCAGTCAGTATGCCGCTGGCCAGTGGTGACCAGATCGTGGTGCCCATCCCATAGTTTTCATACAGCGGACGATATTCGGCCTCTACCCGATCACGGTGAAACATATTGTACTGAGGTTGCTCCATGGTAGGTGGCGTCAGATTATGAGCCAGCGCAGCGGCATGGGCTTCCGTGATCTGCTGTGCGGACCATTCACTGGTCCCCCAATACAGAATTTTCCCCTGCTGGATCAGGTTGTGCATGGCCCGGACGGTTTCGACGATAGGCGTGTCAATATCTGGCCGGTGACAGAAGAACAGGTCGAGGTAGTCCACTTTCAAGCGCATCAGTGCCGCATCACAAGCATCCCGGATATGTTTGGCGCTCAGCCCCATCTGGGTTGGCCTTCTCCCCCCAAAGAATACTTTCGATGATATGGCAAAAGTATCCCGTGCCAGTCCTAAACTGCCAATGGCTTCACCCATGATTTTTTCAGACTCACCAGCTTCGTAGCCTTCCGCATTATCAAAAAAATTGATGCCCGCATCGTAGGCCGACTGTAATAGCGTGGCTGCATCACGCAAACCCAACTGCTTACCAAACGTGACCCAGGAGCCAAGAGAAAGTGCTGAAAGTTTGAGTCCTGAGTTTCCGAGTCGCCGATATTCCATAATATCCTCAACATTATTAACGGGTGTTATTCATCTTCTGGCGAAATAAAATCATACCACTGCATTCAATCTTCGTCGTTGCCCTGAGATCCGGTTAATTGGGCTCTTGAAAATGGACACCGGTTAAGCCCTCTACCTTAACCATCAATCCCCATGCATCCAGAACAAATCTGGCATCAGGTTGTTGTGTATATTCCCCAATACCAGCGTCTAAACTGCGAGCAACAGCTGAGAGAGCACCACAAACCATTCACGGAATTCAATAGAGTGAACCAGAGAGGCTAACAAACCGCCCCGAGCCCTGATCACAATATTACCGGGTAACCGACATGGCTGATGGGACTGAGATAACCATTGACGAGCCAAGACTAGTGGTTGATGCAAGGCAATATAGTTCACTCTGATCGTGAGCACTCAAGAAATCCTGCTGTCGAACCCGATAAAACAATGCACGATCTCAGGCTATCGAGCTGACCGCTTGCTGTCAAAATGGTCAGTATTACTAACCAACAAATACTTCAGCCTGAATTAAACGGCATGCATCCGGTCTTAACCTGTATCGTCAATAAAAATCCAGGGGTTCATCATGCATGTGGCCATAAGGGCGTTAGGGATGACAGGCACTGCACTGCTAGGGGCAGGCCTGATGAAAGAATGCTCAAACTATTTCAGGGGCAAAGTCGTTGAACCCCCAGCCTGGTCTGTAACTAATAAGGTGGCGTTTGTAACCGGAGCCACGTCAGGTATTGGCCTGGCTTTTACACAATCTCTGCTGGATAGAAAGTGCACGGTCTATGCCACCTTCCGGAATGAGGGACGCTCTGAAACACTGCGAAAAATGGCCGAGCAATACCCGGAACTGTTACTGGTTAAAGCCGATTTCGACACTGAAGAAAATCTGAATACAGCTATCGCAGAAACACAAAAAGCCGTTGGCAACCGGAAAGTGGATCTCCTGGTGCTCAATGCCGGGTATTTTGAAAAGAAAGCCAACAAGTTCGGAACCCTGGAAGGCGCTGCTCTGGCAAAGTCGTTCCAGGTTAACACCATTGCACCACTGATGATGACTCAGGCGTTATCTCCTAATCTGGATAAGAGCGATAAACCAACGGTGGTTTTCATCAGTAGCCGGCGAGGCAGCATTGCAAGAAATAGAGAAGAAAACTATCAGGGACGATTAGGGTATGTTTCGTCAAAGACCGCTGCAAACTCGATATTTTCCAGCTTAAGCATGTCTCTCACTAAATACCGGATTTTGTTGCTTCATCCAGATGCGGTTTTAAGCAACTTCCCCAGTGTTCAGCCAGATCGCATCTCCCCAGAAGAAAGTGTTAAAGGTATGATCAGTGTGATTGAAAGCCCGACCAAAACCGGCACATTCGTCGATCGGAAAGGGAGGTCGATTCCCTGGTAAATTCCAGCAAATCAGTCACACCACCGTACATTTCGTTTATGCAACTATCAGGCAACCCATTATACTTTCGGTAACTCAATCACTTTTTGTGTGTACTGAGTTACCGTAATTTCATAAAAAGGGTCATTTTTCATAGCCAACACAACAAGCTCGAAACGCCATCAGAGACCATTTTTTATATAATCCGGGAAAATACAAAGGTGTATACGGTTTATTATCAGATACCGTTTTTGCTGGAAATCATTCAGAGTAATATCCTGAATTATTGAAACGCCTGCTCAACGTTCATGCGAGGCCCAGCATCAATTAAAAGAGCAAACTGTTGCTTTCAACCCTATTCTTTTATTACTCAGCCAAACCTCATTGGCAGGAATATGGATTTTAATAACAGTCTTTCAAGCAATTCGCTCTATTTTTCATGCAAAGAGTTTCCGGATCAGTTAACAGCCTCCGATGATAGCCAATGTTCCGAAACAGTAAAATCAACAGAATCCCCCGTCAGAAAACTGGGGCGATTCAAAGTCTCATCACCGACTGTCATCACCGATGTAATAAGTCTTCAAAACACCAGTTTAATTTGACCTCCCGATTAACCCTTTTCTGGCCGATTGTTTTCCTGTTGGTATCAAGCAGGGAGCAGCGCCATGACCAATCGAGAGGAC
>NZ_LUKQ02000363.1 GCF_001647025.1 Endozoicomonas atrinae
GCGTCATTCGTAAGGCGATCAAGAACCGGAAGATTTTTCGGACTGATGAGTCAGTCATGAAGGTAATCTATCTGGCCATGGAAAAAGCTTCCGAGAAATGGACCATGCCGATCAGGAACTGGAAAGCAGCCATGAACCGGTTTGAAATTATGTTTCCTGACCGGTTCAAGGAGTAATAGTTTTGGTGGCGTTTACACAGAATTATTTACAGGCTCATTTGTATGATGGTGTTAGTCCCAGGATGTGTTATTAAAGATAAATATATCCGTTATTTAGGTGCTTTCACCCAGCAGGTATCTTTTAATTCATTTGCAATTATATTGTAAGATTTACAGTGTAGTCATTCTTGGCATCAAGCCTCTTCGTTTTGCCTGTGGAAGCTGTGAATAAGTCCCTTCTACCAAAAAAAGCGTCAGTAATACCAAGGGTTACCACAGGTGAGGGTGGACTTATTCGCACCTTCCCTGTCTGATTGGGGGGGACTCTTATCGAGTATCCCCTTAATTCTAGGGTCTTCCTCATGAAGTCTTTTGTTCAGTCTGAACCATTTATGCTCGCATAAGCCTGTATGCAGGAAAGCAACGCCCTATTTCAAACTGGTTGTTTTCATGAATATTTGTGATGACTTTCCCTAATCGTGTTATAACATCCTATCCTGATTGGCTCCTCTGTTAACTGTATGGCGAGTGACCATGGAACCTACACTGCATTCTGCTACGTCCCCCATTGTCTACGAGATTGCTGAACTCCTGGTTTCCAGAGGTTGGACACTGTCTACGGCGGAGTCCTGTACCGGAGGGGGGATTGGTCATGCTTTGACGGCGATGCCCGGTAGCTCAGCCTGGTTTGAAGGTGGCGTCATCTGTTATGCCAATGGTGTAAAGGCTCATCTCCTTCATGTGCCGGAAGTGTTGCTCAATAAGTACGGTGCCGTCAGTGAACAGGTGGCTATCGCCATGGCCCAGGGTGTACGGAAGTTACTGAAAACCGATATTTCCGTAGCGGTGACTGGGGTTGCCGGACCGGGTGGCGCGACACCGGAAAAGCCGGTAGGAACCGTGTGGATAGCCTGGAGCACCGGACAGGAAAGCGCGGCAAGGCACTTTCATCTTGAGGGTGATCGTGATCAGATCAGGGAGCAAACGGTTGTTCAGGCATTGCAGGGGATTCTGACCTTGTTAACCTGAAAAAAGATTCGTTCCTGTCGAAGCAATAAATATACTGGACAAATATCCAGTATCTGTTTAAATATACAGTATTACTTATTTAGCTGTTCCTGATGAAGTCAGAATCGAACTGAGGGCGTGAAGAATGGATGATAACAGAAAAAAAGCGTTGGCAGCAGCACTTGGCCAGATTGACCGACAGTTTGGTAAAGGCGCCATCATGCGGATGGGTGACCAGAAGCAGGAAGCGATTCCGGCAATTTCCACTGGTTCTCTGCAGCTGGATATTGCCCTGGGTATTGGTGGTCTGCCAAAAGGCCGTGTTATCGAAATCTTCGGGCCTGAATCTTCCGGTAAAACCACGCTGACCCTGAGCGTTATTGCCCAGGCGCAGAAGCAGGGTGCTACCTGTGCCTTCGTTGATGCGGAGCATGCCCTGGATCCCCAGTACGCCGGTAAGCTGGGTGTGAATGTGGATGACCTTTATGTTTCCCAGCCGGATACCGGTGAGCAGGCGCTGGAAATCACTGATATGCTGGTTCGTTCCGGTGCCGTAGATGTCATCGTCGTTGACTCTGTCGCTGCCCTGGTACCCAAGGCTGAAATTGAAGGTGAGATGGGGGATTCCCACGTTGGTCTGCAGGCCCGTCTGATGTCTCAGGCTCTGCGTAAGCTGACAGGTTCCATCAAGCAAACCAAT
Source organism: Endozoicomonas atrinae (assembly GCF_001647025.1). Classification (GTDB taxonomy): domain Bacteria; phylum Pseudomonadota; class Gammaproteobacteria; order Pseudomonadales; family Endozoicomonadaceae; genus Endozoicomonas; species Endozoicomonas atrinae. Next base: position 1,867 of record NZ_LUKQ02000363.1, read on the forward strand.
TGCATGGTGATCTTCATCAACCAGATCCGTATGAAGATCGGTGTGATGTTTGGTAACCCGGAAACCACTACCGGTGGTAATGCTCTGAAGTTTTACTCTTCTGTGCGTCTTGATATTCGTCGTACCGGTGCGGTCAAGCAGGGTGATGAGGTTATTGGTAACGAAACTCGCGTTAAAGTTGTGAAGAACAAAGTTTCTCCTCCTTTCCGTCAGGCAGAATTCCAGATCCTTTATGGTCAGGGTATCTACCATATGGGTGAGGTGATTGACCTGGGTGTGAAGCAGAAGCTGATCGATAAGTCCGGTGCCTGGTATGCCTATAAAGGCTCAAAGATTGGACAGGGTAAAGCCAATGCTGCCCAGTATCTCTCTGATAACCCGGAAGTGGCGGCTGAAATTGAGGCTCAGATCCGTGATGAGTTGATGAGTACGCCAGAAAAAGATGCTGCCAAAAAGGCGGAAGCTGAAGCAAAGAAAGATGCGGGTAAAAAAGGTGACGCTGCCGCTGCAAGTGTGCAGCAGGACGAGTTGCTGGCTGAGTAATTGAATGTCTGCTGAAGCCATTCAAACGGTAAAAGATGTCCGTCGGGCTGCCATGGACCTACTGGCCCGACGGGAACATGGTTTTACCGAGCTGGCCCGAAAGCTCTCGGGTCGTTTTCCCCGGGAACTGGTGATTGAAGCGCTTACTCGCCTCCGGGAGGAGCGGTTGCAAAGTGACGACCGCTTTGTTGAGTGCTACGTCTACAGTCGTCAACAGCGAGGCTATGGTCCGGTTCGTATTAAGTCGGAACTGCTTCAGAAAGGGGTTGATAGCGAGCTGATCGGTCAATACCTGCTGGAGCAGGATGATCATTGGGATGAGCTGGCAAAAGAGGTGAAAGAACGAAAGTTTGGAGCCTCTGCTCCCCGGGATAATAAAGAGAGAGCCCGACAGACCCGTTTCCTGGCCCAGCGGGGCTTTTCCATGAGCCAGATATATCCTGCTCTTTCTGGTAAAAACTGACTGTTATTTTTCAACACTAAGGCACAGAGACACAAAGAAAGATTTCTCTTATTTTCTTTTGTTTTGCTTATACAGCCCTATTAAATAAAAGGTTTGAATGAGCAGAACGCAACTCTGTGCCTTTGTGGTCATTTTATTAAAAGTAAAGTTGCAATTTGCAATTACAGAAGACGGATTACATAGTCGAGCCCGCCTTTAACCGCCGCAACCTGAGCATCGTTACACTCTTCATCGGTCACTTTGGGGCTGTCCGGATAGACTTCCGTTGTCGTTCCATAGGTACAGTTGGTGACACCACCGCATAAGCCAAGCTTAACCATCGGGTAATGGATCACACCATGCTGAACCATGGGGGAGTCGATAAGATTACCTTTCTCGTCAGCTGGCGCTATATGAGTGACGTTCGCCACAGACTCAATAATGGCTGCCTGAAATTCTGGCTGTGGGTTTTCACTATCACCCACGGTGTAGAAACCATCAGGAATACTGCATGGAACATACTCAATACCATTACGGGCTGCCAGGGCAGGGCGGAACTCGGTTTCATCGGTATCTGTGGTTTCGTGCAGGTCAAAATGGACCAGTACATTATCCAGTGTTGCAACCAGCTTCATCAGGTTGGCTGACTCTTCAGAAGGACTGTCCTGGTAAAATGAACGGTTTGGGTCAACTGCGTTTGGATTCCAGCGGTTTATGGTTTCATAACCCCAGGGGCTGACACAGGGTGCAGCAACAACATTAAAGTGTTCCTGGTAATGCTCTGCCAGGGTGTCCATAAACTTGATTGCACCGTGAACACCACTGGTTTCGTAACCATGTACACCGCCAGTGATCAGAACGGTTGGCTTATTGCTGTCCCAGTTTTTACTTTTCAGACAGAACAATGGATAACGGGCTTCATCGTAAGAGAGAGCTCCGTATTGTTCGATGTCAAAACGCTCTCCCAGGGCTTTGATTTTGGGAACCACTTCCTGCTGATATTCACGCTTGATCGTCACCTGTTCGCGCCAGGCCAGACGTTCAGTGTCACCCCAGGGCTTGCCGGGTGTTCCAATCGGATAGCTTTCTGTTAATTGCATGTGGTTCCAACAGCTTGATTATTGTGAAAGTACAAATACAGTGCCGGACTGTTTTTTGTCCGGCTCGTTGCATGGTAATGTCAGTGTGCATGATGGCTCAAGAATGATGATGAAATTTATGAGATTTACGCGATGTGCGACTTTGTAAGAAGCTATCTCAAATTACTAGCATGATGGTAAGTCCAACTTAAATCTTCAAAATCACACAACTATACGCTTTCCGTTTTTTTAATCTTCGGAAATAAGGTTCTCA
>NZ_LUKQ02000364.1 GCF_001647025.1 Endozoicomonas atrinae
AGAGTCAGCTTAGTAAAATATTTAACTTTCTGGAACTATCAGACTTGCAGACCACCCCAAAAAGCTATACTTAACGACAGGTCATTTTGGACTGGTGTTTTGAGGACTTTTTACGCCGGTGATGACAACAATATCGCAATATAAATTTTTTAGCTCACTGGAAAAAACACTTGCAGTCCAACGTTTATTTATCTGATCACAATTTAAGTGAGACACTGCTGCTTTGGCATTAAATGTGGTTCTTTTGTTAAAAAAACCTGATGTGTTTATTTTTGGCTTGGTATAGTAAGACCGAAAATCCTGAGTTGCTACTTTGCGCTCATAGACACTTTTTGACTCTGGTCTTGAGAAAAATTGCCGCAGTGCAGCAAAGCGGGTGGTACTTTTTTCATGTGGTATGGTAACCGTTCTGCCGGATGAGGTCTTATAAGCTTTGTTTTCAGGCTGCCTTGAGGGGAGCAGTGGCTGATTATCTTCCGTTTTGCCTGATCCTGACGAACCCCATAGTCTCATGTTTCTTCCTTGTTTTTCAGGGGGCGCTCTCAATTAGCCATGAGTCCATTTGATCACACAGCATGAATGCGCGTGTGGTCAACCCGGAGAGCCACCCATGGGTGGCTGGTCACATGTCTAATTGAGAACGCCCCCTAATTCTATTCCATTAAAAATCTATCTGTACTAATTATAATAGGCTTTGAAAGAGACTATTTTCTTACAGTAAATTTTCTCGGCTGAATGGCTTAACTATTTGTTTTCAATGTTTTATTAGCGTTTTTTTATTCTGTTCAGGAAATTATGGATTCCAGTATGATGAAAAGTTGTCGAAGGTATCATCATATTAAGGAGTAAAAAGGGCTGTAAAAGGTATAAGCTGTCGATAGCTCAGTAACTTATTGAAATTAAAAATAAAAAGATCTGGCTCAGCTTTGAATTTCTCTCCCCTCTCACTTCTCTATCCCCGGTGTGCTGTTTCATTTCGAGGCACCATCATTTCTTGCGTCTTCTGGTTGTGAGGGTGTCAGCAGCCAATGGAGGTATTCCAGCCCGGAAGTGTTTGAGCCACCTTTATACTGACTGACATCAAAATCCACTTCACGTTGGGTTGTTATAGTCAGGGCTGATTCCCCAGTTTGGATTTCTGCCCGGTGTGAATAGTTCACCATACCGGCTTCGCTGCAGCAGACTGGTGTCCGATTACCTCATTGATTCGGAGTGCCCTGTGAACCATTCCCAACCGGCGTTTTCCATCCGGGATGTGCCTGCACCTAAAAAATGGCTGACGGCCTTTTACCACGTCGCCCGACTGTTTCTCAGTGGTCTGTTTCTTTACGCTGCCCTGAGCAAGTTGACCGATATCGATGCGTTTGCCGACACCATCTATGCCTTTGGTTTTGTGCCTGAAGGATTAACCCATCTAACCGCGCTTGCCGTTCTTGCTACGGAGATCATGGCATCACTCCTGCTGATGATGGATCGCCGGGGCGGACTGCTGCTGATTTTTCTGCTTACCTTGATGTTCCTTCTGGTGCTTGGGTATGGCATTCATTCCGGGCTAGATATTGACTGTGGCTGCTTTGGTGTGAACGACCCGGCAGGTAACGCACTGTCGAGCCTGAGAACGTCGTTTATCAGAAATATCGGTTTGCTGGGTGTGATGGCGTTTATCCAATGGGCAAGAGCACACCTGAACCTTCACCCAAAACCGTTTGCCTGTTTTCAATAACCATCCGTAGCCAACCTCATAACATTGTATTTCTGACCGATTTCTCAGGCGCTCTGGCTTTTAGCGGCAGCGTACCTGATCATGAAAGCCTTGATGTCATGTGGCGGCTACCTGACTGACTCTATGGGGGATAGTATGAAACGTGTAGCCATTTTGCTGTCGGCGCTTCTTGTTGTGGCCGGTGCCAGCTACGCCGGTTTGTTTGGCAGCAATAAATACGAAAAAGAGGTAGAGACGGAAACCAGTGCCGTCAACCTGGCTCGGGAAGCAGCCTCCGGAGGCTATCAACTGGTAACGACGGCTGAGCTGAAAGGCTGGATGGATGATGACAAACCCATGCTGATTATCGATGCCATGCCGCTGGAAGCCAGCTACAACAAGGCACATATTCCGGGGGCAAAGCAGTTTCTGTTCCCCATTCCGGATATGAAGGAGTGGAATTCTGCTGAAACCGAGAACCGTTCACTGGAAGATTACCAGGCATTACTGGGGAACGATAAAGAAATACCCATTGTCGTTTACTGCGGATTCGTAAAATGCACCCGCAGCCACAATGCCGCCATCTGGGCAAAAAAACTCGGGTTTAACAACGTCTACCGCTACCCCGGCGGGATTTATGCCTGGCAGGGGGCTGGCTATGCCATTGCCAGTCAATAGCAACGAGCAGGTCACAATGGTACAGGCTATTGGCACCATTCTGGTGTCAGTCTGTGCCAGGCGTTGTCGGTTAGAAGTACCCGTTTCTAACGGATATTAGCCCTGACTATGGGCTAAATGGACGTAGATTGATCGTTTTTAAAACACACCTCAGCCCTTCTCACTCGTGGGATTGTAAGTCATATAAAAGTCAGTGGAAGAATAATTGAGTTTACCTTTAACTGACGATATTTATTTGATACGTTAGTGCAGTTTTATCAGCCACGGTTAACTGCATCGTAGAAAAACCATCATAAAAGTCGTTGTTGAGCTATTTCATAACCTGCTCCCGGATGTCAGTACAAGACAGAAGTACAAGTGACGGGCGGTAGCGTGCTTTTTAAGTGATCAATAGAGTTTACTCTGTATCGATGGGGCTTCTTGCTCCGGATTGGTGTCTGTCCAAAATATGGGTATCAATCTGCGTGGTTTTAGCATCCTTATAGAAACTGCACACAACGCCAGGTTTTGAGTTGATACTGATAGTTTTCGGTGGACTGCCGGATAAATAAGAAACTGTTCAACTTCATTCTCCATCATATATTTTGGGTGCTGTTTATTGTGAAAATGGATGAAAAAGCGTATCCAATATAAATACGTTTTTTCGGTTCTGTAGCTGTACTGTCTGGTTCGAATGCAATGTTGAATAGACTCAATAAACGGTGATTTAGACATGATGGCTTCTATTTCTTATAACTGTATGTATATACAGTTATAATGATAAATTGGAAAATTGCCAAATTTTCAGCGCTGAAAAGCGCACTAATAATTCTCGATAAATACTGCCCGCCTCGCTAGTCCATTGTTTTTAATATATAAATCTCTTATGAAATTTTATCGAGAATTAAAATTCTCGATAAATATTGATTCTCGCTTTGATACAGGCTTGATAGGTTAATTGATGAATTTTTTAATTTAAAAAGCCTTATTTTGCAATAATTTAGCAACTGTAAATTGAAGAAAATTGAGCGAATGTTCCAGCTTGTAAAGGGGAGTTCGCACTAATAAGCGTTAGATTTTCGAGTTACCCACGAATACTGGACACTTATTGTTAAGTTGGATTGCAGGTATCAAGAATAAGTGACCAGTTTTTGCAGGCAACGCTATTTGTATACTGAATGTATTTGCAATGAAACCAGAGATCTGTGTAAAGCAGGAAGCAATAAACCACACGTCAATAACGTAAGGGACACCAATGACTGACCAATACCAATTTATCGGTAACGAAAGTAATGGATTGTTATTAAAAGGCTCGATTCCTGTCGGTAAAGCCATTGAACTGGCCGGTAAGGACTTCCATTTTGCAACGTCAAACATGGAGGGTTATGTTCGCTGTGCCCTAATGGTTGTGCAGATTGACGATATTATTCCCTGGAAACTCCGCCTATTTAAAACCTCATACCCAGAAGCGGTTTGGTTGCTGGATTTTGGTAACGGTGAATTCATGGCGGTAAAAGCGCATACCATTCCCCGTATGGTCAACATCCTGAGGCTTTTTGATAATTACAATACGGTCTCTGGGCAGATGGCACTGTCAAAAGAGGGTGATAGCGCTACGGTTAATATTGCTTCAAAGGACGGTCGCTTTAACGTTGAGCTTAATGGCTCAATTCAGGGGGATACTACGCTGTGTCATCACCGGCGTAAAAAGTCCTCAAAACACCAGTCCAAAATGACCTGTCGTTAAGTATAGCTTTTTGGGGTGGTCTGCAAGTCTGATAGTTCCAGAAAGTTAAATATTTTACTAAGCTGACTCT
>NZ_LUKQ02000365.1:0-1917 GCF_001647025.1 Endozoicomonas atrinae
AGCTGGTTGAGGTCGAGGAAGTCGACGTCTTGGTTGGCGTTGAGCAGCTCTTGAGCCTGGGATTCGAGATCGCCACGGTAGTTGTACAGCTCGGTCAGTTTGTCGCCAGAGGCGGTGTAGAGATCGCCGAGCTGAGTGTTGAGGTCGGATGCCCGTCCGCCAGAGTACTGGTTGCCCTGCTGTTGCAGGAGCCGGATGCGGTTCTGGAGGTCACGGATGCCGGACTCGTTGGAGAGGTCGACGGCGTTGAGTTCGGACAGCAGGCCGGACTGGTCGGAGAACAGGGCGTCGATGGCGGTGCTGCGCCGGTTGCCCAGTTCGTCGAGGGCGGTCTGGGCGGTGTCGAGGCCCGCCAGTTCGTCACTGAGGTCGTGGTCGAGCAGAGAGCTGAAGCCGGTCAGGCTGCCCCGTTGATCGTCGAGTTGTTTTTGCATGGCCTCGATCTGGCTGAGTGAGTAGCCCTTGTTGCTGGCGGCGGTGTTGTTGAGCCAGTTGTAGGTGTCTGTGGCCTTGGCTTCGGTGCTGGCAATGCGGGCGAGTTCGTTGTCGCGGGCGGCCTGCAAATCGTCGACGGTGCGGTTCGCGTCGTAGAGGCTGTCGAGATCAAAGTCGGTGGCCAGATCGGACTTGAAGGCGCTGGCCTGACCGATCAGGTGCTCGATGTCGGTATTGAGGCCGGTGATCTGGTCGCCGTGGGTGATGTCCAGGCTGGCCAGGGTGTCGGCCCAGTTGCCCGCCGAGGTGTTCAGGGTGTTCTGAAAATCGCTGATGCGGGTTTGCTCGGTGTTGTAGCTGTCCCGCAGGCTGGCGATCTGGGTGTCCATGTCGCCGATCAGGCCGTTGGAGTAGCTGAAGTCGGTGGACAGTGGACTGGTAAAGTCGCCGAGCTGCTGCTTTTGCTGGTCAAGGGCGCGGGACAGTGAGTTGATCTGGTCAATGTCGGCGATGCCATAGCCAGAGAGGGCGTTGTTCATGCTGTTGAGGTTGTTGCGGAAGTCGGTCTGAAAGCCGGAAATCCGGTTTTGTTCGGCGGTGCGGTCGCTGTCCAGTTTGTCCAGGTGTGCGAGGGCGTTCTCGAAGCCGTCGTTCATGGTGTTGATCTGGTAGTCGGACAGGCCGCTTGAGAGAGCCGGTGCTTCGACGCTGGCCATGGCCGGAATGTAAGTGCCGTTGTGGGTCATGCCATTGAAGTTGGTCTGGAAGTCGGGGCGTTCCAGTTGGGAATAGGAGTTGGCCAGGGTGTTGTAACTCTGGAGCGAGTTGTCGATCTGGCTGCGGTAGTCCTTGATGGTGTTGGCGTCGGTGGTCAGGTCGAAGGACTTGGCCTGATTAAAGAGATCATTGCCCTGGGAATACAGGTCGTTGAACTGGGTCTGGAACCCACTCATTTGATTATTGTAATCGCTGGCCTGGGTTTCGTATTCGTCCCGCTTTGCTGAAGTGAATGCGCCGATCTGGTGCCGGTACTTCTCTTCAGGGGTTGGCTGGGGGGCCGGTGATCCTCCGCCTCCGCACATGGTTTAGTCCTCCAGAGTTTTTCGTGTCAGGTAGCCCAGGTGCTCAAAGCCGAGGGACAGGATTTTTTGGGTGGATTGCTGTTCGTCGATGCCGGACGTGACGGTGATGTGGGCAGCTTTGCAGCCTTGTTCTCTGGCCCAGTCGACGTAGGCGTTGATGAGCAGTTTGCCGATGCCCTTGTTCTGTGCCGTGGGCAGAACAAACAGGCTGTCGTCGTAAGCCAGACGGTCATTGCCGAAGAAGGTGTCGGTCATGTAGGCACCGAGTCCGCCGAGTAGCTGGCCGTCTTCTTCGGCTATCCATGCGGCAAAGTTGGGCGCGGTGGCATGGAGGTTCAGGTAGTCGGCGGCTTTCGCTTCGTCGAAGTGGTAGTCCCTGCCGAACTTGCCCATGGCAAAG
>NZ_LUKQ02000365.1:2811-4135 GCF_001647025.1 Endozoicomonas atrinae
CCGCGAGGTTACTGATGGCGATTACTGCGTCGAGGGTGTTGGCCGCGTTGGTGTTGGTGATCTTGAGGCCGATGGCCTTGGAGGCAGCACTGGCGTCGACTTCGATCTGGGTGGAGAGCGGGAACTCGGAGGGTACCGAGCTGACCGAGTAGGTCTGCCCGACTTCGACGCCGTTGACGGTGAGCTGTACGTCACAGGTGCCGGATAAGAGGCGAAAGCCTGCCGCCTCGATGCGGACTTTCTGGCGCAGGATACGACCGACCATCAGATCACCGTCGCTGACGGTTTGCGCCAGAACCGACAGGGAAGACTGGGAGAGAATCTCCGGCATCTGGCCCGTCGGGATTCGTCCCTGGGAGTCGAGGGAGGCGACGCCGTTGGCTGCGCCCTTCTGGGTTTTAGGGACTACCGAGCTGAGATCAATGTCGGCGTATTCGAGGCCGGTGCCGGTACCGTTGACGCGGACGTACTGGTTTGCCGTTTCGCCAGAGTAACTGGGCAGCGAGGACTCCGGTGAGGTGGCGAGCCATCGCAGGCCGTCGAAGAACTTGAGCTGGTTCGGGGTTCTTGACGTGTCCAGCCAGAGCCAGGAGGTCTGCGGGTTGACGGGAGTGATGGGGCCGACTTCCATGTAGGCGCGTTTGTTCAGGCTGTCGGTGAGGCCGTCGACCTTGGACTGTTCGATCTCGCTGTCGTTGACGGTGATGGTGTCCCATTTGATCAGGCCGGTGGCAGGGTCGGTGTAGGTGTCCTCCATCATCAGGCCCGTGACCTGGGTCTGCGCGGTGTTCTGCACCACCATAAAGGTGACGAGGGTGTTGGTGGGCAGGGTCTCGGTGAAGGTGACGGTGTTGGTGTCAGGGTTGGTCAGGTAGTCACGGTCGCCGCCAGGTTGCAGGAGGATACCGTTACGGTAGACCAGAATGCGTTCGTTGGCGTCGTGGACGAAGGAGAAGAGGTTCTGGGCAGCCAGAGTGGTCTGCTCTTCGCGCCGGTAGCCAGGGTTGGCGTCGATGCGGATTTTGAAGATGTCGATCTGGTCGTTGGCGACGATGGGATCAACAAGGGTGATTGAGCCAAGACCGTTGGTGCCGCCGGTCGGGTTCAGGGTGTAATGGGCCGGTGTGCTGCGGAGGATGCCGTTGTGGTAGACCAGCAGGTCTTCGGTGCTGAGGTCGAAGGCCAGATCGTAGGTCTGCTCGTTGTCGGCACTGGCGATGAACGGGTAACGGGCCTGGAAGATGGAGTCGCCGATGGTACCCACTTCTCGGCCAGGGGCACCGCGCAGGTCTTCCGACTGAACAATGGTGATCCAGCCGGATTC
>NZ_LUKQ02000366.1 GCF_001647025.1 Endozoicomonas atrinae
ACCATTCGCACCGGAGTTAAACAGCTCAGAAAGGCTATGGGAGTGGATGCGGGAGCATGACTTATCAAACAAAGCATTTTCAGGTTATGAAAATATTGTAGATTGTTGCTGTGAAGCTTGGAATAACCTTTGCAGCGAAGCTGGTCGACTGTTCAGTCTGTGCTCCCGTGATTGGGCAGTTATACAGTAGTTAGAAAATTCAATTGGTATTACAAAATCAGGACATACCAATTCTAAATTAATTGAGAGAGTTTTTAGAATGCCATTCCCTCCTATGAGTGTAGTTACAAAGGCATATCATCCAGGAACTGAATCACCAAGGCTGTCTATGCCTCCTCACTCTAAAAGCGGCCATGTACAAAACCCAGCCCCGTTAAATCATAGAGCATTAATGTCCTACAGCATGAATCCATATCCTCTTCACAATACAGCCATTTCATCAAGGGGCATCCAGCCCGTTTCGTTAGTCCCGGGTCAGTTACTGCCTACCAGCCATTTAGCCGGTCAGATGGTTGCTCTAGAGTGTTCTGGAAATCAACCTGCTCCCAGTGCAGTGCCATTTCTGCAGCAACCTCCATGTAGCTTTAGCACACTGCCATATGCTAACAGGCCAGATCTTTGCAATGAAACAAGCCATCTGTTTCCTGAGCCCGCTGGGGCTGTTTCTTTAGTACCTGCACATCTTAATACAGCCGGTTTGCCCCTTTGTCATGTGGAGCAAGCCTTTTTAATGCATCAATCACCGAATACAGTATCATCTAATCACATAAATCCTTATAAAAATTGTGTCCCAGCATCTTCTTATCAAATACCAGGCTGGCTGCCTTCGAGCCTGGTTGAATTCAATGCTCATGAAAAAACACCGTATCAGGGGGTTGAGAGCAAGGCTGTGCAGCCAGAGGCAACCATGGCGAAAGCGGGTAGAGAAATAGCAGTAAAGAAAAAGGTCTATCTAGATCCCGAAGCAGCTGAATTTGTTCCAAAAGCACGTCAATGCTCTCAAAAGCAGACACCTCATACCGATGACAGGCAACAGGAAAAAGCTTTTGACAGTATCAATGGAGGTGCATCAGGCCCATCCAAAAAACTGCTGGTAAAGGAAAAAACACCAAACACCAGGAAGCCGATCCACACTAAAGCAAGCGGCCAGTCAATGATGGCTCAAGCTTATTACAGCGCACACCCGGTAAATTGCCAGTTGCTGCAAACTGCAATGCAGGTGATGTCAACCTGGCAGCGGGTGAAGCACCCTCCGAAGCTATGCAGCTTACGCAAGTAGAATACCCGGGAACTAATGAGGCTGGTACTGAATTAACGCCATCATCTGCCCCATGTGGGACAGGAGATTCCGGGGAGTCCTTTTCAGTTCAACAGGTACTTCAACTCAGGTACCCTGGGGCTATCAGAAAGACGCCAGATGCAGTCAAGCTGCTCTACCTCGACGGTTTCGATTTCCAGCAGAAAATTCGCATCAATGATAGTTTTGATAAAAAAGGTAACAAGGTAAAGCTTTCAACAAGTGAACTAAGAAAACAGCGCAGGGAATTGCAGAATCAGCTTAGGGATAGCAAAAGCTTGGTAAAAATACCTCCCTTACATAAAATAAAAGCGCTACCATCCGCAAAAATTCTTTTGGCTCCACCAACAACTCATGCAAACATTTATCCTCGCAGCAGCCAACTAAGCCAGGCTGCACTCTCATTAGATCCGGTTAAGTTTACAGAGAGGGAGAAAGTAAGAATGAGCCTGTCTGCTTACTTGGCATCCCATAAGCAGTCTGATGAAGAAATAAGCAAAATGAAAAAAATGGCCAAAACCAAAGAAGCAAGAGACTACATAGTAAGACTGGAAACTGATGATCTATGGAATCTGGACGTTTCAATTATGTATTATTATCCCTATTTCAAGCGAACACTTTTTACTCTGAAAGCGCCATTCATCAGACCGGTAGAAACGAGTTATTGCCGCCCAGAACTGTCCAATCAACCATTAGTGCAACAGGGATCAAAAGTTTTTGAGATGAGCTCGGATGAATTGGCCATACAGGAGACCCTCGATAGTCAACTAGTAGACCCGCCAATAACACTCTCTGCATTCGCAAAATCTCTGGACAAAAAGCTGAAACTGCAGGCTGGTGAAGACGAACCAGTGGATGTGCCGGAAACTTTTTCCAGGCAGTGCATTCAGTGGCATATACAATTTACCTGTGACCTTGTTTATAAAATGATTAAATTGTGCGAGGTGGATACACAGGATATTAGAGAGAGGCTTGCCAACACACTGGATGGACTTCTTGATAGCCTTAACGCATTATCTGGCCATATTGCTGAATTCCCTGACGAGTTCATAATGGTTACAGAGTCATTGTGCATCCTGCTGCAAAGTAGCCCACTTCAGCGTTTATTGACACTGCAGGAATCAGAAGTACCTGGCGAGATCAAGGAAGTCTGGCATAACTCTGTTAAACAACTGGAAGATATGATCCTGATGATACTTGTGAAATCATTACAGTACCCGGGACTCTTAAACAGCACTATGTGTCTCTTTAAAACAATATCTGAGCATAGAATATATCGAACGATACAAACAGATAGCAGCAAAGTATTCATTACTCGATTAGCCAGGGTTTCTTCAGAGATCGCCAAAAGTTTGTTAAGATCATTGACCAGTCACTTTCTGGATGACATCTCGACTCATGATCAGTTTATAGAGCAGATTAAAAGTTGTTGTTTGATACTCAATGAAGTAAATCTAAAGGTTATTCAGAAATACAATCCTGATCATACTGAGTCCCAGAATTTGGGAAATTCTATAAAAACACTTAATGAAGCATGTAAAGCTCGATTGAAAAAAAATGAGGAAGCGCGTCAAGCTTATATAGATGAACTTGAGAGTGAAAAAAATAATAAAAAAGAAATAATACGAGAAAATATGGAGAAAAGGAAACAGTCAAAACAGAAACGGGAAGCAAGAGAAAAAAGAAATAATCAGCTTAAAGAAGAAATTACCTCAGAGAGGTCTGAACCATTGGAGAAAAAAGAACAAGAATCTGATTATGCAAAACTTATTAATGATATGAGTAGCCGACTGCAATTGTTTAGCGAAAAGCTTGAGTATGGTGAAGACTATGAACATGAACTAAAAACAGTCGACAGTGAATTTCCTGAAACTCAGCAATCACCAGTACTTGCTGTCTGGGTGTTTGGAGATCTTGCCTATAACCTATGGAATAAGTGTATGGACCAGTTTAACCGAGCCATACTCTTTGTTGATAGGTACGAAAAAATGAGAATCTTCTGCGATGCTGCTTTTGAGGAAGCATCTAGACGACCGTGGGAACATGACTCTAAATGGCTCTATGATAGAGATCCAGATCAGCCGGTCAGTATAAGTAGCATCGATTTCCTTACAAAACTATCTGATCCAAAGCAGGTTCAAGCCCTAATCAAACGTGCATTTGAAAGCGTATCTCTATATGAGGTAGCCCTGAATCGAGCCAGAGATGCTACCCATCAACTGACTCAGGATATGATGGTAGATGCTGTCAATACAGAAAAAGGCATGCAATTGTATCACCTTCAGCAAAGGGTTGGTTTTATCATTGAAGAGATGAACGATGTAAAACAGTATCTGAAAAATCTACAACCAGTGCCGGGTATTTCTGATCTTTTATCAACAAGAAAGCAGCTTTTCAGAGTGCTTAAAACAAAAGGTATTACGGTAGGGCAGGCTGGTGGTACAGCAGGTAATCAGGACACTGACGTAAGAGACTCGCTTTATGAATTACTGCTGGAAAAATCCGAAAGTGAATGGAAAGTTGACAGTTCAGTTTGTGATATGCGTAATTCTGCCGAGCAGAAGCTGGAGAAAGTTATTAAAGGTTTTACAGAACTTAAACAGCGACTGGGAGCAGAAGACCTCGAAGACTATATGAAATGTGACTTAGACAGAACGATTTCTGGAAGTAGCCCGGTAGCTTGTGGATGAATCAAATCGGGAATGTAATTTAAATTGTGTAAACGCTTGTCGTTAATACTCCAAAATGGAGAATAACAATGAGCGTTGAAATCAACGAAAAACTGGTAGATCAAATAGCCAGTCAGATTAAAACTCAGGATGAT
>NZ_LUKQ02000367.1 GCF_001647025.1 Endozoicomonas atrinae
AAAACGATGCTTTTGGTAGAGCTGGAAATAACAGAAGCGGGCATGACAGTTAACTATTATGAGTGGTGTTCCCATAGTAGCTGTGAAAATAGAGCACTATTGTTTCAATCATTCAGAGAGAGCACCCGTTTCCTGTTTATGATGGAGGTTTAGCTCGTTGGCCAGTCAGTATTGTGATTGTACAGTCTCTTGTATCATAGCTGGTCATATGTCTAATTGAGAACATCACCTCATTTGTATTGCTCATTTTTTATTTGAATAGTTTATTTGTACAGAATATCTACCTGGAGATTAGCCTCGGAATAGCTGCACAGCTTTTCTGACGTTGAATTCCAGATCCGCAACAAAATATTTCTTGTCGGTATGGGTGAGCTATAAAACAGCCATCAAAGAGATAATTTATTGGAACTTGTGGCAAGAATAAATATCTAAGGCTAACCCTTCGTAATCACCGTTGGTTGAGTTTAGCGGTTTACGGTTTTTCAGTAGTGCTATAGGGTTTCAGCTGTGCTTCTGATGAAGGAAATATCTACATTCCGAAGTATTTAAATAAGGTAAAGAGCCATGTTTCAGGTTGGTCAACAACATTCTCCACCTTCCTTTGACCATTCAACCAGTGCGGACCAAGCCGATACTCAAAGGCAGTCACATACCGGTACCTTTGGTATGTCTGTAGATGTGGCCACAGTTGACCCTGCTATGCACTCCTGGACGGGGAGCTATGAATGCTTTGAAGGAGAAAAGTTCAGGATGGTTGAAATTCATACTCCACCGCCACCTGACCAGATCTCAGTAAGGCAGTTTTTAATGAATGAGAGTGGCGATGGCTGTTACTGCAAAGAAGAGTTTGATCTTTTGGTTCTGTTTTTGCGAAAGGGGCTGACTGATAAAGATGTGATCAATATCAGAAATGCTGGATTTTCCAAGATGAACCTGAAGTGTCTTGTCAATAGTGTTGCTATTGATTGGCTCTTACAAAGTGACGAATGTGCGTTTTCTCAAAAAATATGTACTCTTAAAGATATCGAGCATTGGAGTGGCAGTCATAAGGCTTTCAAACTGCTTATTGATAAGTTTTTATTCATTCAAGCCGGTGATGGAGTAACCTTGACCACAGACCTGCAGAAATTTAAAGAATGCATCCGTCTGGTTCAACAACACGCTGGTTCCTACGCTCATGAGTTTATTTGCGAAAAGGTCATCAGAAACGTCTGCAATGGTGACTTATCGATACAGGCTCTGAAGTGGCTGATTAACTATGCAATGAGTCCAACTCCTCCGGATATGCTGATTTCAAGGCATCAGGGCGAATCTGCTTTGTCCGAATCAATGGAATCTCATAGAGGATTTGTGGCATCAGAAAGAGCGGCATGGGTGCACGACTCTCTCTCCATGGTTTTGTCTCGAAAATCATTATTGTCCGGTATGTGCAACGATCCTGAAGTAACCTGGCAGCATATTGAACAGTTACGTTATATCAGTTTTTCCGGAGAGTACCCTTCAGGCGGATTGAATCACGAGTTATGTCATTTAGCGGATGAAATCTTAAGTAAGGGCATTCTATCCTTTGAGCAGCTGGAGCAACTTATTTCTGAAGCAGCCTATCGGGCAATTACCACCAGTAAAGGGAGGCTCAATCATTCTGGAGAAGCCACCTATCCCCAATATGGTCTTGATGTAGAGATGAGTAACGCCAAAAGAGCAAAATGCAGCTATTTGCATGTGCTTCTCAGCGTCTTTGAAGAAATAGCATCTACTGCGTCTGAAAGAGGAGCTGAAAGCAGTACAGGTAGCCGATATTTTCAGGCGCTAATGGATAAGAGCAACATGGAAACCATTATTGCCTTTTACCGGGGCTACACAGGCAGTACTTTTGGTTTTTCAGACAAAAGAAGACATCAGGAGTTTTTGGGCTTCCTCAAAAAGTGCCTTCCTGCCAGTGGAGAAATGAACTTGTCACCTGTGCATGCAAAGTATCAGAAGATGACACTACATCAGGAAGAGGTTTCAAAGCGACAGAAGCAAGCCAAAAATGTGCCATTGATTTGTGAATATGATTCTCATTATGAAAGTAAGAAAAAATTGTGGGGTGCTATATGCTTTGAGTATCAAGGCTCAATTCATCGAACAGATCCCGTTTCAGGCATTCAGGATGCTAGCCCCTGCAGACCGTTAAAGTGTGAATTTCCTGAAGAGGCTTCAACAGATAAGCATGAAGTTCATTTAAATCCAAAGTATAAATTTGAAGCGTTGGAAAGGCTGGTTGATTCAGGCATGCCGGTTGACTGTGTTATTGCCATCAGTGTGCGAGCTTCTAACAAGCAGATTCTGGACTTTATTAACGAATCAAGTCATAGCATCAGCCAGTATCTAGAAAGTAATCCTGTTGATAATTATGTACACTTTGCTGAGATTTTAGTTCGTATTCCACAGCAGCTTACAGATCCTTCATTACTGAAGAGGTTGCCGGGCTGCAGGCATGTTTTTTTCCAGCTGCTACAGGAAGCACTGCCTGTTTCGAAAGTACAAGTTGCAATGACTGTACTGAGATCTATTACTGGAAACTATGCTGGTAAATTAATGAATGATCATATTATTTCAGGGCTGGTTTGTGGAAGAATATCCGAAGGGGAGCTTGCATGGGTTACACAGCTCGCAGAGGCAAAGGGCCTTGAGCAGAAAGGGAAGGTGTTTTCTCTTGACCCTGATGACAGCGTAGCATTTGATATTTCAGCACTATTGAAGTCAGATGATTTCCTTGAATTATTGCGTGTTATGATGGAAACAAAGAGAGTTGGTAATCCAGAATTTTTATTTTGTCTTGATGGTCTCAGCTGTTACCAAATAGCATCATGCAGTGCTCAGCTATATTCAGTTATTGAACCCTTACTTGCTACCAATACCCTGACATTGGAACAGGTTCAATGGATAAGAACCCATGTTCAGTGGGGAATAAATACCAAGCATTTGATTTATTTGCTGTCATTTTTCGGTCAGGACAGTGTTGCTGCTAGCCTGAGAAGTGGTGAATTGAATCTGGAAAGCTTTTTAATGAATGAGCTGGAGCCGATTAAATCAAATTTCTTTACTCCTCCGGGTGGAGAGATGGATGAACTTATGAATATATTCAAGGATGAGAGAAAGCATGCACAAGAAGAAAAATCAAAACTCCGTGAAGTGGTTAAAAAAATGACAGCCTGGTTCGACAGTGGCAGACCGAATCTGCGTCCGGGGCTGGAAAGGCGTCAAGCCAAAATAACTACCGAAGAAATAATCGCCAGCGGTACGAATATAGCTGAAAAGCTTCAACTGCAAAAATGGTTTTACGACCTGTACCCCTTTGATAAATGGTTTGATAACAAGGGGTATCACTACTACTGCAAACAGAATTTGACAGAGGCTTTTCGGATGCTTGACGAAGGGTGTTCAGTGGAGCAGGTGAAATTAAGGTTTCAAGCGGCTATTAATGATCTCAGAGCGGTTAAGTAAAAGCAATGATTGGAGCGTAGACCTGTTTACGGAAGATGGCCGTTATGTGGATGATGTCGACCCTGATCGAAACAGCCGGGAAGAGATCCGGGACTGGATTAACGGTATCTATGCTAACCCGGTTGCCAGGGCGGTAAGAACCTTTGTGACCAAGTGGCTTATTGTGGATGAAGAAAGAGGCTGGGTGATTGCGGAGTTTGACAATATCTGGGACGACCCGGGTAATGGCCAGGTGTTCAGCTTCCGCAATTACACGCTGATGAAATACGCCGGTGATTATCAGTGGTGTTTTCAGGAGGATCAGTACAACCCTCAAAAGCGAATGGAAGCCGGTATGGGGTGGATGCAGGCACGTCAGTCGATGAAAAAGAATGTGAAGAAAATGGTTTAAATAATTAGATGCCTTTAGGTAGAGCCTGTAAATAATTCTGTGTAAACGCCACCAAAACTATTACTCCTTGAACCGGTCAGGAAACATAATTTCAAACCGGTTCATGGCTGCTTTCCAGTTCCTGATCGGCATGGTCCATTTCTCGGAAGCTTTTTCCATGGCCAGATAGATTACCTTCATGACTGACTCATCAGTCCGAAAAATCTTCCGGTTCTTGATCGCCTTACGAATGACGC
>NZ_LUKQ02000368.1 GCF_001647025.1 Endozoicomonas atrinae
ACCATTCGCACCGGAGTTAAACAGCTCAGAAAGGCTATGGGAGTGGATGCGGGAGCATGACTTATCAAACAAAGCATTTTCAGGTTATGAAAATATTGTAGATTGTTGCTGTGAAGCTTGGAATAACCTTTGCAGCGAAGCTGGTCGACTGTTCAGTCTGTGCTCCCGTGATTGGGCAGTTATACAGTAGTTAGAAAATTCAATTGGTATCATAACTGTTTCTCATGATATTGGCTGTTTTAGCATCAAGAGGAACAATCAGGCCCTTTTCATTACGCTCAAAGGCATCTCTATCCTGCCAGTTCAAACGCTCACTCAGCACCTTGTTGGCAGCAATAGTATGCTCGCTGGCAGGCTTTCCCTTCACCTCAAGATCACCATGAACATGGTCATGATGGTCTGCCGCACCGACGGGAAGAGCCAGAGACATGGCCAGGACAAGAGCGGTTACTTTGGTTTGAGTCTGCGTTTTCATAATTACCTCTTCAACTTTATTCTTTGATCTGCTTTCCAGGCTCTGATAACAGAAGCCATCTTGCGTTTTGTTGAAGCCAGTTTATGGGCAAGACTCATAACAAAAAATAAAGTAATGTTTATTCAAAACATCACGAATGGTTATGTATTGTGATTACAAAAACAGATACCCCTCTGGACCTGAACCTGCTATCGGTTTTTCTGGAAGTTTATCGCCTCAGATCAATCACTCTGGCTGCCGATGCGTTAGAGATGACTCAGCCCGGTGTCAGTGGAGTCCTGAAGCGCCTACAGCAACAGCTGGGTGCCGAATTGTTTGTCAGAGAAGGAAGAGGCATTTCTCCCACCCATATTGCCGTCCAGCTCGCCAGTGAAATATCGCCAGCCTTGAATGATGTCAGCAATGCCATCAGCAACATCAAACAGTTTGATCCACAGCAACCAAGAGTATTCCGCGTGCTCTGCAACGAGATGGCACTGCTCCACTTTCATCCACGTATCGAGCACGATAAAACACTGGGTAATGTTTCCATTGAATTTGTTATCGCCCCCAGTAATGAGGACGACATGCTGCAGGAACTCAGCCTGCAGAAAGCCGACCTGGCGCTGGACATAACCGGACAATTAAGCCCTTCATATAAAAGCCACCCAGTGATTCAGGATGAGATTGTTATTGTGGCCAGAAAAGATCATCCACGGATTCATCAGACACTGACTGAGCAGCAGTACTACCAGGAAAAACACGTCACAATGCGTATTCGCCGGGCAAACATATACGCAGCTGACTACTTCACCAAAACACCGCTCAAACCCCGGAAAATCAGCGCCGAATGCGACTCCCTGATGTCCATGCTGGCCCTGGTTTCCAGCTCAGACAGCATCGGCAGCACATCACGGAGCCTGGCGAGCCGGTACGCGCCACTGTTTAATCTGCAGGTTATTGAGCAGCCCTTTGAAACCCTGCCGATTGAGCACGTGATGATCTGGCACTCAAGAACGGACTACAGCCCTGCTCACCAGTGGCTAAGGGAAAAGATTCAAAACCATACCGGTCAATAAAAAAACAGCGGCTTGATTTTTTACCGTTATGCATCATGGTAATAGAAACATTCGGGAGATAGTGAGACAGGGCTTATGCAAAGAGCAGTGTCGCGGGTTTGATGACAGCAAAAACTCTGTCACCCTTTTTCCGTGAAGTGATCATTCTGGAAAAGGATACGCTCAACAGCGAGAACGGCCTCCATAAAGGGGTTGGCCAGGGGCCACACTCTCACGTTCTGCTGCCCAGTGGTATGGAAATACTGAAACAGCTCTTAGACTCCCCTGAATTCAACCCTCGGGAATATGGCATCTATCCGGCAGATGCGGCTGAAGAACTGAAATGGTTTCAGTTTGGAGTCTGGAAAAAGCGGTTTCACTCCGGTGTGAATATGGGCTGGTGTCACCGTTCACAGTTTGAGTGGCGTGTTCGTCAGGACGTGCTCTCGGTTGACAACATTCAGTTGAGCAGCACCGCCCGTGTGGTTGGCCTCATGGTTGCGGAAGAAGGTAATCGTATCAAAGGGGTGCAATACCAGACCGGCTCGGGTAAAGAAGAAATCAAGGCACTGGAGGCTGATTTGGTGATTGATGCTTCCGGCCGGGGAACCCACACCCCCAAATGGCTCAGTGAAGCGAATATCGCCAGCGTCACGGAGGATGAAGTCAGAACACAGATCTCCTACACCACACGTCGGTTCCGGCTCCCCCCTTCCCTTAAAGACTCACTGGACTGGAAGGTACTGGCCATCTACCCAGAACCACCTCATGTCAAACGGGGGGGCATGATCTACCCACTGGGCAATGGTGAGTGGATGACCACTCTGGTGGGTTTTAACGGTGAAATTGCGCCATCCGACATCGACGGTTATATGGACTATGCGCAATCATTACCACAACCAGAACTCTATGAGGTGTTAAAGCAATCTACCCCGATTGGTGACCCGCTCAATTACCGGGTTCCTGGCAGCCTCTGGCGGCGATACGATGATAGTAAACAGTGGCCGGGTAATTATGCAGTGGTCGGTGATGCCGTCTGCAGCTTTAACCCCATTTATGGCCAGGGTATCACCATGGTATTAAAAGACCTGCAGAAACTCAGGGCACTGCTCGAACGGAAAGAAAGTGACTTTACTCCCGCGACCATGACTCACCTTCAGAAGCAGATAGGTAAGGGAAAAATCATCCCCTGGCTGATGGCCGCCAGCCCGGACTTTATGTATACCGGAACCACTGGGAACAAACCACCCGGTGTCAGCATAATGAACAGTTACATCAAAGCCCTGATGAAACTGGCCGGTAAAGACCAGGATATTCATCAGCGTTTTATCGAAGCGTTTACCTTTTTGAAAAGCCCGACAGTACTGATGACTCCAAGCGTTATAGGAAAAGTGGTGGTGCAGAAGCTATTCGGGTAAGAAAACTACTTCTTTTTGTAGTCATTCAACGCCTGATGGTAATCAGAGTCATTAACGACCTGAATGCCCGCTTTTTTCAGAATGGCGGTGGTGGTGCCATCACCTGATTTAAGATTCTGAAAGTCTTCAGTAAACACCTGACCGCACCCACAGGATGGGCTGTTGCTTTTTAAAATCGCCAGTTCGGCTCCGGATGACTTGGCCAGATCCAGAGTTTTGATGCCGCCTCGAATATAGGCATCGGAAACATCCTTCCCCTCATGGGTCAGAACTTGAGCCTCACCTGCCAGCACGTCCACCCCATCAGCATTACCTTCCCTGCCAACAATTCTGGCCCTGGGCCTAGGCGTGGACAGCCCGCCCATCTCCTCCGGGCAGACCAGAATCAGCTGAACATCCTCAAGATCATCCTTTAATGCCTGGTTCGTACAGGTACCGCCATCAAACCGGCAATTTTCACCCAGCAAACAGGCACTGACCATCACTTTTTTATCAGTCATTCTTTCACCAACAACAAACACAGTTCATATTCATTACTTATATATAGCAGTAAATTTCAAATCAATTTTTGCAGGCGGTAGAAGTTATTCCACTATTGGATAGGTACATAATGATGAAGCACTAAAAAGCCCTTATCCATATGGAATCAATAATGATCACCTCAATGGACAAGGGCATATCATGTCAGCAAATATTTTTTAGATATTTAACAGCCACCTGGCCAGAGAATACCGTTAGCTATTTTTTTCTCCATAGAGCCAGTTGTGATTGGTGGAAGTCATGTATATCTCTACACTCACGGCGAATATCTCTCAAGATATTTTTGGAATTGTCTTCAGCATAAGAGTGCCCGGAATATTTGATTTCATTGTAGGCGATGACACCTTCAACCAGACCGTGTATTCCAAAAATAGCACCACCAACCCCCAGTGAGATTGGATTCAAAAGCCCAATTGTAGTGAGAGCTGACCCAGCCACTCCAACAATCTGACCAGGAAGCCAGCCAACATGGGAATGTAATTTAAATTGTGTAAACGCTTGTCGTTAATACTCCAAAATGGAGAATAACAATGAGCGTTGAAATCAACGAAAAACTGGTAGATCAAATAGCCAGTCAGATTAAAACTCAGGATGATC
>NZ_LUKQ02000369.1 GCF_001647025.1 Endozoicomonas atrinae
ACTGTAGTGATAAACTCTTCAACGGGCATGACTGAAACCTTCTTTTTTGCTTTTTACTGCTTTTAATAGCAGAAAGCAGGTTCAGTCATGTCTCCTTATGCAAACCTAAAAGTCGCACATGGCGTAAGTTGAATGTTTTGATTGCGGTCAGTACCCGTCGTTTTTATACCTGTAAAGAAAAGGTAAAACCGTCTGCAGGCAATAACCTGAGAGGTCTGGTGGCAAATATGGGGAATCGAAAAAGATGATGGCGGGCAATACCACTGTATATAGTTCGATGGTACTATATTTTTCCAATGAAATTACACATAGAGAGTCGTACAACAAGTGCGTTACCTGACTATTTCCTGAAGATGTCTGGACGGGCGGTAGCGTTGACGCGATTCAGAGAAACGTTTTCATGCTTTTTTGATTTAATCGTGCCATTAGGGAAAGCGTAAGCGTATTTATTCTCAACATGAAAAAGTAAGTATCCGAAATCAAGACTACGCCTCATCCTTAATACATCATCGTTTCAAGTCACCATTTTCAACAGTACAGGTGATAACAATGCACGACACTCATAGCAAGGTTATTGGTTACGTTCTCTGGATATTTGGCTTCCTTGGTGCACACCGCTTCTATTATGGAAAACCGGTAACCGGCACAATCTGGTTGTTCACTTTTGGTCTATTCGGCATAGGTTGGCTGATCGATCTTTTTCTTATTCCATCAATGGACCGAGAGGCCGACCTTCGTTTCCACAGTGGCCAGTATGATTATTCTGTTACCTGGATCTTGCTGACATTCCTTGGTGTTTTCGGCATTCATCGTATGTACCTGGGAAAATGGATATCCGGAATTTTGTATCTGTTGACCATTGGCTTTCTTGGCCTTGGTGTTATTTATGATTTTTGGACGTTGAATGATCAGGTCTCGATTAAAAATTTCAATTATTCTGAATCATAAAATTGAAAAAGTGCGTTTGAAATTTCAGGTCAGAATTGAGAGTCAATTTTTTAATCTTTGATGTTTTCAAGATACAAGACCCGCCCCCAGTTCCTTGGTGTTAGGGTATTACGCATAAATATAGATTCAAATCTATGGAGGGATCATGAGAAAAATGTTTATTTTTGTAGTAATACTTGGCTTTTCAACTCCGATTTATGTTAGTGCAGAATTATTTAAACATAGAGATGCGGGGATTGCTGAAAAACTGGACTTTAGAATAAACGCTTCAGGACTATGGCACGCAAAAATCGGATTCATTGAAAGATTTAATGATTATGGGGTGGATGTTGAAAATCAAATACCTAAATTAATTGATTTTGGAATCACAGGAAAAGTCGATGTGGCTAGTGAAACTTGTCAATGGACAGTAAAAATTTTCCCTGAGCCAAACATGAGTAACAATGAAATGTTTGGTGGCTTAGTAAAGTGTAGAAATAAAAAAACATTTAAATTTATTGCTTGGAAAGATGGAGTTGCTGATGCGTATTTTCCAGTTAAGAATGGAGTTATGAAAATTAGTTATACAAAAAGGCCTAACTACAAAAACAACAACAATTCTGGAGAAAATTGGTAGTGAGAAAGGTGGCAGGGAAAAGTGTCAGTTCTTTCTCTGTGAATGCAATATTAAAGAACAGCACCTAATTTCCCTTTAATTATGTAGTCTCTTTCTCAAAGAGGCGTTCACACATTGATAATCCCCATCTGGCAAACGCCTGTATTCGCCAGAGGATAAATACCATGAGCAATACCTTTTCCGACCGCCTGGCCACTGCCATGAAACTCAAGGGCGTAGAAACCCCAAGTGCCCTGTCCCGTGCGACGGGCATTGAGCGCAGCTACATGTACCGCCTGGCCAGTGGCAAAATTGATAATCCCCATAAATACGTCGAGCGTCTGGCGGATGCCACGGGTGTCTCTGCGCACTGGTTGAGCACCGGCATCGGTGACCCTTATGACCCGGAACCAGAGCCAACCAGACCCAGGCCACTGAATGCCGCCATGCTGACTCATGTTACCGTCGTTCCTCCGGAAGGCGACTGGTACGAAGTGACGGCTCGCGTACCGGATATATTTACCAGCGAGCAGCACAAGCCCCGGGATAAGAAACTCTACGAGTATTACTATGTGCCGGAAACCATCGAATGTTTTACCGGCTTTACCCTGTTGGTGGTTGAGCGGGAGTTACGACCAGGGCCAGGACTGTTTCTGGCTCTGCGTGAAGAGAATGGTAAAAAGCAGTTGTGCAGTTTTCTGATCAGCTATAAAGGTCTGGACCAGACCAGCACCCGACAGCCGGATATGCAGACCATCGGACGAGTGCGGATTATGGATTACTGGGAGTTGGAAGTTAAGCGTTGAAGTGGTTGGATTACCGAACAGAGTCCAGCTTAAAAAAGGTGTTGGCATATTTTGCTCTGATCAGTTATTCACCGCTGGTTAAAAAATAACCATTCTGTTTTTATACCGTATTTTCCAGTGTTTCCCTGACTATCCCACGGGTTGTTCACCGAGTTATCCACGGAATTAGTGGACGATTAACGTTATTGGGGGGTTGGTCGGGGCTGTGCTATTGGCGTCGTTGCTTACATTACATTTGGTATGCATTTCCACGCCAAGCGTGCCGATCGTTTGCATCTTTAATCCCCCTGACACCTCGATTTTTATTTTCATTTTTCAGACAGACCTCTCAACCTGACGACAGATTCCTTACAGCCCAAGGCACCAAGATGGTTTTGATATTGTGGGGTATACCGAACTATGGTACTTTTTGCTACGCTCCATAGCCTGAAGTACAAACGCGAATAGCGGAAAATACACAAAAGATTTGTGACCGTAAGAGGCCAGATCACCGGGAGCTTGAGTCCAGGTAACGGGTATGAGCAGGCAAGGTTAACAAAGTAGCCGCTTCAAAGGCGATGGGCAGAGTCAGGATGAAGTGCAACCCAGGGTCGGGAATTGCAAGGCAAATATTTTGCAGCAGTAGCATGTTAATAATCCTTTTACATTAAGATTCCCTGGGGGACGAGAAGTGAAAAAACAACAAGGTTTTACGTTGATCGAGCTGATGATCGTTGTGGCGATTATCGGTATTCTGGCCGCTGTAGCGATTCCTCAGTATCAGAATTATACGAGGAATGCATCAGCTGCCGCTTTGATTTCTGAAGCCTCGTCAATGCGATCGCAAGTGACAATATGTATGCAAACAGATACGTCTAGTAACTGTGCAACAGCTCTGAATCCACTGACTGGCGATAATGTTGCAGTAGCCGCTTCTGGAAATGATATTACCATTACCGGTACTGCCGTAGCTCCCTTAGGCGGCACTTTAGTTTATACATTTGACTCTGCAGGTTCTCAAACTTCCGTAGTTTGTAACAATGGAACTGACCCTAACAACAATTTGTGTGGGACTAATGCAATTGATCAAATAGGAGCAGTAAGTGGCACAACGGGTGGTACAGGTAATACTGGTGATGGAAATACTGGTGATGGAAATACTGGTGATGAAAATACTGGTGATGAAAATACTTAGTTCGTCTCGATGCTGAGTTGAAGTCATTCACACATTTCTGACCTCGTTCCCACGCTCCAGCGTGGGAATGCATACCCGCTAAATTCCCTTGACCTCGTTCCCACGCTCCGGCGTGGGAATGCATACCCACTATACCCCCCTTCCCAATTTATCCTCCCTTGGAAAAATTTTCCGGCAGAATAAGCTCTAACTACAAAAAAACACCAGCAAGTTTCTTCGTAGGTACTGTGTGTCTGAGATATGACAAAATTCTAAATAGACGACAATGGTCGTAAATGTGAAATGATAGAGAGATTATGAAGGGACAATTAGAGATTTAAGGAGTTTATGAAGGGCACTGGCACGCCCCCTGGGGAGGATTGTGCCAGCTAGGCTTCCTTCTGGTGAAGCTTGATGGGAATAATACTTAAAATTGATAAAAATTCAACTATCTATTACTTAACTTATATTCGTGATGTTAATTCTGTCGGAACTCTTCAATTCTATATAAGAAGACGCAAAACCCAACCCCCGTATGCTGTTGGGT
>NZ_LUKQ02000037.1 GCF_001647025.1 Endozoicomonas atrinae
GATCATCCTGAGTTTTAATCTGACTGGCTATTTGATCTACCAGTTTTTCGTTGATTTCAACGCTCATTGTTATTCTCCATTTTGGAGTATTAACGACAAGCGTTTACACAATTTAAATTACATTCCCCAGTATTCTGTTAGAAATGGTCCACCACTTGAATGTCCCAAAAAACAGCTGCAGTCTGAATGTTTTTGACAGGACAGTGTTTACGAATTCCGTCTGTTTAGCGGCAATAAGTCAGCTGTTTCTTGATAATCTCATTGGTCGACAGCTGGATCTGCTTATTTTGGACCCTAAAACCGTTGTTCAGCAGCTCATGAAGCAATACAACCTGATGACTGATCAATATCAGGGAGGTCGTTTAAAGCATCTTTTGCTCAATCATATCAGTGAAGAAGGCAATCCTGAATTTAATAAAATCGATCAACTATGCCACTCATTACTCTTAAATGAAGTCTATGTCATTAGTGAAGTACTACAGAGAATTCGGAACTATCACCATTATCTGGTTAATAACCAGGACTCTCCGTTCCCTGACAATGAACCGTACTTACCTCGTTGCCTCAGTGCTCTGTATCTGTTGTCATGTCGGGCGATCAATGATGGCTGTTCGCCTAATGAGCTCAACGATATTTTGGAGGCATACGAGATCTTTCAGGCGACAACCTGTGAAGACCAGGCAAATTTATTGAAGGTATCCGCTCTGGCCAACCTTTCTGAAACTCGGAAGGACTGGCAGGAAGCTATTACTCTGTATGAGATAATGTTGAATGAACTCCCTCAGGAAGTTCCGGTTTATGACCCCCTTCTTCATTGCCTGGAACAGTGTGCTCAATATGACCAAATGCATGAAGTGTGCCTTCAAGCTGTGGCTTTCTTTCAGAAGGCTAATATCCCCATAAAGGTACAGTACTTTGAGCGAAAGGCATTTTGGATCCTGACATTAAAAAAATCTTATGAAAATCAGCTTTCTCCAACTGTAGGACAAGCGAGAGTGTTACCTTCACAGTCATTGCCCTCCTCCCGAATTCATGAAGTTCCTGAAGATATAGATCAGCTGCTCATTTTTCTTGGCGAAGACCCTACTCAAACTCAAGCATCAGTAAGACCCAAAAACAGGAAAAAGAAAAAAAGGCCGCATTGCCATACAACCCTGGGTTTCCCCCCAGCCAAACTCCAGGAAGTAGACCAGCTGACCAAATACAAGCCTGCAACCGCGAATGTTTCACACAGCCCTACAGGGGTAATCTGTATTGGTGAAAGTCAACAAGCCCCTCTCACCAAAGTAATAACTCCTGTCATGGGTTCGGCAAATAGAAGAAGGTCCGGCGGTGATGTTACTGTCAAAAGTGCCTGGAGTCATTTTCAAGATCTTCAGGATATAAATAATGATCTCAGTTTGTTTTCGGGAAAAAAGCGCAAAAAGGAAGCTCAACAGCAAGCTTGCCAGGCCATTAAAGCATATCCAAAAGATTCATGGTTACAGCACAGTGCCGGGTGGACCTTCTACCTGACTGATAACCTTGAGAAGGCTAGACAGTGTTTTTTCCATGGGTTATCACAGTGCCTTTATGACTATAAAGGTATCCAGCCACTACTGAGTCAGTGGAAACAAAAAACCAAGGCTCGAAATTTTATGGATCTTTCAACGGCAATCATCAATCTAAATATTACCACCGGTAGTGAAACTGCTTTGCATGTATCTGCGTTTTTAAGATCGTTAGCCCATGTTCTTGACAAGGAGAAAGACTCAGATAGCAGCAAGTCTCTACGTGACCTGTCAAAAAGGCTCAATCCAGAGAGAGAAAAACATAAAAGGAGTCCTACTTTTAACACAAAAGTCGAGGTTGTGAGCCAACAGCTATTTTCTGCATTAAAAGAAAGTATTTATGATGATCGGTATGATCTCAAAGGTAAGCTGCTTTCATGATAAATACAGACAGTTGTCAATTTTATTATCTGCGCCTAAAAATATAATACCTTACAAACAACGCCTGTATGCATACTGGAATAGATATAAGTATCCAGTTCAATAAACAAGCAAAAACACTTTAGCGATAATGTAAGGCATAGTAGCTAGAGAATCCGTCTTACATGGACTAACTCAATATCACAACCAGCCCGTACGATAAAAATCAGCGTTTGAAGGATCTATTTTTCTGTGGATCACCCTTCAATACCGACTGACAGATATTGACCGGCATATTGGTCGATACCATCTTGCCTTCCACATAACAAACCGATGAGGGAATCCCGCCAATTGCTGAAGCAGCACCAGCCATCAAAGAAAGGGTAACGCCTAACGCAAAGGAAGATAGTATTTTCATAGTACTGTCCATAGTGTTAAGAATGATTGCAGACAGCCTAATACTCCCTGTGCCACAACTGCACATCGGAACTGCCTGCATTTGATGATGCCTGCTGAATACAGGCTCATCCACTGTCAGGTACCGTATACCTTCTGGGCAGGCACAGCTTCAGCCACCAGCTCGGCAACTGCACTGCCAACTTCTGATGGTTCCCAGCGTGCTCCCTTGTCTTTCTCCGGGCCACGACGCCAGCCATCAGCAATCGAGATCTTGCCACCTTCCACTTCAAAGAGCTTACCGGTCACATTGGCACTCTGTTCTGAGCCCAGCCAGACTACCAGAGGAGCCACATTTTCCGGAGCAAAGAAGTCGAAGCCATCTTCAGGCTTTTTCATCACATCAGCAAAAACGTCCTCAGTCATGCCAGTGCGTGCAGCCGGAGCCAGACCATTTGCAGTAATACCGTAACGGGCCAGCTCAGCCGCCTGAACCAGCGTCAGCGAAGCAATACCACCTTTTGCCGCAGCGTAGTTTGACTGGCCAATGGAACCCTGAAGACCAGCACCGGAGCTGGTGTTAATGATACGGGCACTGACGGCTTTACCGCCTTTAGACTGCTCACGCCAGTATTTAACCGCATGACTGGCAATACAGAAATGTCCCTTCAGATGAACCGCCATCACGGCATCCCAGTCGGATTCTGACAGACTGGCAAACATGCGGTCACGACAGATTCCGGCATTATTCACAACCACATGCAGATCACCAAACGCATCGATGGCCTGCTTCACAATCAGGGCAGACTCTTCATAGTCGGTGATGTCATTGGTATTAACCACAGCGTCGCCACCAGCTTCTTTAATGGTCTCTACGACATCCGATGCCGCTTTCTCATTAATATCATTAACAATCACCCTGGCGCCTTCAGCAGCAAAACCCAGTGCATAGGCCCTGCCCAGTCCACCACCGGCACCGGTAACAATCACAACACGGTTTTCACAAATGGCCATCATTT
Source organism: Endozoicomonas atrinae (assembly GCF_001647025.1). Taxonomy (GTDB): domain Bacteria; phylum Pseudomonadota; class Gammaproteobacteria; order Pseudomonadales; family Endozoicomonadaceae; genus Endozoicomonas; species Endozoicomonas atrinae. Next base: position 3,326 of record NZ_LUKQ02000037.1, read on the forward strand.
AATCCCCTGTTATTATTCTTTTACAGTCGTTCAATAATAGTGACATTGGCCTGACCACCGCCTTCGCACATGGTTTGCAGTCCGAAGCGACCACCAGTACGTTCCAGTTCATGCAGCAATGTAGTCATAAGCTTGGTACCAGTCGCGCCAAGAGGATGCCCAAGGGCAATTGCACCACCATTGACGTTTGTTTTCTGATGGTCATAGCCTGTCTCTTTCAACCACGCCATGGCAACAGAGGCAAAGGCTTCATTGATTTCCACCAGATCAATCTGGTCCAGCGTCATGCCCGCCTTTTTCAATGCATACTCAGTTGCAGGAATTGGGGCTGTCAGCATCCAGATCGGATCAGCGGCACGAACACTCATATGATGAATTCGAGCTCTAGGTGTCAGATTATATTTCTTCAGGGCTGCTTCTGAGACAATCAGAACGGCAGAAGAACCATCACAGGTCTGGCTCGAAACACCGGCAGTGACTTTTTCACAACCAAACAGGTAATCCAGCTCAGCCATTTTTTCCAGGGTTGACTGTCGAGGCGTTTCATCAACAGAAACACCCTCCATCGGTACAATCTCTCGACTGAAGCGCTGCTCTTCAATCGCCTGAAGTGCTCGTCGATGGGACTCCAGAGAGTAACGCTCCAGATCTTCCCTTGAAAAACCCCAATGGTCAGCAATCATCTGTGCAGACTTGAACTGCGTGGGCGGCTCAGCGCCATAGCGTTCAACCCAGCCTTTTGATCCTGAGAAAGGGTCAGTAAATCCCAGGGGTTCCGCTGCCATCATCGCTGAGGAGATGGGAATCTGGGTCATGGTCTGAACACCACCGGCAATCACCACATCCTGCGTTCCACTCATAATGGCCTGAGCAGCAAAATGAACCGCCTGCTGTGAGGAACCACACTGACGGTCAATGGTGGTTCCGGGAACCTCTTCAGAAAGACCCGCAGCCAGCCAGGCTGTCCGGGCTATATCACCCGCCAGTGGACCAATGGTGTCTACACAACCAAAAATAACATCGTCGTATTCATTATCTGGAATACCGTTACGCTCGACGATGGCTTTTAACACATGAGCGCCAAGATCAGCTCCGTGCACATGAGCCAGTCCACCTTTACGCCGCCCCGTTGGAGAGCGGACAGCATCAACAATATACGCTTCTGGCATTATTCTTATCCCCCTCAGAGCCTATACGAAAGTACTTCCAGCACCCAGCTGAACATCATCAGCCAGAATAAAATGCTTAATACGCTGCTTGTGAAAGCCCTGCGTTCCATAAGAAGAAGCCAGAGACCAGGCCCGCTTCATAAAGATTTGCAGATCGACTTCCCAGGTATACCCCATGGCACCATGAGACTGGATACCATTTTTCGCCCCGAGCATGGCTGCATCGGTGGTCACCAGGCGGGCATGAGATACGTCTTTAGCGCGGCTGTTTAAGCCATAAGCAACCGAGTAAGCTGCTTTATAGAGGGGTGACTTGGCAAACTCAATCTGCACTGCCACGTTGGACATCAGATGCTTCACTGCCTGAAATGAACCAATGGGCTTGCCAAACTGTTTGCGCTCAAAGGTGTAATCAACGGACAGATCCACCATTTTTCTGGCCAGTCCCAACTGCTGTGCAGCAACCGCCAGTGCGCCACGATCCAAGGCATCCTGCCATAACTGTTTTCCGGCGGTGCCATCAGCAATCCCAGCTCCTGAAATAAGAGTTTCAGCAGACGGTGTCCACTCAACAGTGAACAGCTTACGACTAGGGTCAACGGATGGATTTTCTGTCAGCTGAACTTGTGCCTTAGGTAGCGCATGTACTTCATCACCATTGGCAAGAATCAGAAGATCCGCTACATGAGCATCGGGAACCAGAGGATTATCAGGATGGCCAACAGCGACACGAGCCTCGCCAGTAGCAATTCGGCTCAACCAGGTCTCTTTAAACTCAGCCTGTTCATCGCCCAGGCTACTTATTAGTGGAACTGCAACCATCACCGTTTCAACAAGGGCTTCTGGCAAAGCGGTATAACCGCACTCTTCAGCCAGCAGTACAAAGTCCAGTTCATTCATGCCAAGGCCACCAAAAGCCTCAGGCACGGTCATCGCGGTCAGGCCGAGTTCAGCCAGCTGAGTCCATAACTCACTGGATCGACCAGTATCGCTTTCCCAGAGCTCACGAATTTTTTCCGGTGTGACTTCATTAGTCAAAAATGACTTCACACTGTCGTGAAACATCAGTTGATCTTCAGTAAAAGTAAAATTCATTGCTGCACCCTCACGCTCTGGGCATGCCCAGCATACGCTCGGCAATGATATTACGTTGAATTTCGTTGGTACCGGCATAAATCGGGCCGGCCTGTGAAAACAGGAAACCATCCAGCCATTTGCCCACCTCGCCTGCGGCTGGGGCATGAGGCCAGAGTTCGGCCCGTGCCCCCAGAATACTCATGGCGGTTTCATGCATTTTCTGATCCAGTTCTGACCAGAAAATCTTATTAGTTGATGACTCAGGGCCAATCTTTCCACCCTGTACCAACCGGGATGCGGTCATGTAGGTATTCAGGGTATAAGCTTCAGCGTCCATCCAGGCTTTCATCACCGCATCGCCAACAGCAGGATCAATATCTACAACGTCACGGTTAGCCTTGTAAAGTTCAACCAGACGACGGGCCGTTTCCTGGAAACGGGCAGGAGAACGAAGCATAAGGCCACGCTCAAAACCGGCAGTGGACATGGCTACATGCCAACCCATGCCTTCACCACCCAAAACGTTTTCCACCGGAACTTTAACGTTGTCAAAGAAGATTTCAGCAAACCCTGGCAAGCCATCCAGCTGTGGAATTGGGCGTACAGTGACGCCTTCTGCGTCCAGAGGCACAAGAATAAAAGTCAGCCCTTTGTGACGACTGGATTCAGGATCGGTACGAAAAATACCGAAGGTCCAGTCTGCCCAAACAGCCCGGGTCGACCAGGTTTTCTGGCCATTAATGACATAATGGTCGCCTACCCGCTCGGCCTTTGAGCGAATGGCCGCCATATCTGAGCCTGCACCGGGCTCAGACCAGCCCTGGGCCCAAACCTCTTCACCAGTAGCCATCTTTGGCAGGAAGCGAGCCTTCTGCTCTTCGGTACCAAACTCCATCAACGTAGGGCCAAGAAGGAAGATACCGTTTTGATTAACCCTCGCCGGTGCGCCGGAACGGTAATACTCCTCTTCAAAAATCAGCCACTCAATCAGGTCACAGCCACGGCCTCCTAGAGCTTCTGGCCAGGTCACCATGCCCCAGCGCCCATCATTCAGCTGGGCTTCCCACTCACGGTGCTGACGAAAGCCTTCTTCCGTATCAAAGGATTGCAAAGGCTGCGCAGGTACATTTTGAGCCAGCCAGTTGCGCACTTCCTCACGGAAGGCGTTTTGACTGTCGGTATAACTAAGATCCATATTACGCCTCCGTGGCTTCCTTAGCGTTTGCGTCTTTTGACGAGAACGATGCATCTCGTTTTTCAACAAATGAGTCTCTGGCCTCCTGAGAGTCCGGAGAGGTATAAGCCTCCAGAGTAAAACCCTGTTCCCAGCGATATTTCGCTTCAAGGCTGCCATCTTCAATACCGGTCAGCGCTTCTTTTGCCAGCTTGATCATTTTTGGACTTTTGGCCGCAATCTTGGTCGCTATTTCACGAGCGGTATCCAACAGCTGATCTTTTGGGACAACCCGCTCCACAGCCCCAAGTCGATACGCTTCCTGGGCATCAATCATGTCACCGGTAAAATACATGTAACGGACTTTCTGAACCGGGAACATTCTCTGCAAATGGGCACCACCACCCATGGCTCCACGGTCGACTTCCGGTACACCAAAGCGTGCACACTCTGAAGCAACAATGATGTCAGCCGCGCCGGAGATACCGATACCACCACCAAGAACAAAGCCATGTACCGCCACAATGACCGGTTTGGGATTCAAATGGATCACTTCAAAGGTGTCATAGTTACCCTTGTTCACTTTAACGATCAGGCTTCCATCTTCTGCCAGCTCTTTAATATCAACACCGGCACAAAAGCCCCGACCTTTGGCACCGATGATAATCGCACGCACTTCGTCGTTTTTGCCCAGCGCTTCTATCTCAGCCGCAATATCAGCCCAGCCCTGACTGGTGAATGCATTGACAGGCGGGTGATCAAAAATGAGTTCTGCAACCCCCTGCTCGATGGATACATAAAATGGTTTGCTCATTATTCTTATCTCAATGTAGGCCGGTTCCTGACGGGAGCCGACGATATAGACTGCAATCACTTGTCGGCTCCAGACTGAGAGCCGACCTACGCTGAAGCGCTTTACGCTGGCTCAACAGCCTTAGCTTTTTCCAGACTGTTCAGCCTGGCCATTTGCTGCCGGGCTTCCTGCATGATTTCCTGAATCAGCTCTTCACAACTCAGCAGACTGTCAATAGCTCCAGCTACCTGCCCAGCCGGCAACACACCTTCACTTGGCCGCCCATCCACCATGGCCTTCTGAATCACCATTGGCGCATTGGCCGCCATAATGGTCTGCGCTGCGGTCATCTGGCCTTCCCCTCTCATTTGCAGGGCCGTTTTCAACAGGCTGACCACGGACATACCCGTGTATTTTCTGAAAGCCAGACCATTTCTGATCGCCAGAATCAATTTTTTCAGAGCTCCAGCCTTTTCCAGCTCAGCCAGGAATTCATTGGTAATCATTCGCTGAGGCATACCATCAATCGCCTTACTGACAATAATGCTGCCCGGGTTGCTGGTTTTTACATAACGATCGAGCGTAGCTGCCGGCACAGGACTGTCTTTGGTCATCAAAAAGCGGGTTCCCATGGCAATGCCTTCAGCCCCGTAGGCAAGGGCTGAGATCAAGCCTTTTCCATCCTTAAAGCCACCCGCCGCAACAACCGGTACATCCAGCGCATCAACCACCTGGGGTAACAGAATGGAGGTCGGTACCGATCCAGTGTGACCACCACCTTCACCACCCTGAACCGTGACCGCATCAGCGCCCATCTCTACCGCTTTGATGGCATGCTTGAGTGCCCCAACGGTCGGAATACAGACGACACCTGCATCCTTTAGCTGAGCCACCATTTTCTTACCGGGCGAACGGCTGTAGCTGACAGCTCTGATGCCATGACGCACCACCATGTCGACAATCTCAGCTGCATTGGCCTGATACATATGAAAGTTCACACCAAAAGGCTTGTCCGTCAGCTTTCGGGTTTCAAGAATGGCTGCCTCCATTTCTTCTGGAGGAATCGTGGCGCCGGCCAGAAAACCAAAACCACCCGCATTACAGGTTGCAGCCACCAGTTTTGGGTCTGCGACCCAGCCCATGGCAGTCTGTATAACCGGATACTGGCAGCCAAGTAATTTCGTCAGACGGGTCTCCATTATGCCTCCGCCTTCTTTTTATCTTTTGACGTTTCCCGCTGGGATGCCGCCATGGATTTGCCGTCAAACCCTGCCAGACGATCACCGGAAACCAGGTCATTGTGGGAGTGAGCGAAGTGATGAAGACCGAATACCATGTCCATGGTCGTACGCTTGCCCATCAGGTCTTCCGCATTGTTCACAGCCTGCTTGGTGAGCTGAAGTCCCAGACGAGGCATTTTGGCAATACGGCCGGCAATCGCGAGAGTTTCCTCTTTCAGCTCTTCCCGACTGACTACCCTGTTAAGCATTCCCATCTGATAAGCCCGCTCTGCAGGCATCCGCTCTCCAAGAAAGAGGAACTCTTTGGCAATTCTCGGATTCAGTTCATGTACATGAGCAAAATACTCAACGCCGGGAATGCCCATTCGAACAACAGGGTCTGCATAAAAAGAGTCATCAGAGGCAACAATCAGGTCACAGACCCAGGCCAGCATCAGGCCACCTGCAATGCAGGCTCCCTGAACCATGGCAATGGTTGGCTTGGGAATTTCCCGCCAGCGACGGCACATTCCCAGATACACTTCGTGCTCACGGGCATAGAGAAATTCACCACCGGGCTTATTGGTGTGGTCATACCAGAGGCTGGCACGATCAAATGTCTTATCCACGTCCCGACCGGGAGTACCGATATCATGACCGGCAGAAAAGTGCTTGCCAGCACCGGCCAGAACAATCACCTTAACGTCGTCATCATCACTGGCGCGCTTAAAAGCCGCATCCAGCGCATAGGTCATCTTTGAGTTCTGGGCATTGTTATATTCAGGACGGTTCATGGTGACAATGGCTACACCATCACGAACTTCGTACAGAACGACATCCTGGCTGCTGGTTTCTTCGGAATTGATATCTGTCATCGCCTGGCTTCCTCTTATACTTCTTATTCTTTCCCACTACCGTTTAATACCCCACCCAATGAAGAGCGAAGTACGCTTTACTGACGACGATCTCCGGGTGGATTGTCCTTGAGCTGTCTGGCCCTGAGGTTGTGTGGGTCAAGCTGCCTGATAACGTCAAGCTGCGCCTGGGTAGGCGCTGCAGTCACCGGAATGTCTCCATCAACAATGACTTCAAAGCCGGTATTTTCCAGAACCTGTTCTACTGAGACACCAGGATGGGTACTAACCAGACGAAGCTGATGATCCGGACCATTCCAGTCCATCACGCAGAGATCTGTAATCACCAGTCGTATATCAATGTCATCCAGTGAGTAGCCTTTAGGCAGCCTTTGTGGGTTGTAACCAATGGACGCCACTACGTCACATTCGCCCTCTACAAAGACACGTTTATTGTGACTGGGTACAAAGAAGCTATTGGCGTGACTGATGGAGTTACCGGGAAATCCACGAACGCCCAGCATCTGTACTTTTGGTTGCTCATAGGTGCCACCCAGTGCGGAAATGTTGGCCTGACCATAGCGGTCAATCTGGGTAGGGCCGACCATTGCATGGCGCTTGCTGCTCCAGACATTGTCAAAAATTCGGGAGAACCCCATCCAGGTTTCATTCTTCTGGACGAAACCCTCTTCACGATTCCCAACCGGATTTGGTTCAGAAAGCAACCAGGCCTCTGAGTCAGTCATCATCAGATCAGGATTAAAGGTTTTCATAGCCAGACTGGCAGCCAGACGGGGGATCAAACCGATGCCTGTGGCCAGTACTTCTCCATCATTCCGAAAGGCTTCTGCCCCTGCACAGATCATCAATTCAGCAAGAGAATAATCTGCAGCAGCCGGGCTTTCTTTTAAAAGATCTGCATTGACCGGATTAGTCATAATGTACACTCCACCTTAATCAATAAACCGGCAACGGCAGTTGCTTGATCGCTTCCAGACCACCGACTTTGGTCTGGTACTCTTCTTCACTGCTGTTTTGAATAAACTTCTCAAAATAGGCCTCGAAACCGCCCTCTTTTGCTGAAGCGTTGTATTCCTTGAAGTGGGGAACATCAAAACCATACAGTGGTGCACACGACGTTGGATGAGCGCCACCCGGCTGCAGGCATACACCACTGGTCATGGAGCGTTCCCAGAATACGTAGCGAGACTCTTCCGGATTATTGAAGTAATCCGCATCGACCAGCTCATCACAGGTTACAAAGGTCTTCTGTGCCGCTCGCGCAAACCAGTCGTCCATGTAATGATCAGAGCCCTTGATCTGACATACGCCACGTTCATCAGCACGGTCGGCGTGCAGCAGAGAGACATCCAGTTTCAGGGCAGGCATGGCAACCCACTCTTTTTCATCATAAGGACTGTCAATCACCTTGATTTCTGGGTTGACACGAACGACATCGGTACCCAATCCGATACGGGTAGGAATGTAAGGGCATCCCCAGGCAGCAGCCCTCAGGCCAAGCAGCATCATCCCTTCATCAATTTCCATGACTTCAATCTCACCCTTTTGGCGAGCCTGACGGAAGTAGGGCTCGAGCGGAATGAAGTCGAGAGAAACGAACGCAAAGACAACCTTCTTCACTTTACCCGCAGCACAGAGCATACCCACGTCTGCACCGCCATAGGCGACGATTGTCAAATCTTTTAGATCTGAACGAAGAATCTCACGAATCAGTGCCATTGGCTTACGTCGTGGGCCCCAGCCCCCGATTCCGATGGTCATACCGTCCTGCAGTTCAGCAACAATGTCTGCAGCGGTCATGCGTTTGTCCATGAAGTACACCCTTTTTTTGTCTGACGCTTCCCGCCATCCGCTTCCCGCCACCCGAAAAAGATAAAAAAGATTGCTTTTACGGGCAGCGGGAAGCTGGCAGCGGGCGGCGAATAAATCTCTTATTTAAAGCCTACGCTGAAGTCATGCCCCCAATGGCTAACCACAGTGCTTTCAAAGGCTGTGTGCTTGTCCCAGTCCATAACACGGCCACCACAGCCATATTCCATGTCGAAGCCGGAAGGCGTCTTCATGTAGAAAGAGGTCATTTCATCATTGGTATGACGACCGAGCGTGGCTGTTAGCTTCACGCCGTTTGCAACCATGCGGTCCAATGCCCGACCCACTTCGTCCATATCACAGACTTCCAGCATCATATGTACACAGCCAGAGGGGACCGGAGCTTCAAAAATCGCCAGAGAATGGTGACGTCCATTATTACAGTGCATGAAGTGCAGGCGCTTTTCCGGCTCATTTGGGTCATCGGTAAAGCGGACGGTCATCAGATCAGAGAGGCCAAAACCGAGCACATCGGTATAAAAAGAACGACTCTTGTCAAAAGCCGGTGTCGGCAGCACGGTATGCCCAAGACCCAGACCGTCAGAAACAAACGCTTTGACACCCACAGGAGAAATAAAGCGGGCAAAGTCCTGTTGTGGTCCCCAGAAAATTTCGTGACGATTACCATCTGGATCAGAAAATTTAATCAGCTCCTGCACCTTTCGGGCTTTGGCTTCTTCCGAAGTACCGTGAACCACCTGCACATCGGCTTTCTCCAGATCACTAATGGCTTCCAGGAAAGCTTCAGGGCCTGAAACTTCCCAGCCACTGACGCCATAACGATCCTGATCAGACTTTTCCACAAGAATTCGATAGTTACGGTCATCCATTTTCAGATACAGCGTATTGTCATCAGAATCCTCAGTCAGCATCATTCCCAATACCTGGGTTCCATACTGGCGCCACTGATCCAGATCAGTTGACTCTGCGGTGACATAGCCAAGTCCGCGAATATCCATAACACCTGTTCCTCTGTATCTTCTTATTATGAGAGTGCCCAGGAGGCTATCCGAAAATAGACTGCCCTACGGCGGTGGCAGCAAATTGGTCTAGAAAATCCTTTTTGTTCGGCAAATAGAACCACTATTCACCTCACAAAATGGATTTTTAATCCTCAATTCTCTGCCATCCTCGCTACGGGCGCTATTCTCGGATAGCCTCCTAGCTGAACACTGCGTTAAACAATGCGGCACTTTCGACTCAAGGCGTTTACACGAAGGCATACTGTGCTTTCAGAAAATCCAGTTCATCGCTTTTTCAGCAGTAGAGATTTCCCGACAGCATGGCCTTACTGTCATTGCCACTGATTAAAGCCATTGAGGGAAGAGGAATCATCGTCCAATGGGACTAACATAAAGAAGGGTAAACTATTAAAAACTGACCACTTTCACGCAGTATTAGCGCCAGTTTTTATATTTTCGAGGACAGTTCAGCGCATTTAAAAAATTAAGAGCCTGAAAAACAGGCTCTCAGAGAATACAATACCAACACCCACAAATCAGGGCTTTTCTCCACGCATCAGACGCGAATTAATATCGCTGATAACGTCTGGTAAGTCCGTAATGGTATCCACTACATAGTGAGCACCTGCTGTCACCAGCTTATCGGTAGCCAAGGCCCTCTTTTCGGCCTTATAGCCACTGGAAGCGCTCAGATACTCTTCAAGCGTCATTCCAGCCTCATTGCCCGACAATGCCAGCCCCACCGTCCACATGCCGGCATTCAGCCCTTCACTGATGCCCGGAGCGGAATCATCCACTTTGACACAGTGGTTAACGCCATGAATACCCAGTTCAATCACATTCTGAAGCGCCATCCAGGGACCGGGCCGGGCACCAGCCTGTAAATCATCGCTGGCAATCACAGCATCCGGAGAGTAGCCTTTCTCTGCAGCAGCAGGCATCAGAATATCTATCACCTCTCTTGGGTAACCTGAGCAGGAACCAATTTTAATCCCTTCTTTACGCAGCAGCGCAATCGTTTCCAGTGCCCCGGGAACAGGGTCTGAGAATTCGGCCACTTTCGCTTTCTGCAGCGGCATGAAAGTTCTGTATATATCATCCACATCAGCATCTGACATTGACCGCCCAAAACGGTGCTGCCACCGCTTGCTGACCTCTGGCAGCGCGCCCAGAGTTTTTATGTGGTCCCACTTTCCAAGCCCCATAGGAACACGAGCTTCTGCCAGTGAAACATCAAAATCATAAGCCTGTTTGAACGCTTCAACAAAAATGGACGTGGGCGCCCAGGAGCCAAAATCCACGACAGTACCCGCCCAATCAAGAATCACCGCTTCGACGCTTTTTTTTACATCCATGATCTATACCTCAATGTCCGAAATTGCCTGTTCAATAATATTCAGTGCTCGTACCAGGTCCTGACGCTCAATCGTCAATGGCGGACTCAACTGCAGTACATTGCCCTGAGAAACCTTAAAACTGAGCCCACCTTCAAGGCATCGATAGAGCACCTTTTCAGCTTCTGCGGTAGCTCTGGTCTTTTTCTCAGTACAAGTCACCAGTTCAATACCCCATAAGAGGCCAATACCTCTGACATCTCCGATGATGGGATACCTGGCTTTCATCGCCCCCAAACGATCCCTCAGGAAAGCGTCATCCGCCTTCACTTTCTGAAGCAGGTTTTCCTGCTCGATCACCTCTATGGTGGCCAGGGCAGCCGCACAGCCAACGGGGCTTTTTTCATGGGTGTAATGCCCGAGAGAAATAGACGATGCGATATTAAAGCGATCTCTGGTTATCATCGCTGCCATAGGCACAATACCGCCACCAAGCCCTTTGCCAATACACAGAATATCCGGAGTAATGCCGTAGTGCTGAAAGGTGAACCACTCACCGCTTCTGCCCATTCCATTGGGTATTTCATCAATGATCAGTAATACATTGTGACGGTCACAAATCTCCCTGATCCGCTGCCAATACGCCTGACTGGGAACCTGCACATCGGTATTGCGGACCGTTTCGGCAATAAAGGCGCCGATTCCGCCTTCTTTCTCGATAACGTATTCCAGATAGTCAGCATAATGGACATCAGAACCATCCTCCCCTGGCCACACTCCCCGATAACTGACCGGAGGTGGAATACGTTCTACACCCGGCGTTAACGGCCCCATACCCGTTCGAAAGCAAGCCTCCCCCCCCACACAATGGCATCCAGCGACGCGCCATGAAAAGAGTCCCAGAGGGAAACCACTTTATGGTTGCCGGTCACCTGCCTGGCCAGTTTCAATGCCATCCCGATGACCGATGTTCCGCCCGGAGCAAACAGAACACGACTCAAATCGTCCGGACAAAGGCTTGCCAATTTTCGGGCACACTCAATAGCGACCGGGTTAGTAAAGCGTCTTGGTGAAAAAGGCAGCGTATCCAGTTGATCCCGGACACGTTTCACCACGACTGGGTGCCCGTAACCCAACTGGTGAACATTATTGCCATGGAAATCCATATAACGCCTGCCACGGATATCCTCTATATAAATCCCTTCTGCCCGGGTCAGCACATCCAGACAGGGGGTCGACATGGACTGATGGAGAAAGTAACGGGCATCTTCATCCAGTAACTTCTGGGTTTCCTGATGGTCAAGCGCTGCCTGCCAGCGGACGCGTTCTTCAGTGCTATTGATATCACCTTCACTGTTCAGTGATTCAACCATAGCCATTACTGCTCCCAGTACACGCTGCTGGCAATGGCCTGAACCAGTGCAGCAATATCCTGAGCATACACTTCACCGATATTGCCAATCCGGAAACAATCAGCATCCGACACTTTGCCTGGATAGATCACAAAGCCCTGCTGTTTGAGCAACTGATAGAAACGGTCAAATTGATATTCAGGATGCTGTGGCGATCGAAAAGAGGTAATAAAAGGGGAATGCATTTCATGGGGTAACAGGCACTCAAAGCCCAGTTCCTCCATCCCCTGAACCAGCAGTTTCTGATTATTCTGGTATCGCTGATAACGGACAGCTACCCCACCTTCCTGACGCAACTCCTCCAGCGCCTGGTAGAAGGCTCTGACCGTATGAGTCGGTGAAGTAAAACGCCACTTGCCGTCATGGTCTTCCATACAGCGCCACTGAGCATAAAGATCAAGGGATAGAGAGCGGGCCTGATGAGCGCATTTCGCCAGCAAATGTTCACGAGCAATCACCAGACCGAAACCGGGAACACCCTGAATGCACTTGTTCGCTGAACTGATCAGGTAGTCAATACCCAACATACCCATATCCAGTGGAATGCCGCCAAAGCTGCTCATGGCATCAATGATGAGTAACCGGTTATGTTTTTTAACAACACCAGCAACCGCTTCCAGCGGATTCAACATACCCGTCGTGGTTTCACAGTGAACCATCGCTACATGAGTAATTCCGGAATCTGTCTGCAAAGCCCGGTCAATATCGTCTACTGCTGGAAGCTCTGTTTCTCGATAACTCAAGACCTGAACATCAATATTCAGGTATCGGGCTATTTCAGCCATCCGCGCGCCATACACGCCGTTATCAATCACCAGCAGGCGATCCTGATTACCAATGATCGTGCCAATGGTGGCTTCCACAGAAGCCGTACCGCTGCCCTGCATCAAAACGGCTGTATAACCAGCCTCTGTAGTCGCCAACGAAACCAGCTTGTCCCGCACACGTTCAACAACGTCACGGTTATAGTCGTCATCCCAGGTACACCAATCCCTGAGCATTGACTCACGTACAGTACGTGAAGTGGATAAAGGCCCCGGGGTCAATAGCAGATAAGGGTTTTCAGTGGCAGTCATGCCTTGTCCTCACACTTTAAAACTGGTCTATACCAATATTTAAAATCATGAGGGCTCTCAAAGAGGTTGTAAATACGACAGCATCAACCTTCATAAAAAGTTCATAAAGCACTGAATCAATAGGCCCTAGCAATACTCGCTTTTAAATACCATCAAGAGCCTTTAACGAAACTGTCATGTTTATCTGAATTAATGGTCTATACCATTACCGCAAGTATCAGGGGAAAACAGGATGGAGTCATTTGCAGACATTCAACAACGTCATTTTATGCAATGCTGGGGTCGCCAGAAGGAGTATCGCCCTCTTCCGGTTCAGCAGACAGATGGATGCTGGATCGAAACAACCGATGGTCGTCGTATTTTTGATTTAAGAAGCGCCCATGAGTGCATCAATCTTGGCTTTCGCCATCCCAGAGTCATGAAAGCCATGCAGGAGCAGATGGGTAAGGTCGTTTATGTGACCGACGACTTTGCTACAGAGCCTACCGCAGAGCTGGCCAGAACACTGGCAGAACTGGCACCGGGCAGCTCCGACCGGAAAGTCTATTTCAGCCAGAGCGGTGCGGCCGCTGTGGAGGCGGCGATCAAAGCCGCGCGAATGTATAAGTACAATGAAGTCATGGGTGGTTCACAACAGAATGTGGATGCCCCTGTGCAGTACCCGTTCCCTTACAAGATCATCTCCCGCTATCGCTCCTGGCATGGTTCAACAGCTGGTGCTGCTTCTGTCTCCGGAGATCCCAGACGCTGGTTTATGGAACCCCTGGCGATGCCAGGCGTCGTGTTTGCCCCTGACGCCGACAATTACCGCAACCTGTTTGGTGAGGGTTCAGAAGGTGTCGATCGAAATATAGCCTACCTGAATTACCTGATTGAGCAGGAAGGTGGTTCGAATAAAGTGGCCGCCATGCTGGTTGAAACCGTGGTTGGCAGCAACGGCATTATTCCTCCCCCTCCGGGCTATATGCAGAAACTCAGGGAGCTCTGCGACAAGTGGCAAATTCTGCTGATCGTGGATGAAACCATGACCGGCATGGGTCGCACTGGCCGCTTCTTTGCGTTTGAACACTATGGGATTGAGCCGGATATTATCGTGATGGGCAAAGCGCTCGGGGTTTATGCGCCGATCGCTGCGACCATTTTCTCTGAAAAAATCAGCCGCTCATTTGACGACCAGATTTTCGGACATGGCCAGAGCTTCTCGGGTCATGCTCTTGCCGCCGCCGGTGCTCTTGAGAGCATCCGGGTGTTACACGAAGAGAACCTGCTGGAAAAAACCCGTGAACTTGGCGACTACCTTGGACAGCGACTACATGAACTCAAAGAGAAACACCCCTGTGTGGGAGATGTTCGAGGTTTGGGTCTGTTTTGGACCCTTGAGCTGGTAGCCAACCGGGAAACCCGGGAACCACTGAGAAAACACACTGAAAAGTATACAAAGACCGTCGTAAAAGACATTGCTGAATTTCTATTTCATGAAAAGAATATCTATGTACCCGGTGACAAGTTTGGTGTCTGGGTCGTCCCTCCCCTGGTCGTTACACGAGAGGAGCTGGACTGGGTTGTTGATGGCATTGATGAAGCTCTGCTGATTGGCGACCAACATCTGGAAAATAGCCTCTGAAATAGCGGGCTATCTTGTACTTCAGGTAGCCTGCCCGCAAAATTCCCTCCTCTCGTGGCAGACAACGCTCATTGCACAATAGTCACCTTTGCGCTTTCCGATACAGGAAACACTGTTTGCCTTCCCTTTTATAAAGGTAATTCATTAGCCATGAATATGGACCATGGAAGAACCCAGTATCAACTGATTCGAATGGCACTGTGCGATCAAATTGAACATGGAGGACTTAAGGCAGGTTCCAAACTGCCCTCAGAGCGAATGCTCAGTGAGCGGTTTGGCACCACCCGGGTGACTCTCAGGGAAGCGCTCGCCTCGCTGGAAGCGGATGGCCTGGTTTATCGAGAAGACCGCCGGGGCTGGTTTGTAGCACCGCAACGACTGGTCTATGACCCAACCAGAAATGCCAATTTTCACACCATGGTTACCGACCAGGGGCGCTCACCTGCAACCCGGTTATTAAGCGCATCGCTGGTGCCAGCAACAGCAGGCGTGCAGAGATTGCTGGGGTTACAGCCGCTGACTCCGGTTTATCGTCTGCAACGCCTTCGTTCAGTCGACAATCGAGTCGTGGTATACGTCGAAAACTACATCATTCCGGAGTACTTTCCCGGGTTGCTTGAGCACAACCTTGAACGATCACTGTCCGATGTTTACCGGGAACACTACAGCACGTCTTATCACCGGGTCCGCTTTCAACTCTATCCGGTAGGTCTTCACGGCGACTCAGCCCACCACCTGAAAGTGACCACAGGAAGCTCCGGTCTGCTGGTTACGAGGGTGAACCAGAACTCTGAAGGTCTGGTTATCGATTGCGACTTTGAATACTGGCGGCATGATGCCATTGTCATCACAGCTGAGACTGGCTGACAATTTTCATATTTCTGCAAAAAATCGGTCATACTATCGTCATTTATTTTTTCTACGATCCTCATTAACGAATCTGGTCTGTACCAGATACTCACTCCACCGGTCTTGAGGATCATTGACCATGAAAAAGCAACGCCTTTTATCCGCACGGACGCCCCTGGCACTGACACTCACTTCCCTGATCAGCACGGGTCTTTATGCTGCACAGGAAGAGCTCACAGTTTATACCGCTTTTGAATCAGACCTGCTGACCAGATACAAAGAAGCCTTCGAAGCGGATCATCCTGATATCCGCATCAAGTGGGTAAGAGACTCCACCGGAGTGATGACCGCAAAACTGCTGGCAGAAAAAAGTAACAGTCGTGCCGATGTTGTGTGGGGACTGGCGGGCTCAAGCATGGCGCTCCTGAAACAGGAAGGCGTGCTCGCCACCTATACACCTGCCGGTTTGAACGAAATCAAAGCTGAGCTGGTTGACCCGGAAGCCGGTAAAGCCTGGTTTGGTAATCAGGCCTTTTTCAATGTCGTTTGCTACAACGAAGCCGTTGCCAAAGCCAACAACCTTCCAAAACCAGAATCCTGGCAGGATCTGTTAAATCCGGTATACAAGGGGCAGATCGCCATGCCAAACCCCGCTTCCTCCGGCACCGGTTATATGCAGGTTTCCGCCTGGCTGCAAAGCATGGGTGAAGAGGAAGGCTGGACCTACATGTCAGGACTGGACAATAACATTGCCCACTACACCCACTCCGGCTCTAAACCCTGTGTCCAGGCAGCCATGGGTGAAGTGGCCATCGGGATTTCCCAGGCAATCCGCGGAGCCCAGTTAAAAACCAAAGGTGCTCCACTTGATCTGATCATGCCGGAAGGCGGCATTGGCTGGGACGTTGAGTCCGTCGGTATGGTAAAGGGCACTGCCAGAGAAAAAGCAGCAAGAACACTGGTGAACTGGAGCTTAACGGCCAAAGCCAACGAGCAGTACGCAGAGGCTTATGCCGTGGTAGGTCATAAAGAAGTTCATAAACCAGTGGCCAATTACCCGGATGTCGAAAGTGCCATGGTCAGCATGGATTTCGGGGCCATGGCTTCAGGTCGCAAGCAGGTTCTCAAAGAGTGGTCAGAACGTTTTGACCAGAAATCCGAACCCAAATCATGAACCTGAATTCTGCAAAATTCCAGTCCATAGAATGATACCAAACGTGCTTTCTAACTCCCGTGATGAGCATGAAGATTTGAGCCTTAAGACAAGGCGGCGTGAGGAGTCATAACCTAAGCTACGGCGACGATCGCCAACGCAGGGTTAAGGCTCAAATCTTCAGCGCAATAGGGAGTTAGAAAGTTCGATTGGTATAAACAACTGTGGCTCGGTATTTCTGCAGTCTGAAGCAACCACTTCCTTATTGAGAGTTCCTGCAATTATGCAATCCTTTCTATCCATCCAACATTTATCCAAATCCTTTGGGGCATTCACAGCGCTTGATGATATTTCGCTGAATATTGAACAGGGGGAGTTTATCTGTTTTCTCGGCCCCTCAGGCTGTGGAAAAACCACTCTCCTTAGGCTGATCGCAGGATTGGAGAGCAGTGATCAGGGGGAGATCTGGCAAAGTGGTGTTAATTGCACAAAGTTCCCACCTGAAAAAAGGGACTTTGGTATTGTCTTTCAAACCTATGCCCTGTTCCCCAACCTGACGGTTTTCGACAATATTGGTTTTGGCCTTCAAAACCAGGGACTTTCACGGGAAAAGGTTCAAACGACAGTAGCCAAATGGCTTGAGACCATTGGACTGTCGGATGCGGGGGATAAATTTCCCTGTCAGCTTTCCGGTGGACAGCAGCAAAGGGTGGCCCTGGCCCGTGCTCTGGCGTTATCGCCCGGATTACTGCTGCTGGATGAACCACTGTCAGCTCTGGACGCCAGGGTTCGAGTCAAGTTGAGAGAAACCATTCGTTCACTGCAGAAGCGACTGGGAATCACCACCATTATGGTCACTCACGACCAGGAAGAAGCCATGGCGATGGCCGACCGAATTGTGGTGATGAATCACGGCCATATTGAACAGGTTGGTACACCCAGAGAGATCTATCAAAACCCAGCCTCTCGCTTTGTCGCAGAGTTCGTCGGCGCCATGAACTTTATGGAAGCAGAAGTAAACCCTCAGAATCAGACCATGCTGGCAAATCAACCACTGGCACTTGCCCCGCAGCCTTCCCGCAGTGGCAAAGTTTTACTGGGTATCCGCCCGGAGAATCTGACATTCGGTGAGGGAATTACCGAGTTACCAGTACAGGTTGAAACAATGGAGTTTCAAGGGACTTTCGTCAGGGCAAGCTGCAACCCACTGGGCTGGACATCAACCTCCGCCATAAAAGTGGATGTTCCGGTTCATCAACTGGCCAACCTCAGCCTGCACCCTGGCTGCGAATCCCGACTGGTCATCCAGGAACAGCATATTCATGTTTTTCCCGCAGAGTAAGGAATGCTGATCATGGATCTTTCTACCACTGCCAATAGACCGCTATACAGAGAAACCAGCCAGAGGCGTCCTGTTTTCAACACTGGCAAGCTGGTTTCTGCGCTCTGCATTACCGGAGTCTCTCTCTATCTGCTGGTAACACTTCTGCTACCACTGATGGCAATGCTGGCCCGAAGTGTTCAGGATAGCCAGGGCCGTTTTGTCGGCATCGGCAACTTTGCAGAATACCTGGGCACTCATGCCCTGACCCAGTCCATTTCCAATACCCTGACGATCGGCTTTGTGGTTACGGGTATTGTGGTCACTCTGGCGTTTCTATTCGCCTATGGCCTGACCCGAACCTGCATGCCCTGCAAAACAGCCTTCAAGGTTCTGGGTATGCTACCCATTCTGGCACCATCGCTGCTACCGGCGATCAGCATGATCTACCTCTTTGGCAATCAGGGCGTTGCCAGAGACTTACTGATGGGACATTCGGTTTACGGCATCCTCGGTATTGTTATTGGTCTGGTATTCTGGACCTTTCCCCATGCACTGTTGATACTGAACACCGCATTATCTACCTCCGACGCCAGACTCTATGAATCCGCCAGAGTCATGAAATCTTCAGCACTGCGGACTTTTCTGACGGTCACATTACCGGCAGCCAAATTTGGCCTGATCAGCACAACTGCGGTTGTCTTTACCCTGGTAGTCACGGACTTTGGTGTCCCCAAGGTGATTGGCGGCCAATACAATGTTCTGGCCACGGATATCTATAAGCAGGTGGTGGGGCAGCAGAACTTTGCCATGGGTGCCGTAATCAGCGTGCTGCTGTTACTGCCGGCGATCATCGCTTTTCTGGTTGACCGCAGAGTTCAAAAGAGGCAGAAAGAACTCTTTGGCTCCCGTTCTGTCGCTTATCAGCCTGAACCCAGCCCGATTCGCGACCGGTTATTTCTGGTGATCTGCAGCCTGATGATCATGGCCATACTGTCGATTATTGCCATGGCCGTATATGGCTCTCTGGTGACATTCTGGCCCTGGAATCTCGAGCTTTCCCTGCAGAACTATCGATTTGAAAATTTCAGTGCCCAGGGTTGGGTACCATTTTTCAATTCATTAAAGCTCGCCACAGGCACAGCAATAGTGGGGACGCTGGTCATTTTTATAACGGCCTACTGCGTGGAAAAAGTCAAAATGGCAGCCTCCATCAAATGGCTGATTCAGGTCATGACCATGCTGCCTGTGGCGATCCCCGGAATGGTACTGGGTCTGGGATATATCTTTTTCTTTAATCAGCCAGAGAACCCGCTGGGAATGTTCTATGGAACCATGGCGTTACTGGTTCTGAATACCGTTGCTCATTACTTCACCGTGGGTCATCTCACGGCCCTATCAGCCCTGAAAAAGCTTCCTAATGAAATTGAAGCGGTAGCAGCATCGCTTAAGATTCCGCAATACAGGGCCTTTTTCAAAGTTTCACTGCCAGTATGTCTGCCTGCGTTGCTGGATATTGGCATCTATCTTTTTGTTAATGCCATGACCACCACATCCGCTGTCGTGTTCCTGTATTCATCGGACATCATGCCGGCATCCGTAGCGGTGATGAATATGGAAGATGCTGGCCAGAATGGCCCGGCGGCAGCAATGGCCGTTCTGATCATGCTGACAGCCGCAACCGTTAAAGTGGTTCACCTGCAGGTTGGTAAAAAACTATTGAATAACACTCAGCGCTGGAGACGCTGAGTGAGGTACACAAGCCCCCACTGCCAGCAGAAAAAAACAAAGTCCACGCCAGACCCGCGTCAAACTATCCAAACACTACTGTTCATACATGCTCAAGTTTGCAAGGAACTGAAAATCCATCAATTATTACCTCGGAAAAACACCTTACTAACCCCTAACAACATCAAAACATTCACTATAACTCCTTGCGCAGCAGGGCACAGAGCAAGTTGAACTAACCTAAGTGCCAATAATCAGCGATATAACCCTCAGCCTTAAATCAATCCGTGATAGATGCGAAAACTGATCAAAATTGATACAGATCATGCCTTTTATCTTTTTTTGATAACTTTTGTTCAGTTAGGTAGTACCACTTATTGCTGATAATTATGGACAGGCACAGACTAAACCCAGCCAGCCTGCTTTTACCAAGCTAAAAAGGCTTATCCCATGCAGGCTGATGATTTTCCTCCAGTGCGCAAGTAAGGCACAGATAATGACCGATCTTACCCAATACCGAATTGAACATGACCTGCTGGGTGAAGCTCCAGTTCCGGAAAGTGTTTACTATGGCATCCAGACCCAGCGTGCCGTAGAAAACTTCCAGATCAGTGGCGTTCAGCTGAATCACTATGCCAACCTGCCACGTGCCCTGGCCATGGTAAAGAAAGCCTGCGCACTGGCAAACCGTGATCTGGGCATGCTGGACGAGCAGAAAGCAGAAGCGATTGCTGATGCCTGTGATGAGATTATCGATGGCCGCCTGCACGACCAGTTTGTTGTTGACATGATTCAGGGTGGCGCTGGTACCTCCACCAACATGAATGCCAACGAAGTCATCTGTAACCGTGCCCTTGAGTTGATGGGACACCGTCGTGGTGAGTACCAGTACCTGCACCCGAACACTCACGTCAACATGGCACAGTCTACTAACGACGTATACCCAACCGCTATGCGTCTGGCCATGGTGCTCAAGCACAAGACGCTGCTGGTAGCCATCAAGACCCTGAAAAATGCTCTGGACGTAAAAGCCAATGAGTTCAAGGACATTCTGAAGATGGGTCGTACCCAGCTGCAGGACGCTGTTCCTATGACTCTGGGTCAGGAATTCCGTGCATTCAGCACCACCATCGGTGAAGACGTTCAACGTATCAGCGAAATGGCGGCCCTGCTGCGCGAAGTTAACCTTGGTGGTACGGCAATCGGTACCGGCATCACGGCTGACAGCCGCTATGCGCCACTGGCCGTTAAATACCTGTCTGAAATCTCTGGTCAGGAAATGATTCTTGCCGGCGACCTGGTCGAAGCCACTTCAGACATGGGTGCTTTCGTTATTTTCTCCAGTGCCCTGAAGCGTCTCGCCGTTAAGCTGTCCAAGATCAGTAACGACCTGCGCCTGCTCTCCAGTGGCCCGCTGTGTGGCTTCAATGAGATTAACCTGCCAGAAATGCAGCCTGGTTCTTCTATCATGCCTGGCAAGGTAAACCCGGTTATTCCTGAGGCCATGAACCAGATCGCTTTCCACGTAATTGGTAACGATCTTGTCGTAACTCTGGCTTCTGAAGCCGCTCAACTCCAGCTGAACTACGCTGAGCCGGTTCTGGTTTACAAAATTCTTGAGTCTATCCAGCAACTGGCCAGCGGTATGAACATGCTGACCGAGAAGTGCATCAAGGGCATTACTGCAAACCGTGATGTTTGCCAGAGCTATGTAGACAACAGTGTTGGTCTGGTAACCGCACTGAACCCATACCTGGGCTACGAAAACTCCAGCCGTATCGCGAAAACGGCTCTGAAGAGTGGTCGTCGTGTAGTTGACCTGGTACTTGAAGAAGGTCTTCTGACTGAAGAACAGCTGAAGGAAATTCTCAAGCCAGAAAACATGATTGCTCCTTTGAACCTGAGCCAGTCAGCACACTGAATTATATAATCGTGCGTTGATCTCAGACGGAAGGCCTGTAGAAATACAGGCCTTTTTCTTTAGACCAACACTCACAAACAACTCCAGATACGCACAAAAACATAACAATGATCGTATTATCCCTGATAACAATACAGGAAATATCATCTAATATAATGTGCTTCACTCAGGCTTATGTTTATTTGCGTTACATAACCTGTAAACTTACGCAGTCAGCGGGAATGCTGGAACAAAATCAGAAGAAATCGATGCCTGTGGGAAGTACTACTCTGCATAAACTGCGAAAATAACCATGCTTTTCCAGTGAAAGCCGGAGTTGATTTTTTTGTTTGCCTGATAAAGCAACAGCATCATACTCTGCTAAACTCTTTGCTAAAATACAGAGCGAATTCCACGGCCTTTAAGCAATCTTTTTCAACCTGTGTGACTTCCGGACAACCTTCCGGATAACGCAGTTGATGCTCAAAGAGCGTTAATAATGGCTTTCCCGCATCACCTCTTTCCAGCCTGATGGCGAAAACACCAAATTATACGGCAAATTTCTCACAGTGGAGTCATTATGCAGCAACAGGACATGAAGCAAGAACCAACCGTATTTATCATCGATGATGACGAGGCGGTGCGTGACTCGCTGAAAATGTTGATGAAGTCGGTAGGTCAGACTGTAGAAGCCTTTTCTTCACCTGCTGAGTTCCTTGAAGTTTACGATGAAAACCGGCCTGGCTGTATCGTGCTGGACATCCGTATGCCCGGCATGAGCGGACTTGAGCTACAAAGCAAGCTCAATGAAATGCACTGTATTCTGCCAATCATCTTTATCACAGGTCACGGTGACGTGCCTATGGCAGTTCAGGCCATCAAAGATGGTGCCATGAACTTTATTCAGAAGCCTTTCCGCGATCAGGAACTTCTGGATCTGATCAACGATGCTCTGAAGCTCGATACTCAACAGAGAAAAGAAGTGCTGGAGCACAAGGAAATTCTGCGTCGGCTTTCCACTCTTACCGACCGTGAACGTGAAGTACTGCACCATGTGGTGGAAGGTAAAGCCAACAAGGTCATCGCTGCAGACATCAACCTCAGCCAGCGTACTGTTGAAATCCATCGCTCCCGTGTTATGGAAAAAATGGGAACCAAGTCCCTTGCCCATCTTGTTCGCCAGGTCATGCAGGTAAAAGATCATCTGGACGGCGAATTTAACTTCAAAATCTAAGCTGCTCCTGCTTGCTCCGTACACTTCGTTTTACAAAGTTGCGGAGCCACTTCTACTGAAGCCAAACCAGCTCATAATATTTTGGTTATTTAGACATCACCTGAAAATCATAACCTGTTCCAATCCCCTGGCTAATGGAAGGGGATGCTATTCGCTTACTTTTTAAAATGGAATTACCCCATAACCATTACGGAATTGACCAAATAACGTCCCATTATAATTTCCGTTTAATTCTAAAAAAAATGATCTAAACGAATAACACAATACTTGAACGAACGGACAGCCAGATCCTTAGGTACTCGCCGAATAACGTCAAGTACATCCCTCCATTCAGGATTAAGCCAGCTAAACCTAAACTGAACTCGTACCATTGGACAATGGCAAGAAGAGACGATGAAATACTTTCTAAACCGTTTCGGTTCAATTTGATCAGGATGTATTTCGTATTTAAAAGGTTGCTTCTTGAGCTGCTGTTAATGACGGAATAACGTGTATGCTTCTTTGCATGTATGTTATTTCCGCAAGATATCGATAAGCAGTAGCTTTTTGCTTACAGCTGTTTCATTGCAACAATACAGGTTTCTTTTTACCGCAAGGCTGCCTTTATGAATCTCGCAACCCACTGCTCAGTCTACTTATTGGAACAGGATTCCGGCACTACCGAGACTATTCGCAGCCTGTGCCATGAAAAATCCATGGAGCTTATCTGCTTCAGTTCACACTTTGAACTGTTGAATGCACTTAAAGCAGATCAGCCATCCTGTATCATTGCCGCAAATGACCAGCCTCATGGTCAGGCGTTAAACCTGATGCAGGATCTGGCCAGTGGCAACCACCAGGTTCCAGTCATCATCCTAGGCCATCACAATGATGTATCCAGTGCTGTTGCAGCAATTAAAGCGGGTGCTGTTGATTACATTGAAAAACCAACCATTTACGGTCGACTGGCAGAACAGCTGAACCTGGTAGTAAAGCATTCATTCCAATAAGCGTAAGCACATAAAGTCATATGTGCTTACTTGCTAATTTATCTGGATGGCCGCAGTTTCAAAAAATATTCATTCACCTGTAGCCAACTGAATTGTCGATCAATAAAAATACTAACGGAATAGGGCATTCTCGTGCTGCCGAACATAATCAGACAATTGTGCCAATATATGCTGTTTTTTCGGTTCCCCCTCCGCCATTGCCTGAGCCTCTCCCAATTCATTCCAGAAATGATCAAACGTTAATAACTGAGTATTTTCCGGATTTAATTGTCCTGACAGTCGATCGCGGCAATATTGCTTCCAAAGCCCCTGATCTTCTCCATCCATGGTTTCAAAATAGTGCCGACCACGATATCGAAACAACATTTCTTCCAGTCGCTTATCTGAAAAAGAGAGACCAAGTTGAGACAACTGTGAAGGATTCGACGTTAAAATACGGCTCATTTCATTCTTGTCTGCGGGTGAAAAAAAACCACCAGAATAAATCATCTGATCTGGATCAGTATGCTTCATAGTCAGAGACTCTGAAAACACCTCCTTAAGTTTTGCGGTCAGCCTTCTATCAGCCATCAACTGATTTCGGTGCACTTCACACCTGGCAAGGTTTATTTCGAGGCGATCCTGATCTTCTGCCCTCAAAACAGCAAGTGGAGCAACCGCAGGGCATTTATTAATATGAATGGTCTTTAACGGGATGCGCTCTTCACCATCCCCCAATTGATCAGCTGGCGTGAACAGCCGTCGCCGGATATCTTCCACCGACAAATTCAGTAAGGGCTCCGGATCTACCGACAGGTCATAGACAACAATACCGTTGCGGTTTACCGGATGATCAATCAGAGGCATCACAACGGCCAGATTATGTCGCTGTGCTCCAAACATACCAGACACATGCACTACCATTTGCTGATTGACCAGGTTTAAGAGTCCGGCAACTTCTCTCTTACCACGATGAGAGAGATAGAACTGGAATACTCTGGGCTGCCGCTGCCGAACCAACCTTGCCAGCGCAATCGTCGCCCGCACATCCGACAGAGCATCATGAGCTGATCCATGGTCTATGCCATTGGCAGCCGTGATCTCTTCCAGTCTGAAACTTTTGAAACCATCCTCCCGCAGCGGCCACTCAATACCTTCAGGCCTCAAAGCAGCCGTCAATCTGACCAGATCGATTAAATCCCAGCGGCTGTTACCATTCTGCCACTCCCTTGCATAGGGGTCATAAAAGTTACGGTAAAGGATATTCCGGGTTACTTCATCATCAAAGCGGATGGTGTTATAGCCCAGCGCGCAGGTGCCTGGCACCATTAACTCAGTATGAATGCTGCGAATAAACTCTGGTTCCACTACCCCCTGCTCGTTAACCTTTTGCGGCGTCAAACCGGTTACCAGACAAGCCATAGGATTAGGCAAATGATCCTCCGGCAACTTACAGAAAATATTCAGAGGCTGACCCACCTCATTCAATTCTGTATCTGTTCGGATACCTGCAAACTGAGCAGGCCAGTCAAGGGCAGGGTCGGCACCGAAAGTTTCATAGTCGTGAAAATAAAAAGAGTTCATTTAATAGCCTTCAATGGTGCTGATTGCTAACCACTCAGTCCTGAGACACTACAGTATCGCTGGCTCAGTCAAAAGAAGCCAGCCAGCCCCTTAAAATACGGACGCCGTTCCTCAATCAATAAAAATACTCTCAGTCAGCAATATTGTGGCCGATATCAAGCTTGAGAAGAGGAGGGAAAACAATGAAAGAAGGAGATAAACGCCACGGTACATTTACCCCGGTTTTCAAGGGTAATTACCCGCTTTGCCTGCAGGCGATAGCAGGACAGAGAATCGAGTGGCAATACATGGGAGAAAGCACCATGCCTCCACTTGGGACCGGACTATTTATGGCCATGACCGACAACCAAGTTCTGAAGGACCAGAAGTACTGGGTCTATGAAGATGCTATTGAGTTTGAGAGCAATAATTAGTGGGGATCTATAGTCCCCTTTTTATTTACCAGAGCTTATGCTTTAATCGCACGTTCTTGAGAAAGAAAACTTCAGACATCCTCATCCTGCCACTGAATAATAATTTGCCCCCGGCTTACATCGTGCAAATGATGAGCAAGACTCTCACTTCCGGTTTCTGGTATTGAGATCATCATCTTGACTGACTGACCATAGTCGCACTGCTCAAGCGTCGCGTGAAACTGTTCAAGGTGATGACGAACCATTTGTTCATGAGCGTAGTCACAGACAAGAACACCACTTCTTAATGCAACCCGCTGCTCAAGAGGCAATATTTCACAGGCCTGCTGAACAGAGGCACTGTAAGCCCTGACCAGACCTCCGGCACCCAGTTTCACTCCACCAAAATAACGCACCACCACGGCCACAACATCACCAATACGCTTGTGTTGCAGGACATTAAGCATTGGTCGGCCTGCCGTACCGGAAGGCTCTCCATCGTCATCAAAACCAACTACCGCACCACCATCCGGTGCACCTGCAACAAAGGCTAAGCAGTAATGAGTAGCATCCGGGTATTCGATACGTTTTGCTTCGACAAACGACAGCGCTTCCTGACGGGAATGAGCAGGAGAAATACAGGCAATAAAACGGCTTTTCTTGATTTCGGTTTCAACCGTTATAACTTGTGCAGGGACAACGTAATCAGCAGACATGACGACCTGGGACAGCAATCGATCGGTAACACAAAATTTTACCTGAAAACGTCAGTCCGTGACTTCGCCAAAGGTAAAATAACTTTTCAGTGTTTCAACCAAGTCAATAATATCATGACCCGCATTAACAATACTGTAGCCAGAGTCAAAATATTCCGGGCCAACATCTGGCTTGCACCAGTGGCACCGTGCATCAAAGTCCAGATACCGCTCACCCATTTCATCGTCTGGAAGAATAATTCGCATATTGTAAACCGCACCAATCAAAACAGGGACAGAACTGATCAGCATTAAGCCATTACAACTGATGTTTCCAATACTCCCCATAACCCTCATAGTGTTGCGATTGTAAATTTTAAGATAATCCTGCAACTGATGACGCTTAATCGAGCGGCGTTCCTTGCCACTGGGTATTAATGACATATATCACGCCTTGTTTGCTTAAACATAGAAACCAGACACCATCTTATGAATACGTTTGATACACCATTGAATAAAGCACATTCATTTCATTCAAACGTTATCAACGAAAACCTTTAGAAAATTATTTCTTCCATTATCAAAGATCATTTTAATTTACTTGCTCTCCTTCTAACTATTTTATCCTGAGACTGAATCGCACCAGCTTCTAGCTCTTTTCCATATTTTCTACGAGCTTTCAAAAGATCATTTTTAATATGCTCTAGACAGGCCACTAATTGAGGATCCTTACCTTTTCTTAATACTGTTCTGGCCATTTGCTTGGAGTTGTTTTCTTTTCTCACCTTTTCAAGGGAGCTATATTCTGTCTTCGCCAGACCTGACGGTCCAGAAACGTCCACCTTCCAGTTCCAGCCTCTTGGTCTGCCAGATTTAACCAGTTGGATTTGAGTAGGGGGCTTGTTTCCCTCTTGTGGATAGAACTTATTTATTCTGTCACGAATCCTTCCATAATTACTCTGGTGTAATTCAGTCATTCCTCTTCCTAAAATATCGCACATTTTCCCAAATTTCGTGACATTGTTACTGCCTTTTCCTGGTACAAATTTTATACCAGACAGTACAGTGGCCAGATCATGATAGAAAGTCTCCAAAGCACTATTTGTTTCACGACAAAACTCTGTCAGAGCCTCCAGGTCTCCAGACTCCACCCTGGCAAATTTTCTATTAAAGGCAGCGTATACAGCAGTTACTTTTTCCCAGTCTTTAGGATTAGCGAGCACAAGCTTTTCAACACCCTCACTTTCTTTTTTCGGTGTTTCGCCACTATTGCAAAGCACCTCAAGCTCGCTGAACACAGCTTTGGCATCAGCTTTTATCCCCCCACAATAACCCTTCAGCGCAGAAGGAACATTACGCTTCTCTACCCGAGAATCCGGAGTGAATCCGTTTTCCTGTAAACTACGAATACGCTCCTCAATTTCCCTATCCATATGTGAGCTGCGGGCAAATTTTTCAAGAGGCGCTTGTTTATCAAAATTCTCAAAGCTTTCCCTCTCTATTTTCTTTAACTCTTTATGAACCACTGCTCTCAATTGTTTTTCCATTTCTTTAACATACACGTCATGATTGTAAGCCTGAGTTCTTGAACTACCGGTATCTGCAGTCAGTACATCATGAAGCTTAACCTGTTTAAGCACTGCCCCCGCCTCTTTATCACGCCAGACATGAGCGTCAAATAAAATATCTTCAGCTTCAGAGCGCTTAACACCATTGTCAATGTCATCTTCACGATCTTTGACAGCTTGCGAATTTTCACGGAGTGCCATAACTCCGCCAACCATCTCATGATACCTGTCATGCTCAAGCCTCTGGGCCTTCTTGAAATTTTTCAGCGCCTTTACTAGAGGCTCATCTTTTGGAAAGACATCGCATTCCCATGAGTTGACATATGCGTCCAGATCACGGGCAAGATTATCCTCATAGCTACCATCTTTGTCAGGTGGCGTAACATGCAGTTTTGAATGGATCACACGTTGTTGCTCAGGGCCTAGTTTATCTATTGAGTGATCGCTGAGGGCTTGTTCAAGCTTATTCCAGGATTGGTTCCTTTCATCACATGCTGCCTCATAGGCAGCAACCAGATTCTTATGCGTTTCCCTGACATCATCACTGACACAAGCCTTATCAAGATCAGTCGATGGGTCCATGACCATATATAATTTCTGCATTTTGAGAATTCCAGACTTACGCATGCCACGACCTATCTTCTGCAGTGTTACACTGCCGCGGCCGCTGGAGTCTTCAAGAAAGCCAAAAACAATACATACACTTTTATCATATTGAGGACCATCCGTTCCAACCACCTGAGTATTGTCCAGTCGTAGATCATAATCCTCAGGATGATTACGAATCAAAGCCTCCATTTCAGGTGTCACCACTGCATCAGGCCCCTGGTATTTTTTATCTTGCGGATGATACAAACAGAGCTGTTTCTGATTGTTATAATACAGAAGCCCCCGGGCTTTCCCCCCTCGCGCTTTTTTCAGGTTATTATAATCGCTCTTGACGCTCTCAAACCGGTTCTTCCCATCATCATTACCATCAATCAGAATAATTTGCTTATCCTTTCCTGATTCTTCCATCGCCTGCGCCAGGATACGAACCCTAGCTTCTGGTGTTGAGGTTCCTCTGGAAAAAATAGGTGCCGAGTTCGCGAGCCAGTGTAAGAACCTGGCATCGGTTGTCTTTGGATCCGACACACATTTACCTGCAGCTTCTTTCACCGTTGCTGATTTAGTCAATGCGGCCATGGTAAAGCCAGATCCCGTGGTTGCCGAAAGGCTGATTTTATACTTACTACCACTCAAAAATGCAGCCTGTACCTCTACGACTTCCCTGGAACTTATCGATTCCGGCATATTCAGCGGTTTCAGTGCCCATACGATATCTGCCGTCAGCTCATCAAGCTCCTCTACTTTCCCAGGCATAACAGATCGATCATACTCATCAAAAATATTCAGACCTCCGTATTGCAAAGAGTCCACTATTTTTTCCAATATATCGACTTCATTTCTGGTCTGAAGTACCTCTTGGCTCAACACCTCTACTTCGTCTTGTGAACGAGTTGCTTTTAACGCTTCTCTCTGTGACTGCAATGTTGTTTTTAATTTTTCTTTCAGTGTTTTCAGTAACTGAACATCTTTTGTTGAGATACCTAAGGGCTCTTTCTTCTCAACCATTTTCAGAATTTCATCCAGATTCTTTTCTGACCACCATTTAGCAGGAGAAACAGACTCCCTCGAAGGTACATATTTTTCGAAAAGATCCAGCCTTCTGTACTCAATCCCCTGCTCAGCAAAATAATGATAAAGTGAGTGATCCAGTTCAGCCTGATTACTTGGCGGGGCAATGATTCGGACTCGATGCCCTTTTTGATAGGCTTGATCTGCAGCAAGAGGGATAATGGTTTTACTTTTTCCATAGCCAGTACCCAGTTTGAACACCAGATTCAGGCTATTGAAGCCTTTCCTCTTCAACCTCATGTTCTTAACGAAATCAAACACCTTTTCAGCGATTTCGGGCTGAGTACCACGCAACATTAGCCCTCTCTGCTCAAAAGACAACATTACCCGGTTTCGCTCATCAAGAGGCTTGCTGTAGTGGTCTTTAATTCGATCATTCGCCTCTCTCTGTTCTCCAGCCAATAGCGCCATATCCAGATTCAACACCTGGCAGGCAGCTTTAAGCTCTCCTTTTTTCATTAGCTGACTTTCACTTTTCACCTTGGTCAGCTTGTCTTTCTGCACTCCCAAACGCCGTCCCATGCTGATACAAAAGTCCCGCTCATTTTTTACCAGCAACAGTTGTACCAGATCATTACAGAATGAATCACCATTCACTTGAACCCAGTCAGGAAGCTCTCCATTTTTAAACTGGGTAATTACAAAATCAACCAACTCATCATCACGGTATATATCCAGCTTCTCTGGTTTCGGGTGATGCGCTCTTAAACCACCCCCTAGCTTATGCGTTAAATCATTCACGCCCATGTTCAAACGAAACTGGCGATCGCGATTCATCTTGATCACTTTCGCAAAATTCAACTCCACCTGTTGAATAGAACCTTCGGTCCCCTTTTCTGCCTCAGGATTAATTTCACAACCGGAAAATACCTTCATATTTTTAAAGGCATCATCTTTAAATTTTTCAAGATCAGTCTCACTAAGCTTAATCAATTCCTTACTAGCACGCCGCTCAAGACTTTTCTTAAAATAGCTGCTCCCAACTAAATCCAAGCCAGCATCAATAGAAAGTTTTTGGTATCGTTGAAGCTTTGGTGCCAAACCGGCATCGGCCATGTCTGTACCTAGTTTTTTTCTGTCTACTTTTCTGAAGTGAACACCGCTATATTGACTGGGGTCTGCGTATTTACTCTTCAACAGTTGATGTTGGTTCTCGGTATGAATCAATCTATCGAGCTTCTGTCTCTTGGAACGTGAAGAAATATCATGCACAGTTTGCCTGTATAATGCAGCCAGCTCTTGACGCTTCGCCTTTGAATCCCATTGTTTACGAAGCCAGTCAAATGCCCCAAGCAGTTTTTCTGCTTTGCCTCTTTCTCTGGAATCAGCTGTTACATCAGCGTACCTGCTTGTATCAACTAAGCCTGGCCCCCTTGCAGCTCTCAGAAAAAACTCAGCCTCAACCGTTTCTGTAACGCTTTCTTCTGATTTACTTGCCCCTATCGGCTTGGGCTTTAAATCCCCTTTACCATCAGGCTCGTATAAAAAGTATTGACTTCCTTTTTCTCTTCTCTGCAACACCAGAATACCTGTCTTGCCATCATCGGCTCTGACTGGCAACCAGTTGCCTGCAAAGGGAGGTTCGTAATCCGGGCGCAGGTACATAAACCGAGGATGAATGGTATAATGTTTATCACCCAACATGCCATGCCATTGACCATTCCTGTTTTTTTCAAAGACGATGCCTGCAGGCTTTCCCTTTTCTACAACAACGCTTTCAGCACCTTCATCCGCTATACAATAATAAGCACCGTCAATACCCTCAAAAAATTTATTCAGAGGGCCGTTTCCTCCGCTGATCTTTATTTTTGTATAATTTCCATCTCTCTTATCGTTAAAATTGTCTAAAGCCTTGGTGTCAAGAATGCCTTCTGAGCTGTTAAACGCCCTCATAAATTCAGCGGTACGACCAGTTGCTTGAGGGAACTTGTCTTCAGGCTCCAGGTTTAGCCTCTTCTTAAGACTTTCAACGCGATTTTGCAGTTTTACATAACGAAACTCGCCATCGTATTGGTATTGGCCAGTAACTGGATCCCTGCTTCCCTTTGCCTGTAGCGTATTCTGGTGCTGGCGGATAGATTCGACAGCCAGATTAGAATTAGTCTTTTCAAGATCCTCCTTGCATACTACCAGTACATCGTCCATATCCGGTAAAGGATCAAGGCCTGATTGATCCCTGATTTCCAGAAGTCCATTGATGAAAGCAGCCTTTAAATTTTCTTTTCCTTGTACCGCTTCGTTCTGAACACCCTCATGACTTTCCTTTAAGCTATTGATCAACGCTAGCAACATCGGTCTGATGTTATCGTCTTCTATCATTCTGATGGCCTGTTTCTGGCTGTCAGTTTTTTCTACTTCAGGCCGTTTCTCATCACCTTCAAACAACTTGTTAAGTGCTACCTTATGCTGCTTGATTGCTTCCGATACAAACTGTTTGCCTCTAGGGCTCAACTTATCCTGATGAACCCGTGCAGGTATTCTATCTGGGTGAAATAGTTGTAACCTCTCAGAATACTGCATATATAGCAATTGACGCTGAGCATGATCACGAGTTGCTTTAACCTCCTCAGCACACCTATCAACCAATTCTTTTTCAACTCGATCGATGATTTGACCCGCAAGGTAACTGCAACCCTCACCACTATTTAATCTAAATTCACTTGCTAAATATGGAAATACCTCGGCAATAAAGTCATCTGTCCTGGGGGGGGTATCTGTCTTTGGGTATTTATTAGTGATCTTATTAAGATTTTCAAGCCATTCCTCAACCGCGTCCCCACTACTGATTACAGCATTTGATCTTTCAATACCTGCTAACTGACGATCAAGATCTCGCTTGTAAACACTGGCTATTCTTCTCAGCTCAGCAATCTCGCTACCTTGTTGCGGATATTTACTTTCAAAAAGCTCGAAGGTCTTATCTATTTCTTTCTTCAGAGCTGTAATTTTGACTTTAATCGAATTTCGTAAACCAATATTACTTGGCTCAAGTGCTCGCTCCTCTATCCAGGGAAGTCTGTCTGCTTTTACTTTCTCTGCTTTTTTCCACTTATTAAATTCATCCACTTTAGCAGCCATAGCGTTCGCATCTTCCTGAAGAGCAACCACGTCCCGATACACACTAGAAACACTGACATCATCACGGTTAACTGGGATATCGTTTAACCACAGCTCCAATTCCTTGAAGCCTTCTCCAGTGGGGGCTGCCGAATGGCTGTCCGTAAGCACTGAAGGCCAGGTCACGTTCGGTGACACTGCTGATTCCCTTTCGAATGGTGTGGATGGAGAAGAAGTTGGTGTTGAAGGTAGCGACCCACCAATACCCGAGTCACGGCGATCTCTTCTCCCTGAGGTACCGGTACTGGTGGTGCCGGATCCCATGACCGGATTTTCCCCGGTGCCGGTGGTCACCGTGTCAGGTGTGCCACTGCCGGTACTGGTGGTGCCGGATCCCGTGACCGGATTTTCCCCGGTGCCGGTGGTCACCGTGTCAGGTGTGCCACTGCCAGTACTGGTGGTGCCGATGACCGGGCTTTCCCCGGTGCCGGTAGTCACCGTGTCAGGTGTGCCGCTGCCAGTACTGGTGGTGCCGATGACCGGGCTTTCCCCGGTGCCGGTGGTCACCGTGTCAGGTGTGCCGCTGCCGGTACTGGTGGTGCCGGATCCCATGACCGGGCTTTCCCCGGTGCCGGTGGTCACCGTGTCAGGTGTGCCGCTGC
>NZ_LUKQ02000370.1 GCF_001647025.1 Endozoicomonas atrinae
GGCGCAACTGCAAACGGCCGAGCAGCTGGCGACGCAATTGAGACGATTTGAGTAGTGACGGGTAAGACAGATTAGGGGTCAATATAGGTTCATAAGGGATTCCGGTGTTGGTCTGCAGTCCGCACCGGTTTTTTTCCACCAAGGCGAATTGGCAAAAAACTCCAGATGCTCGGGGCGAGTCGTGTTGTACGCCCCCTTTTTTATGTCTATCCAATTTTCTCCCGCTATGCAAGTTCCTCGACTAGGTAAGACTTGGCGATGTGTTGGCTGGTATTGGCTTTTAAGCTTTGTATGTGGCTTGGCCGAGATGGCTCATGCCGCTTCACCTTTGACACCAGGCTACTTTAACAAGCAATTTAACCAGTTAATCCGAACCACCTACCCACACTGGTGGGGGAACTGGAATTTAAGCTCCAGCATAAAGGTGGGTGCCATCGGCATTATTGATGCCACAACGGGCACATTCAGGTATTCCGGTGTCGACATAGATGACCTTGAGATAGAGTCGATCCCACTGAATAAATCGTTGGTGCTGACCAAAGGTCACGTGCAGCAATCAGGCTTGAATCTGGGGGCTGAGCTTGACGCTGTTGAGGCTTCTGGTAACGCTCAGATGACCTGGGCATTTGCCAAACGCGGATCAATGGTTTCCCAGTGGGCACTTCAAGCTCAACAGGTGATGAGAAACCCTGTTGATACCCTGCATCGAGAAATGAACACACTGAAATCGGTGGCTCATAACAACAACATGCTGGTTGATAACGGAATTATTCAGGGGTTTGGTGTGATTACCAGTGTTATCATGGCCGACGCCGGACTGTCACTGGGCTCAGAATTGAATAACTCTGAATTTCAAATCAGCGGCAGTGCTGAACTACTCAAAGGACTAACAGGTCAGGGTAGTGTGTCTGCTGGTTATTATCAAACGCATGTGAGCGGGCAAGTTGTCAGTTTTATATGGCCTTCGGATCTGACCGATGTGGTTGAGGCTGTTCCCATCGCCTTCACCTTTTCATCCATTGATGGAGAGAGAGTCATCCCGAATTGGCTCAAGCCCATCTCATTTTTTGAAATTAAAGTTAATAACCACGGCAACTATTCCATTCACGCTGACCTTGATTATGAGTGTCCTGAGACTGGTAAAACGCATCGATCCGCCAGTATCTACGCCTATTCGGGGATAACTTTAGGTGAAATTCCATTGGATGCGACTAACGTTGATCTCATACTCAATTATCGAACCATTTTTAATAATTCGGAAACAAAAAAGCATTATTTCTGGAAATCCCCATTGGGAAGCTGGCCTTCCGGGGGCCGTAGCATCGTTATCAGTCGCCATCACTGGCCAAGTGCTCCTAAATTTACCGAAAAATAGGCTGTCAATACTCAGTTTAAGGTAACTAAAGATAAACAATTGGGTGATTTGAAATGAACGTAACCTTGTTGTCTGGCATAGTGGCAACCAGTGCCATCCTGTTTTCACTGACCGCTTGGTCTGTGGACTATCGTATAGGTAACTTCAGTCGTTTATCAGGCATACAGGCTGAAGCCATGGATGTGAATGGCGGTTTGGATGCTTTGGAACTGGGATCCTATGATCGTCTTTATGTTGATCTTACCGGTGATGAAGACCCATATGCCGAAATCATGTCAGCCTTTAATGGTGGTGCAACAATCATTCTCTTCAGTCCGGACTTCGTTCAGGCAGGTCCTGCATCCATACAGACCATGGAGCGGATACAAAATAAATTGATTCAGTTGACGGGGGTAGCGGTGAGTGCACCGTATGTCGTCCTAAGGTCGCAAAACGGTCAACCAGAGTTTAGACTGGCAAGCAGTTCTGAAGCCCTTCAGGCACTGATCGTTGATATGGAATCTGATCTACCCAGCGCCTTCGCGCAAGCCAGAGACTACGATATACCATTTCCCATGACATCTGCCAGGAGTGTAGGGAATCATGTCCCTTACATTCCCGAGAAAAATTTCAACCTCAAGTTAACTCGACGAAACATTCGCTGCAATTTGCACGACTCTAAAGACTTCAGCGGAACCATGGATTATTGCCAAGGTGATGCCTCCATTGATGTCAATGTTAATGTATCCATGATCCGTTCAGTGGTTGCACCGAAACCCGATCACTCAGGTAACACACGAAATGTCAAACTGGTGAGATTTTCCGTTTCTGATGGGAATACCGGTGCCGGCATACATCTCAGGGATCGTTTACTTCAGGAGAATGCCTGGAAGCAAAGCAACATTCACAGGCATACCCGTCTTGGCCCCTTTGCGCACTCTTATTCAATGAGCGTTGAGCCGGTCAGTGGTGTTCAACCGACAATTATGTCAGGGCTTCCAGGTAACGAAAATCCTGAGTATAACCACCAACAGGTCAGTACCGTCAGCATCGGTGTTAATGGCAAGGTCGGTGCTGAACTGAGTGCTGAAGGACCAAAAGGCTCTGCTGAAGTGGGTGCCTCCTTTGGACTCTCGATGTCACGATCGCTCTCCTGGGATACAAAGGAGTACCGAATCAGAAACAGCAGCAGTCAGAATAATTTTTCCGTTACTTGGGAGCGGAGTCTTGACGAATGTCAATTACTACTGAGGAATGAGGCGGGGTGCTATTTTACCGCCGGTATTGCCTGGGGCGGCAAGATGTGGGATGAAAACAAAATTAACCCTATAGCGTACAGCAACTTCGTACCTAACATGGACGTAGTGTATGAAGTATCGCCAGAGCAAAACGGCACCACCAAATTCCTTGTGACGGCGGCCACAAATATTAAGGCTCAGTTTGGCTATGTTGGCTGGGACTTTCTGTTTGGCTGGTACCAACCCGCAGGTGCTTCCAGCCTGACCCAGTCCACTCAGGCGTTTGTAACCGTTGATTGGTCTCACCCCATATTTGAGCCTGAAGCACATGTAAAACTTCGGTCACTGTATGCTGATAACCTTTGCCTGACAAACCAGAATGGACGGATTATCGGTAAGGCGTGCGTACCCAATAATCGCCATCAAACCTGGGGGCTTGATGCTAAAGAACGTTATAAAAGCCGAAGTGGCAACAACCAGTGTTTGGGTATAGATGATAATAACGGCCTTTATGTCGACACCTGTAATGAAAATCTGAGTCAGAAGTGGTATTGGGAAGATGAAAAAATGGTCTCTCGTAAAATTGACGACCATGGTCATAATCTGGTTTTGCAATGGCACGGTGAAGAAAGCGATCAGATCGAAGTCATTTCTGAACCTTTGTCAGATGGCCTGAATTCGTCATGGCGAAATGAATTAAGTGTGTTGATGTGACTGTGGCCTTTAACAAGTAGCTGGGCATATGGCATCGAATATTTCTGGTTATTTGATATGGTATTGTTTTTTGGGGTGAATGACCAAAAGAATAACTCTGTCTAATTTTTTGGCTCGTTCGTGTTTTCATTAATTATGGAAGTTAGGGGATAAAAAATTAGAGGCAACTGTCAAAACAGCGAATTAAACGGTAATGAATATAAGTTAACTTTTGGTGGGAATAATGCAGCTTGATAGTTATAGTCGCGCTGGTATTTCATCGTTTATAGATGGGCAATGCGAAACCACTCGCCTTATGAAGACTGAGGATCGCCGCTTTCTTGGTAGGAGTTTAAGTACTAGAGGTGATTTTTTTCGATTTATTAGTGATTCTAGAAACAAAGGTTTGAAATTGGGAGATGTTGTCACCAGTGTACAGGGGCAAGGCATATTCGACAGAAAACTAAAAATACAGAAAGAAGATGAACTTGATTGTGTCGATGCTGCTAGAAGACCAGCTGAATATAAAGCAGAAAATAGTGCTGGTTTCGGAAATGAAAGAGAATCGTTATTTCCCAGAATGGAAAGAGAACTGGGTGAATTGAAGAATTTATTTACACGATTACTCGCAATCGGAGGGAATGTAATTTAAATTGTGTAAACGCTTGTCGTTAATACTCCAAAATGGAGAATAACAATGAGCGTTGAAATCAACGAAAAACTGGTAGATCAAATAGCCAGTCAGATTAAAACTCAGGATGATC